>CAUTTP010000111.1:0-8135 GCA_963541305.1 uncultured Prevotella sp.
ATAGCTTTCGCATCGCGATAACGGCCTAATCGCAGTGCGATCTCAATGTTCTCGCATCGCGATAACTATGCTTTCGCGATGCGAAAAGGGTGCTATCGCAAGACGAAAAGATGAATATCTATGGCATATTCTTACTTTTCGCGTGTAACTCGCTGATGCTTTGAGATTTACGTAACCCCCTCTGATTTTCGCGTATTTCGGATAAAAGATTTTCAATTTTGCTACACGCAATTCTACAGAGGGTCTTTGTCAACATTATTCGCAATCTCTACATTTAAGTTTCAGCAAGCAGCATGCTTTTTCCCGAAATACTTTTGGTGGGTTACGCAAATTGGAGTAACTTTGCAATCACCTTTTCATAATAAGGTATCGATCTTATTCCAGAGAGAACTATTCATAAATGGTGAGGAGACTGCACAACATAACACGGCGGCAATGGCATGCATGGATACTCATTGGGGTATTCATCCCAATGCTCGTGCTGGCCTCCGTGCATGTGCACCATCAGAATGTTTCTGCATACGCCCAATGCGCCGACTGTCTTCACCACGTAACTCATCCCGGGCATCTTGCCGATGGTACTTTCAGTAATATCGGTCACTGTGTGCTTTGTCAGTTTATGGCATTGCCGTTTCTGCAATCAGGCATAACGACACTGACAATTGCCGTCTTCACGGTTGGCTCCATCTTATTTTCATGGCGAGGACACGCAGTGCTCCGTCTATCGGTCATCCCTTCGCTTCGCGCACCGCCAATCTTTTTCAGGAGTTAAGGGAGCTATCACTCGCTTCGCTCATTAGGAATTAAAGACAACACTTTATTACACCGCCTCCTACTACTCCATACCACAGTATCTCAACAACGAAAGTATGGATATTTTCCCTCCCCCTCCCACTTGGAGAGGCCAGAGGAGGCTTAAATCATTTTACGAAATGAACAGAATATTATTACTTCTGCTCATGGTGTGCACCTGCATGTGCGCCAGTGCAGAATCAGCCCCGCAAGCCGGCAAAGCAGAGCTGCGCGGGCATGTCACAGATAAGACCAGCGGCGAATCTTTGGCTGGAGTGACCATCTTCTTCCCTGAACTGAATCAGGGAACCACCACCGACATCAATGGCAATTACAGCATCGGCCAACTGCCACGCAAGAAAGTGAGCGTGCAGGTGAGTTATCTTGGACACCGCACCATCGTCGAGACAATCGATCTCGGCATTACATCCGAGCGCGACTTCTCTCTCGAAGAGTCCAACGCCATGATCAACGAGGTGGTGGTGACCGGCCTCACGGGCAAATCGCTCATGAAAGACTCGCCAACACCTGTTTCTATCGTCAGCGCAGAAGCTCTTCATTCTGCCTCGTCGACCAACATCATCGACGCACTGAGCCTGCAGCCCGGCGTGTCGCAGATCACTACCGGAGGTGGAATATCCAAGCCCGTGATTCGCGGCTTAGGCTTCAACCGGATCGTGGTGGTCAATGACGGTGTGCGGCAGGAGGGCAATCAATGGGGTGCCGAGCACGGCATAGAGATTGATGCGCAGAGCGTATCATCGGCAGAGATTCTCAAAGGTCCGGCCTCCTTGATGTATGGCTCAGACGCAATGGCCGGCGTGATCATTTTCCACGGCGATCCCGTGATGGCTAAAAATACGATGGAGGCCAATCTCGCCACCGAATATCAGACTAACAACGGTCTCTTCGATTATTCGGTGAACTTCAAGGGCAACCAAAACGGATTCGTGTGGAGCGGCAGATGGTCGGACAAGATGGCTCACCAGTATAAGAACAAATACGACAACTACGTGTTGGGCTCGCAGTTTCGTGAGCGTGCAGCCGACGCGCTGCTGGGTATCACTAAGAGTTGGGGCTACAGCCACCTCAACCTGACCTACTACCACCTCACCCCCGGCATCGTTGAGGGCGAGCGCGGCGACAGCTGGAGCTACGGCAAAGAGCTGCCTTTTCAGCAGGTGCATCATTACAAGGCTGTACTCGACAATGCCTTCTACATCGGACAAGGCACTCTCAAGGCCGTGGTGGGATACCAGCAGAACCGCCGACAGGAATATGAGGAGAGTAAAGATGAGGCCGAACTCGATTTCAAACTCCATACCATCAATTACGATGTGAAATATCTCTGGCCTGAAACCAACGGCTGGAAGTTTGCCACAGGCGTGAATGGCATGTACCAACGCTCGCTCAATAAGGGCGAGGAGGTGCTCATCCCTGCCTTCCAACTCTTCGACATCGGTGCCTTTGGCACAACCACATGGCACACGGGCAACTGGACCCTCAGCGGCGGTCTGCGCTTCGACAACCGTCATATCCATAGCTATGCTTTGGAGAATCGATTCGAAAAGTTCTCGCGCGACTTCTCCGGACTCACAGGAAGTCTCGGTGCCGTGTATGCCTTGACCGACAACATGAACTTCCGCCTCAACCTGTCACGCGGATTCCGTGCCCCCAATCTCAGTGAATTGGCATCTAACGGCGTACACGAGGGCAGCATACAGTATGAGATAGGTTCAAAGGATCTCGACCCCGAATACAGTTGGCAAGTGGACGCCGGATGGGATTTCTCATCGCCCATCATTAACATGCAGTTGCAGCTTTTCGCCAACTTCATCGACAATTACATCTTCTCGCACAAGCTCAGCGGCGTAATTACCGATGGCTACGAAACTTTTCAATACACGCAGGGCGACGCCCGTATCATGGGAGGCGAGTTCAGCATCGACGTTCACCCCATCGAACCCTTGCATTTCGAGAACACCTTCTCTTATGTCAACAGCGTGCAGCTGCACCAGCCCCGCGAGTCGAAGTATCTCCCCTACACTCCTGCTCCGCGCTGGACGTCCGAACTTCGCTATGACATTGTGCGCGACGGCAAGGTATTAAACAATACCTACGTATCTGTAGGTATGGAGTGTAACCTCCGACAGAACCACTTCTATGCTGCCGAAGATACCGAGACGGCCACACCGTCATACACTCTCTTCAACATCGCAGCCGGTACCGACTTCCGAATCAAGGGTCGCAAGGTAGCATCGCTCTATCTCACCGCCAATAATATCTTTGACAAAGCCTACCAAAGCCACCTTAGCCGGCTAAAGTATATTGGAACAAATGCGGCGACAGGTCGTACCGGTATTTATAACATGGGACGTAATTTTGGTATTAAGTTGTTGGTTCCGGTGGCGCTTTAACGCATTCTCTCCCTTCACCTCCTTCCCCGTTCAGATAAGGGGAAGGGGGCTTATTTACACGCCATAAAGATGTGACACAAGTATCTTTACGCCAATGAGAATGAGGATGATACCTCCTATCAATTCAGGTTTGTATCGTTGGCGGATGGCGCGCCCAAAGTGAATGCCCAATAGGTTACCCCACACACTGGACAGAAACGACACCACGCCGATGGCAACCAGAGGAAATACTAACTGGCGGATATGATTGTGACCCGTACAGGCAAGGGAGATGCCAATAGCGAGTGCATCAATGCTCGTCGCTATTGCCAGTAACACTTGGGTCTTAAGTTTGGTAGGATTGAAAGGACGCTTGTCTTCCGCCTTAAACGAAGAACAGATCATTCGCACGCCGAGCACAGACAACAGGCCGAAAGCAATCCAATGGTCATAATCCTCAATATACTGTGCCAGTCAAGTGGTAGCTAACCAACCGATAAAAAGCATCACAGTCTGAAACAAACCAAAGAAGAAACTCATGCGGAGAATCACTCCCCACCGCTTCTGCTTTAGCAATACGCCACCCACAATGCTTACAGTGAAACAATCCATAGACAAAGCCACGGACAACAACAATATATCGAGATAACTCATAATGCGTGGCAAAATTACTCATAAATTATTAGACTGAATGCGTTGTGAATGATTTTTTACAGCACCTTAATTCTGCTTGACCTCACGGCGGAAGTCATCAGGCCAGAGATTGCGGGCATACTTCCAACCATAAAGCTCATAGATATGACGCAGCTCGCCCAACCGTCCTTTGAAAGCGTCATAGTTCTTTTGCCCGGGCTGCAACCACTGTATCTCAGCCAGAGCAGCCATACGGGGAAGTACCTTATACTGCGCGTCGTTGGCCGACTTCACATACTCACCCCACAAACAACCCTGCACGCCGACGATATGTCTCTTCGCAGTCTCGCTGAGCGTGGGGGCTACAGGCTCGAAACTGTACACATTGTCGATAGTTGCAGTGCTGTTGGTCGACCATGGTTCGTAGCGATGTTCGTTCGTCTGGTAGCGATTGAAATAGAGATATTTGGCCGGTGTCATGATTACGTCATGACCTAAGTCTGCCCCAATAGTACCCGGTTCGGCACCTCTCCACGACATGATAGTGGCCGTCGTGTCGACTTGGCACTCCAACAGCTCATCCCACCCAATGACTTTCTTGCCTTTACCCGCCAGATAATGCTGCACGCGGCGGGTAAAATAGCCCTGTAGCAACGCCTCTGCACTATGTTTGTTGTCGCCCTTCAGCCCTTCGCGGGCAATCATGGCCTGACACTTGGGACAATTCTCCCAGCGGTCGCGGGGACACTCATCGCCACCAATGTGGATATATTCGCTGGGAAAGAGCTTGCACACCTTATCAAGCACAGCGTTGACGAAGGTATAGACCTGCTCGTTTCCGGCACACAAAATATCACGATACACACCCCAATACTGGCCTACCTCGTATGGACCTCCGGTACAACCCAACTCCGGATAGGATGCTAAAACTGAAATCGTGTGGCCGGGAATGTCTATCTCGGGAATAATGACGATGTGGCGCTCGGCAGCATAACGCACAATACCGCGTATATCGTCGTCGGTATAATAGCCCTCTTGAGGTATACCGTCTGTTATCTCGCCATCGTAGCCGACCACCGTACCGGCACGCTTCGACCCCACCTCAATAAGTCGGGGGTACTGCTCTACAGGCAAACGCCATCCCTGATCTTCCGTGAGATGCCAATGGAAACGGTTCATATTGTGCAGCACCATCATGTCGATAAAGGTCTTGACAAACTCCACCGGCAAAAAATGGCGTGCCACGTCAAGGTGCATACCACGATAACCGAAGCGGGGAGCATCGCTGATGATTACGGCCGGTAGCTCTACGGCATCGGCCTTCGCAAGCACGGGAAGCGACTTTCTCAAGGTCTGCACGGCATAAAACACGCCAGCTGCATCGCTGCCTTCGACCTGAACCACCTTGGAGTTCACCGTAAGCAGATAACCTTCGGCTTTCGCCGACTTGGCACTCTTGCCGGCAAGTTGCAGACTGATACCACTCTTCACCTTACCTTTGGCGTGAGCCGTCTGCAGGCGCAACTTCGTCATGTCATAGATATAGTCGGACAAGAACCGAGCATCGCGTTCCAACTCGGCATCACCAGCCGTATAATAGATCACCACATCTTGGCTCAACATAAATGGACTGCCCTTTTGTGCCTGCACATTCTGCGGAGCAGGTACCACATTTTCATATACTGCCTTTGCTGAAGAAAACGCCAAAAGCGGTATCATGACTGCTAAGAATAATAAAGTAAATTTCTTTTTCATTGAGATTGCTACGATAAATTTATGTAGTTATTGTTCAGGTTATATCTAACAATGAAACGAGAAGTGTCAAGGAATATTATTGTATGTTCATATTTTTTCATCACACTTATTTCGTATCTTTGCACGCGTAACGGTGGAATCATGTCACCATAAGCCTTCAATTATGCTGATTATCATTACCATACTGGCATACTTCGCCATCCTTCTGCTGGTAAGCCGCCTCACGACCAGCCATTCGGACAACGACGCTTTCTTCCGTGGCAACCGCCGGTCGCCATGGTATATGGTGGCCTTCGGCATGGTGGGCGCCAGTATTTCGGGCATCACGTTCGTATCTGTTCCGGGTATGACACTCAAAACCGATATGACCTACCTGCAGATGTGTATAGGATTCATCGCAGGATATTTTGCTGTGGCTTTCGTCTTGCTGCCGGTTTATTATAGGATGAATCTCACCACCATCTACTCTTATCTGCAAGAACGATTCGGGACGAGGTCATACAAGACGGGCGCGGGGTTCTTCATCCTTTCCAAGATGACGGGAGCTGCCGTGCGGTTTTATGTGATGTGTATCATTCTTCAGCACTTCGTGCTCGACGCTTACGGCATCCCGTTTCCCGCGACTGCGGCAGTGATGGTATGCCTCATCTGGATCTATACCCGTCGAGGCGGTATCAAGACGCTGGTGTGGACAGACAGTTTTCAGACCCTTTGCATGTTCACAGCATTGGTGTTGATTATCTTTCATGTCATGTCGGCACTTCAAATGAATGTGGGAGAGGCTGTCGACGCAATAGCTAACGACGCCCACAGCCGGGTGTTTGTATTCGACGACTGGGTGAGCCGGCAGAACTTCTGGAAGCAATTCTTCAGCGGAATGTTCGTCACCATCGTAATGACCGGCCTCGATCAGGATATGATGCAGAAGAATCTGACCTGCAAGACGCTGCGCGACGCCCAGAAAGACATGTGCTCCTACGGCTTCGCCTTTCTTCCTGCCAACCTGCTTTTCCTCTGTCTGGGTATTCTGCTCACCTTTCTGGCACGACGGGAAGGGCTCGATCTGCCCGCGCAGGGCGACGAGTTGTTGCCGATGTTTGCAGCCACTGGGCATTTAGGCAATGTCGTGGTGGTACTATTCACCATCGGCGTATTGGCAGCGGCGTTCTCATCTGCCGACTCTGCGCTCACCGCGCTCACCACCAGTTTCTGTGTCGACATCTGCGGCAGACAGGGGGATGAACGCCTGCGTAAGCGGGTACACATTGCGATGGCAGTGGTCTTCACCTTATTTATCATGTTGTTCAGAGGCCTCAACTCTACAAGTGTCATCGATGCCATATACATCATCTGTTCCTACACCTACGGTCCGCTACTCGGGCTCTTTGCCTACGGACTGCTCACACGACGTGGCGTAAAGGACTCGTGGGTGCCTTACATCTGCGTTGCCTCGCCGCTGATTTGCTATGCTCTCGACACGATAGTATCCGCAACCACGGGTTATCGTTTTGGCTACGAGTTGCTGATGGTCAATGGCGGACTCACCTTCAGCGGCTTGCTGTGTAGCAGTAAAATGATTCATCATGTTACAGAAAGTTAAAACTTATGGTCTGGCAAGCAAGATTTGCCGCCGCTACACATTTATCAATAAAACAAAAGACAATATGCACAAACTTTCATTACTTGCCATGACAGCACTTGCTCTCATCTTTTCTGCCTGCAATACTTCCAAGCAGAATGGCAAACAAGACACCGTAATTGATTATAAGGTTGCCAACCACTACTTCTTTAACAATAATGCTGAGATTCCCGACAACCCGATAGTGACCGACAGGAAAGACTTTGAGCGCCTCTATGGCGCAGCGCCCGTGATGGGGCGCGACGGGCTACCCACCGAGATCGACTTCAAGAAAGAGTTTGTTATCGGCGTGGTATTACCCATTACCAACCACCATACGGAGATCATCCTCGGCAAACTTACAGAAAATAACGACACGCTGACACTGACTTACAGCGTGAAGCGTGACAAGGAAGAGATGTCGTGGAGCATGCAACCGATGAGCCTGATCATTGTTGACAAGCGATTTTCATACAAAACATGTATACTAAAGGAGGTGAAATAGCATCTCCCATACTCTTCTGATGATAAGCAGCCAACCCATCTCGTCAGGGTTGGCTGCTTTTTTTGTAATCTGCCAACACGAAACGGGCAATGCAAAGGCGGGAAACGTAACCCATACGAAGAGAAAAAAAATAAATTGAAAATATCTTGACAAATACTCTCCGGAGATTTGCGTGTAGCAAAATTGAAAATCTTTTGTCCGAAATACGCGAAAAATGGAGGGGGTTACGTAAATATCAGAGCATCAGATGGTTATGCGGTTAAAGACGAAATTTGACATGATTTTTCGTTTTCTCGCCTTGCGATAGCATAGCTTTCGCATCGCGATAAGGGTGCTTTCGCCATGCGAGAACGTTGAGATCGCGGTGCGATTAGGCCGCTTTCGCCATGCGAAACCTATGCTATCGCAAGGGCTTCGCAAAGTTGGCGACCGTCAG
>CAUTTP010000112.1:0-8067 GCA_963541305.1 uncultured Prevotella sp.
AGAAGGTGTATCAGAATAGAATAAGAGAATAAAAGAATAATCGCTTTGCTCTGTATAAAAGCCAAATGTTGAATAAACACCTGTTTATCTGGCTTCATTCGTGCACAAAGTGATGGTTTTTATTCGTTTATACGCTTATGCTTTCATTCCGATACACCCTCCAATTGACAGTGTATGCCCCATGCAGGTTAATCAATCTCGACCAGCTCGCCCGTCTCGGAGTCGATGATAAATCCTCGTACGATGATATCACGGGGAACGAGCGGGTGGTTCTTAATCTTGCATATCGTGCGGTGCACGCTGCTCTCGGTATGGCCGAATCCTTCGAGCCATTGCCCTATGTCGATCACCTTGCCCGCTGCTTCCAATCGCTCTGGGGGTAAGCGACGTGCGATTTCCGCTTTCACATGGTCGCCGTGCATCTTGCCCGCACCGCAGTCGGTGTGGTGAATGACCATAATCTCCTTCACCCCCAATTCATATATGCCGACGATAATCGACCGCATCACCGAATCGTAATCATCGAGAATGATTCCGCCTGCCACCTTCACCACCTTGCACTCTCCATTCTCAATGCCGAGGGCATCATAGAGCATCACGCTCAGACGAGTGTCCATACAGGACAGAATGAGCACCGACCGACTGGGTATGCCGGAGTCGGTGCGATGGCGCTCGTGTCCTTTATCACGCAAAAAGAGACGATTGTTCTCCAATAGTTTATTGATTTCACTCATAATAATATGTCTTGTATGTGCTGAATTGGTGTGTATTGTCCGCCTTGCAGCAACCCACTGGGAAAGGCTGAAAGCAGGTGCCGACTCAAAAGACAGGCATCTATGCAAAGATACGGAATTGTGGCGATAATATGGGAACATGACGATTATTATATAAAAATATTTTGTAACTTAGCGCATTCATAAGGAGCAATGATATACAGGATATGACAAAACCCAATATCGCCATTGTGGGAGGTGGCGCGGCAGGATTTTTTGCCGCCATCACAGCCAAACAGACCAACCCCGAAGCAGAAGTGACCATCATCGAGAAAGCGCAGAATGTGCTGGCAAAGGTAGCCGTCACGGGTGGTGGGAGATGCAATCTGACCAACACATTTGAAGGGATTACCAACCTGAAGCAAGCCTATCCGCGCGGTCATAATCTGTTAAAGCGATTGTTCAAGCAGTTTAACGAAAAGGATGTTTTCGAATGGTTTGAGGCTCACGGCGTGGCTCTCACTGTGCAGGAAGATCAATGCGTGTTTCCAGTTTCGCAGGATGCGATGAGCGTAGTCAACTGTCTGACGCAGAATGCACACCGCCTGAAGGTAAAGATATTGACGGGTTACCGGCTCAATGAACTAAAAGCCGCTCCGCAAGGTGGGTGGACATTGAGTTTTCAAAACGGCAAATCACAGACTTTCGACAGGGTGGCAATCACTACAGGCGGCTCTCGGCCTGCGGATTTGAAATACCTGCAAGCATTAGGGCACAATGTGGAGGAACCTATTCCATCATTGTTTACCTTCAACATTGACGACCGCCGATTGTTGGCGCTCATGGGTACGGTGGTCAATCCTGCGATGACATCCATTCCCTCCACCAAGTTGAAAGCGCAGGGACCGTTACTCATCACTCATTGGGGAATGAGCGGGCCAGCCATATTGAAACTCTCGTCGTATGGTGCCCGCTATCTGTACGGACATGATTACAAGGTGCCTGTCGCCGTAAATTGGGTGAACGAGGCCAACCGCAGCAAGGTGGAGGAAGAGGTAACAGGCATCGCCGTCCGTCATCCGCAGAAGCAATTGATTACGATTCGCCCCTACAACCTGACTTCGCGATTGTGGAAATACATCTTGCAGAAGACGCAATTGGAGGTCGACAAGAAGTGGGCAGAAGTAGGACAGAAAGGTATCAACCGACTCATCGAGACGTTGACCAACGACATTTATCAGGTGATGGGCAAGGGTGCCTATCGTGAAGAGTTTGTGACCTGTGGCGGTATTGCACTTGACAATATTGACTATAATACACTGGAAAGCAAGCTTTGTAAGGGCATCTACTTTGCAGGCGAAGTGCTCGACATGGATGGCATCACCGGAGGATTCAACCTTCAGGCGGCGTGGACGACAGGCTATGTCGTTGGACGCAATATCGCGCAACCCTGATGTCGGTAAATAAGTGAACAAAACAAGATGAAACTGACCTATATTTTCCACAGTGGATTTGCCATAGAAACCTGCGATTGCATCATTGTCATCGACTTTTGGATGGATCCCGCCAACGTGATGACAGACCTTTTGCGGTCGAACAAACCAATGTACGTGTTGTCGAGCCACTTTCACGAGGATCATTTCACACGTGAAATACTGGGCTGGAGGTCGATGAAGAAGAATATAACCTATATCCTGTCAAAGGATATCTTACGTCATCGCCGGGCTCAAAAAGACGAGGCCGACGTGTGGTTGGCTAAGGGTGGAATATGGGCTGACAAGCGTTTGAAGCTCACGGCTTGTGGAAGCAATGACTGCGGAGTGTCGTGGATCATTGAGAGCGAAGGAAAACGCATATTTCATGCAGGCGACTTAAACAACTGGTATGCCCGTTTTCTCACCGACGACTATTCGGGTGGAACGATTTACAGTGAAGAGTTTCAAGAGGAAATCGACCCGGAGAAAGAGGAAAAGCTATACTTGGGGGAACTAAAAGACATAGCCAAGCACGCCAGCTCGTTCGATCTCGTGATGTTTCCCATTGACGGTCGTATAGGAAATGGCTATACGCGTGGCGGTCGGCAGCTCATCGATCGCTTCGAGGTGGGGATGTTTGTACCCATGCATTTTGTGGCAAGCGGATTCCAGTCGGCATGGCGGATGAAGGAATTTACGGATGAAAAAGGCATCCCTTTTTGGAGTATAAAAAAGGAAGGAGAGCAGTTTGTCCTTCCTTCCGTTATAGGTCGACAGCCTGACTTATAGGCCGTTTTCCTGCATGAATCCTACCAACTCACTGCCATCGTCGAGCGAGGGCGAATAGGTCGTAAGGATATTGAGCATGGATGAACCGTAGATATCCAGCATATCTTTGGCGGTATTGAGCACGCAGACGTTGCCCGCCAATCCGCAAATATCAACCTGACCGATTCGCAGTGCCTTGATCAGCGTACGGAGAATCTCGGAAGATCGCTCGTTTTGCATGATGGAATATTCCTCTCTGTCGATTTGGTCGCCCTTATACAACAAGGTGAAACCGCCCTTTGCCTGATACAGAGCCTCCAACAGCGGTTGCCAGATGGCTGCACCGGCAGAATGCTGAACGCAGTGGGGCGGCCACATGCCGCCCTCGCGATCGAACGAACTATGGCGAAAAGGATGCCAGTCAGAGGTTACTATCCTGACGGCATAGTCGTCATCATGACTTTTCACGTATTGAGCCAAGGCATCCATAGCCTCTGCTGCATGATCGACGGGCAGCGAACCGCAAATGAAATCAACCTGTGGATCGATAATCAGCAGCATCTTTTGGGGGGTAATTTCACTCATCCTTAGAATCGTTTGAAGCGTTATTTTTCTCTTGATCTTCCCACTCTTTCCATTCTTTCATAGCCTCTTGCCAGTCGGTTGCCTCGCCTGCGGCTACAGCTTCCTGCTCTTTCCGAGCGGCATCGCGTGCTTTATCACGTGCCCGTTTGGCTTTCATCGCCTCTATAGTGGCATCGTCGAGAATCTGGATAGCACCGCGTTTGATGGCATCTTGCAGCTCCTCTTCGCCAAAGGCCTTGCCCGGCACGTTGAAATCAGATATGTTGAACTCATAATCCACACGCAGATCATGCCTGATCATCTTCTGTTTAAATCGGTTGCCAGCATTCTTCAGCCGGAGCAATCGGCCTATCTCATTTATTTCTTTCTGCGAATATTTATTTCTTCCCATTGTCTTTGATTATTATATCAAGCAGCATAGGTATACTCTTTTCAACTGCAAAGTTAATGCATTTCGCATCTTTTTTTCGTAAAAAAGGATAAAAAAAGTTTTGACTTTCAAGGATTTGTCCTATATTTGTCCAAATAAAGCAACCCGTAAGTTAAACTAAAAACAGAAGAAAAATGAGTTACAAGATTATTGACGTAGAAGGAATCGGTGAAGTCTATTCACAGAAATTGACCGCCATTGGTATTCATACTGTAGACGAACTCTTGGAGAAGTGTGCCAAACCCGCAGGACGCAAGGCCTTGGCAGAGGAGACAGGAATCAGCAGTAAGCTCATTCTGACATGGGCCAACCATGCCGACCTCATGCGTATCAATGGCATAGGCCCGCAGTTCTCAGAACTATTGGAGGCAGCCGGCGTAGATACCGTGAGGGAATTGAAGCATCGCTTGGCAGAAAATCTTCAGCCCAAGTTGGTCGAAATCAACGACCGGAAGAACCTCGTAAACCGTGTGCCTTCAATCAGCGAGGTGCAAAAGATGATTGATCAGGCTAAGGAGCTTCCCACGGTGCTGGAATACTAAGTCGTAATCACCTGTTGGACAGAAAAGGGTATGCCATTCGGTGTATCCTTTTTTTATTTCAGAATTATCTTGACAAATACTCTCTGGAGATTTGCGTGTAGCAAAATTGAAAATCTTTTGTCCGAAATACGCGAAAAATGGAGGGGGTTACGTAAATATCAGAGCATCAGATGGTTATGCGGTTAAAGACGAAATTTGACATGATTTTTCGTTTTCTCGCCTTGCGATAGCATAGCTTTCGCATCGCGATAAGGGTGCTTTCGCCATGCGAGAACGTTGAGATCGCGGTGCGATTAGGCCGCTTTCTCGGTGCAAAACCAATGGTTTTGAAACGTAAAATGTATCGTGCTGATTATCAAGGCGTTACGAAGGAGCCTGAAAAGGCTGGTCTGTGGGGATGGTTTGTCAGATAATTTTATCGTCTAATCCTTTGAATAAAAGAAGTATTATGACTGTCTTTTATAAACTTTGTCATAGCAAGGCATGCCGGAAGCAGGACTTCCGGCATGCCCGCCTTTCCGTGGTCTGTAGCTATTTTTTCAGAAAATATTCGAAACAACATTGTTAAATATCTGCAAATCTGTGTCATAACGCTATTTTTTCATTACATTTGCGCTATCGATTGTAACGAAACATTATGAAAATAGGATTATTTATTCCCTGTTATGTAGATGCCCTTTACCCGGAGGTTGGCGTTGCTACATTGAAGCTCCTCAAACATCTTGGTCTGGATGTGAGTTATCCCGAGAGGCAAACCTGTTGCGGGCAACCTATGGCCAATGCCGGCTTTGAAGATATGGCAAAGCCTTTGGCAGAGAAATACGAGGATCTGTTTAATGAGTTCGACTATGTTGTAGCTCCGTCTGCATCGTGTGCGGCTTTTGTGCGTTATTTCCATCCGCGTCTGCTCAAGGATGAAGGGCACGTATGCGAGGCGCCCCGGAAGACCGTGGACATCGTGGAGTTCCTGCACGACGTGGTGAGGGTGAATACGATTCCGGGCGAGTTCTCCCACGTTGTGAGTGTGCACAACAGTTGTCACGGCGTGCGTGAGCTTGGCCTCTCATCGCCTTCGGAGCGCAATATCAAGCCTTTCAATAAGATAATCGACCTCTTGCAACTCAAGAAAGGTATCACCGTGCTGGAGCCCGAGCGCAAGGATGAGTGCTGCGGATTTGGCGGAATGTTCTCCGTGGAAGAGCCGGCAGTGTCGGTACGTATGGGCGAAGACAAGATAGAGCGCCATATCGCTACGGGCGCAGAGTTTGTCACCGGCCCCGATTCCTCATGCCTGTTGCACATGGCGGGTATTGCCAAAAAGCAGAACAAGCCTATCAAGTTCGTGCATGTGGCAGAGATTTTGGCTGCCGGACTGGACTAAAGAGCCACACTCCAAGCGTGTCTTGCTCTTCGGCAGGGACGACCGCAATGCAGATTTTAAACTAAGAACCAACAACTAAAGACATGAGTACTTTACATTCCAAGAGGTCTACCGAGATCTTGAAAGATAGAGATAAGGTGACGCGCCATGACAAGACATTCTGGGCAGTGCGCACCAAACGCGATATTCAGGATTCCAAGCTCCCTGAGTGGGAACATCTGCGAGACCTTGCCTCCGATATCAAGCGCCACACCGTGACCCATTTGGCCGATTACTTGGAGAAGTTTTCAAGCCGGCTTGAGAGTCGTGGCGTTATTGTGCACTGGGCTAAAGATGCCGCCGAGCTGAATGAGATAGTATATGGAATCCTCGAAACCCACAAGGTGCGTAAGATGGTGAAGTCGAAGTCGATGCTCACGGAGGAGTGTGAGATGAACGATTACCTCATCGAGCGCGGTATCGATGTGGTGGAGACTGACCTCGGAGAGCGTATTCTCCAACTGATGCACAAGGCACCTGCTCACATTGTGATGCCTGCTATTCACATTACCCGCGAGGAGATTGCCGAAGAGTTTGAGCGGAGGGGCATTTCTCCCGAGAAAGGAAATAACGACCCCACCTATCTTACCTATTGCGCGCGCGTGAGTCTGCGCAATGAGTTTATGGAAGCTGAGGCCGGACTAACCGGCTGCAATTTCGGCGTGGCAGAGACCGGCGACATCGTGGTGTGCACCAATGAGGGCAATGCCGACATGACTACCTCCATGCCCAAACTGCACATCGTGACCATGGGCATCGAGAAACTTGTGCCCGATTACGACAGTCTGGCCGTGTTCCAACGCCTGCTCGCGCGAAGCGGTACGGGGCAACCCACCACCACTTATACCTCCCACTTCCGGCAAGCCCGCCCCGGAGCAGAAATGCACGTAGTGCTGCTCGACAACGGACGCAGCGAGATTATTGCCAACGAGGAACACTGGGAGACCTTGAAATGTATTCGCTGCGGTGCATGTATGAACACATGTCCGGTGTATCGCCGTTCTACCGGAGCCAGCTACAATTACTTCATTCCCGGTCCTATCGGTATCAATCTCGGTATGCTGAAGAATCCCGTGACGTACAGTGAGAATGTGTCGGCATGTTCGCTCTGCCTGAGTTGCGACAACGTTTGCCCGGCAGAGGTGAGCCCGGGCTCGCAAGTTTACTTGTGGCGGCAGGAACTTGATAAGATTGGAAAGGCCGATGCGATGAAGAAAGTGATGTCGAAAGGCATGAAAGTGATGTTTGATAATCCGTCGCTCTACGTCACGGCATTAAAGTTTGCACCGCTCGTCAACTACATTCCCGAATCGCTCACCCGAAACGACAAGCTGAATGCATGGGGTATCGGGCACTCCATGCCCACGTTTTCCAAGAAGTCGTTCCATCAGTGGTGGAAAGATCAAAACAAGAAATAACCCGTTAGGCATACAGATATGAGAAAAGAAGAATTGTTCGATAAGCTCCGTAGCAACACGAAGGAGCAGCATGATATGCCTGATATGAATTTTGTGGGCATACAATATCCCGATATTTACGCGCAGTTTGTAGAGATGGTGGGTGTGCAGGGCGGCAAAGTGGCCGTGGCCAAGAAGACCGACGACCTCAACCAAATCATCCGCAACCTCTATCCTGAGGCTAAGGTGTTTGCGTCGAACCTGTCTTACATCACTATCGCCGACAAGAATCCCGATACCGTGACGGAGGCCAACGAACTGAACGGCACCGACGTAGGCATTATCGCCGGCTCGTTCGGAGTGGCCGAAAACGCCTGCATCTGGATTCCACAGACGATGAAAGAGAAAGCAATCTGCTTCATCTCGGAGTATCTCGTGATAGTGCTCGACAAGCAGAACATCGTGAACAACATGCACGAGGCCTATAAGATGGTGCATTTCAATGATGAGTACAATTTCGGCACTTTCATCAGCGGCCCTTCCAAGACGGCCGACATTGAGCAAGCATTAGTGATGGGTGCACAGGCAGCGCGTGGTGTCACCGTCCTGATACTGGAATGACCGGCAGACACAATCATTCATCCGGAGGGTGTGTCAGAACAGAATAAGAGTATAAAAGAATAATTGCTTCGCTTAGTATAAGAGCCAAATGTCGGATAAACATCCGTTCATTTGGC
>CAUTTP010000113.1:0-8060 GCA_963541305.1 uncultured Prevotella sp.
GTACACCGAACGTCGTACGCACGTACACCGAATGTCGTACGCACGTACACCGAACGCTGTACGTGCCTGTCAGGGCGAGAAGCGGTGACGAAACGTGCAGAGCAAGAGGATGTTGAGCACTTGGAGAACCATACGTCCGGGCATGGCGGCACAACTTCACATCCAAGAGCGTTATCCGTCAAGAACACGATGCGACGAGCTGCCAGAATTCACAGAATTTCCAAGTCTGTATAATCTTCCCTACGTTTTGTTTAATCGGTTAGCAAGAAAAGCACCTTAACTTTGCACCAGCAAATTTAAAAACAACAAATGATATGGAAAAGAAAATAGCATTGGTTACAGGTGCTTCAGATGGCATCGGACTGGAAACGGCACAGGCACTGGTAAAGCAAGGTTATCGTGTTATCATGCACGGACGAAATCCGCAGAAGGCAAAAGACGCTTGGATGCGCGTGAAACAAAGCGCGAACAGTGAAGACGTAGACTATTATGTGGCCGATTTCCTTTCACTGGCAGAGGTAAAGAGGTTTGCCGAGGAGATTAAGTCGAAGTATGGTTGGCTCGACGTTTTTGTCAAGTTGCTGGTGGGTCTGCAGAGATAAAGCAAGTCAGCTCGCATTGTCACCGTAAGTTCGGCGTTGCATGAGATGGGTGGCAAGCTCTATCTGAGGACACGGAACCGGTGTTTAAAGACGACGGGGGATTTCAGATAGTCAGTCGGTCGATAGGATAAGATAAAACAAGACGCCCGTGAATCTATCATATACGAAAATGGGAAATAGCTCGTTATATATATGATATGGAAGAGATGATATAGATTAACAGCGTGTGGAACAGCACCTGCTAAACAGCCGCATGCAGATGGTAACCCCTCAGTTGATGGCAGAGAAACTGAATATGACCACGTACTATCTGAACAGCTCGCTGCATAGCACCACAGGACAGACTACACTGCAACTGATACATGATTTGCTTATCGACACCAGCAAGCCTTTCTAAAGAGCTCATAAAGTAACGATGAGAGTATGAAAATATTTGTCGAAACCAACAGGCTGCTTCTAAGAGAACTTCTGCCACAAGATGTCACAGGAATGTTTGAACTTGATTCCGACCCGGAAGTGCATAGGTATTTGGGGGACAGCCCTGTGCTTGACAAGGAACAGATTGTTGAGGTGATAAGTTTTATCCGGCAGCAATACATTGATAACGGCATTGGGCGTTGGGCTGTTGTCGAAAAAGCCACGAACAACTTTATCGGATGGGCAGGCCTGAAGTATGTTACGGAAACGATAAACGGGCATACAAATTATTATGACATCGGATATCGAATAATAAGAAAATATTGGGGGCAGGGGTTTGCTACAGAAGCAGCAGTTGCCTCGCTTAATTATGCTTTTGAAACGCTGAAAGCTGATGCGGTCTATGCCTTGACCGATTGTAACAACATTGCGTCTGGCAGAGTGTTGGAGAAAGCCGGATTGAAATTTGTGGAAAAATTCGAGCTTGGTGGGGTGATACATCATTGGTATAAGGCAGAAAATGCGGTGTGATCTAAGGTCTTATGCTGTGTTTGTTGACGTGAGGGGAAATCGCTGAAAAATCATATTGATAATAAAACAACGAATCATGACAGAATTATAACGCTTGATGTTCAGTTCTTACTTGATGTGGATATTCACAGCCTCCTTCACACCGGCTGTATCAAATGGACGATCTTTGGCTATCAAAAACTGATAGGCAGATTGAATTGACAATCTGGTAATCCGATTACAGGCATCTGGTAATGCGCGTACAGATATTTTCTGTCATCAATCCGGCAAACTTTATAGACCTGCTTAGCAACTCTAAAATGAAATGTGGGAATACCCGGTAAAAGGTATCCCCGCATTCTTTAACTTAAATACTGATTTCCTTATGGAAGGCTGATAGCTTCGGAAGGACAAACGGCAGCGCAGGCACCGCATTCTGTGCACTCATCTGCGTTGATTGAATAGATGTCGCCTTCAGAGATAGCTGATACGGGGCACTCATCGATACATGTGCCGCAGGCAACACAGTCATTGCTAATAACGTAAGCCATAATAATTTTTTCTTTAAATATAATAATGTTTTTGTATAATATGTATTCCTTGCAGAATTACGGCGAATACCTACTTGGTATGATGCAAAGTTAAGAAAATAATCCGAACTACCTACAAATAATGACAACTTTTCATGGTATTTAAACCTTGTCTAATCAGAAATGGGTATGTGTCTTAGCTATTATCTGCTGCATTTACTTCCTCAATGGTACAATAAAAGCAGGCGGATACACGTTATAGGGCTATATGAAAAGAATACTGTTGACTATCATCATACTGGCAGGCATGATGAATGCGATGGCTCAGGAGCGCGCAGTGGAGAATCGGCCTTACACAGACCTCCGCAAGTTTCACTTCGGCATTTTGGTTGGCACCCATGTTCAAGACTTGGAGTTTACCAACATCGGCCCGCAGATCATTACCAACGAGGATGGCACAACGCACGAATACACCATCACCACCGACCAAGACCGATGGGATAATGGATTCAATGTGGGTGTGCTGGGCGAGTTGCGACTCAACCAGCACTTCCAGTTTCGCTTGGCTCCTGCATTGTATTTCGGTACGCGGCACATCTCTTTCCACAACATGAATCCGATATCAGTCGATTCGCTGATTGCCCGCAATCAGACCATGAAGACGGTATATATCAGTTGTGCAATGGATCTTATCTTTGCCGCACAACGCTTCAACAATCATCGCCCATACGTCATGGTCGGTCTCAATCCTGTGATCAATCTCAGTGGCAGTTCGGAAGATTATCTTAAGTTGAAGCGCTACGACCTCTACTTAGAGGCTGGCGTGGGCTGTGATTTCTATCTGCCTTTCTTCAAATTGCGACCAGAACTCAAGTTTATGTATGGTCTGACCAACAGCCTTGACACCAATCACCCCAATAGTCTCAAAGATGCCGCCATGCGCCCCTATGCCAGTTCGGTGAACAAGGCGAGGAGCAAGATGATTGTGCTGACGTTTTATTTTGAATAACCTCTATTATTTACGGGAGAGGTTCAGCTTCATTTTACCCACAAATATTGCGTGCTTGCCGTTCTGGTCTACAGGGATGGGCTTGCCATCAAGGTTCTTGACATAGCGCAGTGTCTTGAAATAGGTGTGTGAGTGCCCGCCCAGCACAAGGTCGATGCCACGTGTTTTGCTGATTAGCTTCTGGTCATCCATGTCTTTGTCTTCCCATCCGATGTGTGAGAGACATATCACCAAATCGCATTTCTTCTTGTGCAGCAAGTCTGCCATCTGCTGGGCTGTGGTGATGGGGTCGAGGTACTCCGTGTCCTCGTAATTCTTCTTATCCACCAGTCCGGCCAACTTCGGCGCGAGACCGAATACGCCAATCTTCAATCCTTCGTGCTTGAAGATGTAATACGGGTGCACGATGTTTTGCAGATTGTACCGGTGAAACTTGTAGTTGGCACACACGATGGGAAAGTTTAGCATACTGAAGATCTCCGCCATCTTTTCCAATCCAAAGTCGAACTCATGATTGCCAATCGTGCCAGCCGTATAACCCATACGGTTCATTAGCTCAGCTTCCACTTTGCCCTGATAGAGCGTGTAGTAAGGCGAACCCTGACAGAAGTCGCCACTATCGAAGAGCAGCAATTCCGGGTCTTTCTTGCGCTCCTCCTCCAGCATAGCGATGCGGCGCAGAAAACCTGCCCGACCGGCCAGCATTGTGTCGGCAAGATTTTTGCTCAGGGGATATATGCAGCTATGGGTATCATTGGTATGAAGTATGGTCAGTGTCTTCTGTTTCTGTGCAAAGCCCATGCCGGTGGTGAGCATCAGCAGTAGGGCAATCAATATGTTTCGTTTCATTGCTTTCATGTTCATTCGTTTTAGTTTTCTATTGTGATTCGACCTTCCACTTGCGCGTTCACCGTTTCACCTTGAGTAGCCTTTTCTTTGAAGTAATCTACAATGATATAACGTATGTCGTGCTTCTGATCGCTCGGCGAAACCACATCTGTTTTCGATAGGAAGGCAGTCAGCCGGTCGTTGCCCTGCGCCAGATAGTCGAGCGTTGCCACGCGATAAGATGCAGTGGGATCAATCTCTTTGCCATTCAGCAGAGCCGATTTCAGTTTACCATCGGATGTGATTACAAGTTTCACGCCGTGGCTCACACCCTCGCCACCCGTACTGGCAATCTCGCGAAACAACTGCAGCACCTTTTCGCCTGTCAGTGTAAGAAAACAGATCTTGTTCTCAAATGGTGCCACGTTCAGCACATCGCCGTAGGTCACCTTTCCCTTGGCAAACGCCGCACGGATGCCACCCATATTGTAAATGCCGAAGTCCGGCTTCTCGTTGAATGATTTTCCGCTCCACACAAGGATGTCGGCCAGCAAGTTGCTGATGTCGCTTTCCGGTTTCTTGGCCGCCATGTAGTGATCGATTGTACCCACCACGGGTTCCATGATCGAATCTACCTCATGCTTGTAGGGCGCCATAAAGGTTTCGGCCTCCGCATTAGGGTGGGCGTCATAACGGCTGTCCACCAGAATTCTGGTACGCTCCACGCTTGCCAACTGATACTGTTGTTGTTTGCAAGATATAGTCAATAAGCTAACGGCAGCTACCCCAAATAATAAAAGGATATTCTTCATAATTTCGAGTTTTATGCTGCAAAGTTAAGAAAAAAGGAGCTATTTGTTTTTATATTTCATCGGAAATTGGTAATTTTGCAGCGCTTTTCGGCCTAACCGCTGGTTGAGGGATGAGTCTTCAGGCTATGTTGGGTTGGAACGACAAACAATATTTAATGATCAAAACAATGGATTTAATTAAAGTTGCTGAAGAAGCATTTGCAACCGGCAAGAAGTTCCCTGAGTTCAAGGCAGGTGATACTATCACAGTCGCTTACAAAATCGTCGAGGGTTCTAAAGAGCGTATTCAGCTCTATCGTGGCGTGGTTATCAAGATCAACGGGCATGGAGACAAGAAGCGTTTCACCGTTCGCAAGATGTCAGGTACCGTTGGCGTAGAGCGTATCTTCCCCATAGAGTCTCCCGCCATCGAAAGCATCGAGGTGAACAAGCATGGTAAGGTACGTCGTGCTAAGCTCTACTATCTGCGCAAACTCACAGGTAAGGCTGCTCGTATCAAGGAAAAGCGTGTCATCACTAAGAACAGCTAAGACTACTTTCGCCATTGTGAAGACCTTTGTCACAATGAGCATGGAGATTAAACCATACGAAAGAGGGTATGCCCATTTAGGCATATCCTCTTTTGTTTTGGGCTCTACGGTCTTAGGGGAGGCTATTTGTTAAGATAATTCTGAAATCATTTCTGCCCATCTTCCTCTCTTTCCTCATAGTTCACCGATGCGTCCGTCTCACCATGTAGGGCATCGCTTAAGTCACTCCAACTCTGGAAACCGGCAAACAGAGCCAAGCGATTCAGAGCCTCAGGCGACAGCTTTCGCTTGCCTGTAAACAGGTCGAGCAGTTTCTTCAGTGACTGACTGCTCAGGTTAATATGCCGTTTCGCCAGCACAGACGAAATGTGTTCCATGTCGTTGGCCAAATGTTTTGGTTCTTGTTTCATCTTCCTACCGATTTCTTGAAGAAGAAACCTTAAATCTCGCTTCATTTTCCTACTAACGTGTCTCTAATCTCTTCAGTGCAAAGTTACGAATAATTTTAAATTGCGAGTAGCTATTTTTGAATAAAAACAACTCCCGTTCTGCAATCTTTTATCTACCTTTGCAACAAGAGTATAAATCCCAGTTTACGATGAAAGAATACGCACTTAAGTACGGATGCAATCCGAATCAGAAGCCTGCCCGCATCTATATGGAGAACGGTGAGCTTCCCGTGGAGGTGATCAATGGTCGTGCCGGCTACATCAACTTCCTCGATGCCCTCAACAGTTGGCAGTTGGTCAAGGAACTCAAGGCTGCTACAGGGCTGCCAGCTGCAGCCAGTTTCAAGCATGTGTCGCCTGCAGGTACTGCCGTAGGCCTGCCTCTGAGCAACACGCTGAAGAAGATATACTTTGTAGATGATGTCGACTTCGAACTCACCCCCCTTGCCAATGCCTATGCCCGCGCACGCGGTGCCGACCGCATGTGCTCGTATGGCGACTTCTGTGCGTTGAGCGATGTGTGCGACGAGGCTACGGCCTTGCTTATCAAGCGTGAGGTGAGCGATGGTGTGATTGCTCCGGGCTATACGCCCGAAGCATTGAAAATTCTTCAGGAGAAGCGCAAGGGCACTTACTGTGTGATTCAGGTTGACCCTAACTACACGCCTGAACATATTGAGCGTAAGCAGGTGTTTGGCGTAACCTTTGAGCAGGGGCGCAACGAGGTGAACCTCAACGACCCTTCCCTGTTCGAAAACATCCCTACACGTAACAAGACATTCACCACCGAGGCACTACGTGACCTCAAGATTGCGCTCATCACCTTGAAATATACGCAGAGCAACAGCGTGTGTTATGTGAAGGATGGTCAGGCCATCGGCATCGGTGCCGGTCAGCAGAGCCGCATCCATTGCACCCGACTTGCAGGCAGCAAGGCCGATGAGTGGTGGATGCGTCAGAACCGGAAGGTACTGAATCTGCCTTTCAAGGAGAATATCCGTCGTGCAGACCGTGACAATACCATCAACGTGTATCTTTCAGAGGAAGCTGACGACGTGTTGCGCGATGGCGCTTGGCAGCAATTCTTCACCGCTCAGCCCGAACCTTTTACCCGTGCCGAGCAGTTGGAGTGGATTGCCCAAAACACAGGGGTATCGGTGGGCTCGGATGCTTTCTTCCCTTTCGGCGATAACATCGAGCGTGCGCATAAGAGCGGTGTGGAGTTTATTGCGCAAGCCGGCGGCAGTATTCGCGATGACAATGTGATTGAGACCTGCGATAAGTATGGAATCGTCATGGCTTTCACCGGCGTGAGACTGTTCCACCATTAAAGCATTCAGCTTTGATGTTTTGAATATTGACTTTTATGATTGCTTTGCATTTTGAATAATTATGATATGATCTAATGTAAAGAGCAATGTATGATACTCATAAAGGTCAATATTTCAACTCTTTAAGTTCACAAATAAAAAGATTATGGATGATTTTGATTTGATACTCGAAGGCGGAATCACTTTCAGGGGAGCGCCGAAAGGTGGGCCGAAAGAAGATAAGGTGAAGACCAAAGCCAAGAAAAAGAAATACATTACGGGCGCTCATGGCTCCGGTTCTGCCAAGCAAAAGGCAAAATATAGGGAGCAACGTGCCAATAGGAAGTCGCAGCAGAAGAAGTAAGATACGCCTGCGATCATTCATTTTGTGTCTGAATGAAATTAGACGCCGGATGTAATGACGAATGTTGTGGTGGGTTAGACCCCCGTTTTATAGTGCATACGATCTACGTCATGATTCCACATGTGGATCATTCCGTCCACGTCGTCAGGCTCAGCAAAGTCAGTAATGCTGAGAATGTAATCGTTCGTCACGTCCAGTTTCACGATAGTCAGTTCCGTATAGGCCTCTTCATCTTCCTCATCCTCCCATCTGAATCTGAACGAAACATTCTTGACCACTTCCAGAATCTCGGCTCTTCGTGTTTCGTATTCCTGTCCGGGCTTGCCCCAGACAAATGTCAGGGTATTGTCTTTCTGTTCCACCTGTTCGGCTATCCATCGGGCAAGGCCTTCAGCCGTAGATATCAATTTCCAGATAGTAGGTTCTGATTTCGATATCAGTTCGCGTTCCAGATTTATTCGGGTCTTCTTTGTCATAAGCCTATAGTTGAGATCTGTAGTAATAAAATGTTTGTGTTATGTATCTTTCTTTCGTTTACAAATATAGTATTTTTAAATGAAAGACAATAAAAAATCGTTGAAAACTTTGGTGAATTAAAAAGAAACCTCTACCTTTGCACTCGCTTTTAGAGCAGAAAGCTAAAGGTGATGGCGGGATAGCTCAGCTGGTTAGAGCGTCGGATTCATAATCCGGAGGTCG
>CAUTTP010000114.1:0-8054 GCA_963541305.1 uncultured Prevotella sp.
TATTGATTTCACCACTTCGTTCATCAATGCGCTCACCCACACGTTTAAGTCCGATATTGTGAACAACAACATTGCGAAAACCAACCTCGGACAGACAAATAACGTGAACTACACGTGGTCCAACACCTTGAACTATGGTTTCAGTCTGAAAGACAAACACAACTTCTCCGTGCTGCTCGGTTCGGAAATCAACAAGCAGAGCGTTGTAGACTTCAGTGCCTATTCAGAGGATTATGCTCTTGAAGATGTCGACTACATGTGGCCTAATGCAGCAACAGGAACCATGAGAAACACCGGTGCGAAAGTGGGCTACAGGCTCGCATCGTTTTTTGGAAAGATCGATTACAACTTTGAAGACCTCATTCTCGCCTCCTTCACCATTCGTCACGACAGCTCTTCACGATTCGGTAAGAACCACCGTTGGGGTACGTTCCCCGCCGCCTCGTTGGGTTTCCGTATTTCACAACTACTGCACGAAAAGTGGATTGATGACCTCAAGCTACGCCTATCATGGGGTAAGACCGGTAATCAGGCTATTGACAACAACGCCCAATTCGGACTCTATACAAGAGACTATGGACTGGACAGAGTGACCTCAACTGCCTATGACCTCTATCTGCAAGGCTCCGGCACATTCCCCTCGGGCTATAGAGCCACCCAAACAGCCAACCCGAATCTGAAGTGGGAGACAGCCATACAATATAATATAGGTGTAGACTACACCTTGTTCAACAGTTCACTTTACGGCAACATTGATGCCTATATCAAGAACGTAGAGGACATGCTCATCAATCCCGCCTATCTCGGAGCTATGGGCGAAGGCGGTTCCTCATGGTCGAACGGTCCCTCTCTACGTAACTGGGGTATGGAATTTGCCATAGGCTATCGTAAGACTTTCGCCTCGGGACTCAGTATCGACCTCAACGGCAGTCTTGACTTCTTCCGTAACAGAGTGACCAGTCTGCCTGAATCCACCACCGGCTCGTATGCCCACACTACCAAGGAAAATCTTGTGCAGTCGCATAAGCCATACGGTTCGATTGTCGGATATGTCGTTGATGGACTCTATCAGAATCAAGAAGAAGTGGCCGCATCGGGGCAGGACAATGCCCGTGTAGGCGGCTTGAAATACAAAGACCTTGACGGTGACGAGAAAATTACATCAGCCGACCAAACATGGATATTCAATCCCGTACCGGCTTTCTCCTACGGTCTCAACATAGCCATTGCCTACAAGAACTTTGACTTCACAATGTTCTGGCAGGGAGTTTACGACCAAGATGTATACAACAACCAGAAATTCCAAACGGACTTCTGGAGCATTACTGACCCGGGCTCTAACAAAGGCAACCGTATGTTGGGTGCATGGACAACCGACAACACCAGTTCACTAATACCAGCGCTAACCACCAACAACACAGCCGACGAGGGGCGTGCCTCCTCCTACTTCGTAGAGAACGGATCCTACATGAAACTGCGCACCCTGCAACTCGGTTACAACGTGCCTACAGCTTTACTCTCGAAATTAAAAGTAGCAAATGCGAGAGTCTATATCTCGGGGCAGAATCTCCTGACCATCAAGAGCAGTAGTCTCACCTGTTCAGATCCAGAGAATCCGAATTGGAACTATCCCATACCAACCTCTCTGTCATTTGGCCTACAAGTAGGATTCTAAACAACAACTTTTAACACGTAAACAAAATGAAGAAGCTATATATTGCAACCTTTACACTTGTTTTAGGACTTTCACTTACAGGATGTAATAGTTTCCTTGACTACACTCCGACAGCCGTGGTAGATGAAGACAAAGCATTCTCTGACCCGGAAAGTATGGTCAACAGTGCCTATGCCATGCTTGGCGACTGCTGGTATCAATATCCTTTCAACCTCTGGCCGTATGGCGACATCACTTCTGACGACTGCCTGAAAGGCGGATCGGGTGTGAACGACACCGACTACCACCCATTTGAGGTGTGGACAAACATGACATCGACTATCGGCCCTTTGGACGAGCTATGGTATCGGCTGTATGCTGCCATTTCACGCTGCAACAGGGCATTAGTGTCATTGGAGAGAAACGGAAACAGCCAATTGGGCGAAACAACGACCCAACAGCGCATTGCCGAAGTGAAGCTTCTACGCGCCCACTTCTATTATAAGTTGCTTACTGTTTACCGCAAAATACCTTGGATAGATGAGGATGTGTTCAAAAACAACACCCAAGAAAAGACCCGTAACGATGCTTTCACCTACGAGGAACTTTTCGGTAAAGTTATCACCGACTTCCAAACGGCCTATGATGTACTTCCAACAACGCAGGAAGACGGTGGACGTGTGAATAAAATTGTAGCTGCTGCCTATCTGGCCAAATGCTATCTTGAACTTGCATGGGGTGACGGATATGAGAAGAATACAGGAGTAAACCACATCAACAGTGCCTACATGCAGAAAGTGATCGACTATACTGACATCGTGGTCAATTCACAATATGGCTATCTGGAGGATTTTGGTGATATTTTCCTGCCGGAAAACAAGAATAGCAAGGAATCCATTTTCTCCATCCAATGCTCTGACTACAAAGATGATAATACAACCTACGGCCGTGGCAACTGGTCGAATACGCTGAATGGCTGTTGGGGAATATGGTCGTGTGGCTGGGACTTCCACAAGCCGTCGCAGAATCTTGTTGATGCTTTCAAAACCAAAAACGGTCTTCCGATGTTTGACGATTTCAACCAGACAGCCGCCTACCCCGTTAAGGACCAGCCCAACAACCAGAAGTGGGATCCACGTCTGTTCCACACCGTAGGCATGCCCACCTTCCCCTATAAATATGAAGATGCCTACACCATGACAAAGGCCAACTCCCGCAATCCGAATGCTTACGGCTACTACACTTCTTTGAAAGAAGTTCCGCAACGCAGCAAAGGAGAAACTTACAACTATCCTTGGCAAGCCTTTGCCATGAACGAATACGTGTTCCGCTATACTGATGTGATGTTGATGAGGGCAGAAGCGCTAATCGAGTTAAACCGCCTTTCCGAAGCCGAAACCATTATCAACGCCATTCGTCAACGGGCAGCTAACTCCATAGACAAGCACATTGAATATGCCGCCAACCAATGCGAGATAGCTCTTTACCCCGACTCGTATTTCCAAGACAAGGAGACAGCACGTAAATGCCTGCGCTGGGAGCGCCGTCTGGAGATGGCTATGGAGCATGAACGCTTCTTTGACTTGCGCCGCTGGGGTATCGCTTCAGAAACACTGAACGCCTATTTCAAGACCGAAGTCAACGACAAATACGACGATACAGAATATGCACAATACTATAAAGATGCGCATTTCACGCCCGGCAAAAACGAATTCTTCCCCGTGCCATACAATCAAATTTATTATATCCCGGGGCTCTACACCCAAAATGAAGGATATAATTAAAGCATAGATGAACAGTCAAAAAGCATTGTTTGTACTATACAAGGTGTACAAACAATGGCTTTTAACGAAGCAAGAGTTCAATACAACAAAAATGATAGCAAAAAAATGTATTTATCAATCAGGAATATCATAGAAATGATATCTTTGTATTCGAAGTGCAATAACCCATTTAAGTAAAAACCTTATGACAATCGTAAGAAAATTATTATTTCTATTTATCTTTACCCTGACAAGTATGATGATAAATGCGCAAACTTCTCCGGGCGTGGCTCTATTTCTGGGCGACAACCATGCCATGTACAGGCTGATGGCAGACGACACCTATCTGCTGCTGCCCGTTGAGGAGAAAGAGGAAAACGCCAACATCAATCTCGTGGTGGACAATGAGACTGCACAGACTCTCAACGTGAAGTTGGCCGTAGACCACATAGACTATTTCGTGCCCCTTGACATCAGCAAATACAATGGCAGGCAAGTGTTGCTCGACATCGGCTTCAATGCCAACCGCCGTATCACAGGGGACATAAAAGACTATAGCTGCTGGAAAGAGCTGAAAACGGCTTCCACATTCGACACCGCCAACCGCGAAAAGTTCCGCCCACAATATCACCACACCCCGGCTTGGGGATGGATGAACGACCCCAACGGGCTTTTCTATAAAGATGGCGTGTATCACCTTTACTTCCAACACAACCCCTACGGTTCGCAGTGGGAGAATCTGAGTTGGGGACATTCCACCAGCCGCGACCTCATCCATTGGGATAATCAGCCTGAGGCTATCATTCCTGATGCACTCGGAGCTATCTTCAGCGGATGCTGTGTGGTAGATAAAAACAACACAGCCGGTTTCGGAGCCAATGCCGTCATCGCCATCTACACGTCGGCCGGAAAGAGCCAGACACAGAGCTTGGCATACAGCACCGACGACGGACACACGTTCACGAAATACGACTGTAACCCTATCATCACCTCTAATGTGCCCGACTTCCGCGATCCGCACGTGTTCTGGAACGAAGATATCAAGTTGTGGAATCTCATCCTTGCCGCCGGACAGGAAATGTACATCTACACGTCACCCAACCTCAAGGACTGGACCCATGTCAGCAGTTTCGGCCACGGTTACGGCAATCACGACGGTGTATGGGAGTGTCCCGACCTCGTGCGACTGCCCGTGCGGGGTACAAACGAACAGAAGTGGGTGCTGATATGCAACATCAACCCCGGCGGGCCGTTCGGCGGCAACGCCACGCAGTATTTCGTGGGACAGTTTGACGGCCATACGTTTACTTGTGAATCGAAGCCAGAAGTGACCAAATGGCTGGACTACGGCAAGGATCATTATGCGGCCGTCACGTTCGACGGTGCTCCCGACGGGCGCAACATCCTCCTCGGCTGGATGAGCAACTGGCAGTATGCCAACAATGTGCCCACCAAGCAATACCGTAGCGCCAACACGTTGCCGCGCGACATGTATATCTTCAATGACGGTGGTGAGGCTTATGTCGGTGTAGAGCCGTCCAAAGAGTTGTTGGCCTTGCGCGAGCAGGCGGTCGTAAAAGCATCGTTCACGCTGGGTAGCAAGACATTCAGGCAGCTGTTCAAGAATCCTACCGGCGCTTACGAGATAGTGGCCGATATTGCACCTGCGGCAGGCTCCAAGCTCGAACTCACACTATCTAACGGCAAGGGCGAGCAGGTTGTAATGACTTACGATACCGCCGCCAAGACCTTTGCCATGGATCGCACCAAGAGCGGGAATACCGCTTTCAGTGAGGCTTTTCCTGCCGTGACGGTCGCACCCGTTAAGGGTGGCGACATCAGCCGCCTGCGCATCTTCGTCGACAACAGCAGCATCGAAGCCTTCGAGGCCGATGGGCGTATGGCCATGACCAACCTCGTGTTTCCCGCAGAGCCTTACAACACGTTGACCCTAACCAGTGACACGCGCTGCAAGGTAAATTCACTCACTGTATATTCCATCAAAAAAATAACCTTATGAACAACGCTAAAACATTAAAAATCATTCCCGTGATGCTCTGCTTCTTTGCCATGGGCTTCGTGGACTTGGTGGGCATTGCCTCCAATTTTGTGAAAGATGACTTGCATCTGACAGACACCACGGCCAATGTCTTCCCGTCGCTCGTCTTCTTCTGGTTTCTCATCTTCTCTGTTCCCACGGGCATGCTGATGGACAGGATAGGGCGTAAGAATACTGTTCTCATCAGTCTGCTGGTGACTGTCGTGTCACTGTTGCTCCCTATCTTCGGCGAATCGTACGGGCTCATGCTCGTTTCATTCTCGTTATTAGGCATCGGAAATGCACTGATGCAGACCTCGCTCAATCCTCTTGTGGCCACCGTCATACAAGGCGGCAACTTGGCCAGCACGCTCACTTTCGGCCAGTTTGTCAAAGCCATCGCTTCATTCCTCGCGCCTTACATCGCGATGTGGGGAGCCACGGCTTCCATCCCGGACTTCGGACTGCAATGGCGGGTACTGTTTCCCATCTACATGGCTATCGGTGTCATCGCCACGCTGCTGCTCTGGATGGCGCCCATCGTTGAAGAGAGGCAAGAGGAAAAAGCCTCTTCATTCGGCGAATGCCTCAGATTGCTGGGACGCCCCATCGTGTTGTTATCGTTCATCGGCATTATATGTCATGTGGGCATCGACGTAGGTACCAATACCACCGCTCCGAAAATATTGATCGAACGGCTGGGCATGACCTTGAACGAGGCCGCCTTTGCTACCAGTCTCTATTTCATCTTCCGTACCGTCGGCTGTCTCACAGGTTCTTTCTTCCTACGTGTGATGAGCAATAAGGTGTTTTTCGTCATCAGCATTCTGATGATGGCAGCATCCATGTGTGGTCTGTTCTTCGGCACATCCAAACCTGTTCTCTATGCGGCCATCGCCCTCGTAGGATACGGCAACTCCAATGTTTTCTCCCTTGTTTACACTCAAGCGCTGCTCTCCGTGCCCGAACGCAAGAACGCCGTGTCGGGTCTGATGATTATGGGGCTTTTCGGCGGTACAGTGTTTCCTCTTCTCATGGGCTTTGCCAGTGATGCCATCGGACAGATAGGAGCCGTGTTGGTGATGGCTATCGGCGTGGTCTACCTCTTTACCTATATTCCCAAAGTGAAACATTAAAGTAACTTCAATGACAATGGAAACTATGAAATCGACGACATCGTACATCATCGGACTGGGCGAGGCCCTGTGGGATGTGCTTCCAGAAGGTAAGAAATTGGGCGGTGCACCGGCCAACTTCGCTTATCATGCCGGCCAGTTCGGCAATAAGACATTGGCCGTGAGTGCCCTCGGAGAGGACAAACTGGCCGAAGAAACCCTTATGGCGCTCGACGAAAAAGGGTTGAAATATATCATGCCACGAGTGCCCTACCCCACGGGAACGGTGCAAGTGGTGCTCGACGACGAAGGAGTGCCCACCTATGACATTCGCGAAAACGTGGCATGGGATAACATTCCGCTGACCGATGAGATGCTTGCCGTGGCACGAAACGCCCGTGCCGTGTGCTGGGGTTCGCTGGCACAGCGCAATGTGGTGTCAAGAGAAACCATCCGCCAATTCGTCAAAGCCACTCCGAAAGACAGTCTCCGCATCTTCGATATCAACCTTCGGCAGACATTCTATACGAAAGAGGTGATTCAGGAGTCGCTACGACTGTGCAACATTCTCAAAATCAACGATGAGGAGTTGGTAACCATCGGCCGCATGTTCGGCTATCCGGGTCTTGACATTGAAAACAAATGTTGGCTTATTCTGGGTAAATACGACCTTGACATGCTTGTGCTCACCTGCGGTGTGAACGGCAGTTACGTATTCACTCCGGGTGCCATGTCGTTTCAAGAGACACCAAAAGTGGAAGTGGCCGACACGGTGGGTGCCGGCGACTCGTTCACCGGAGCGTTCTGTGCAGCCATTCTTAAGGGCAAGCCGGTTTGCGAAGCCCATCAGATAGCCGTAGAGGTCAGCGCCTATGTGTGCACACAAAACGGTGCAATGCCTAAGCTGCCGGAAAGCTATCTTTAGGAACAACCTCCCCCCGATAAGGGTATAAATCTGCCCGTTAGCATTTGCTGTCTCATCCTTCATACGGCAATCAGCTCGCCGCTGCGTAATCTTGACGGATGCTGGTCTTGGATGTGGAGTTGTGCCGTCATGTCCGGATGTATGGTTCTTCAAGTGCTTGGCATCCTCTCTCTATGCACATTTCGTTGTCGCATCCTGCTCTGATGGGCACGTACAGCGCTCGGTGTACGCACATACGGCGTTCGGTGTACATGCGTACGACGTACGGTGTATGTGCGTACGTCGTACGGTGTACGTCGGCATCGGAATGAGATTGACATGCCGTTTAGCATATATACCGCTTAGGCGAGCCCTTTTACGGCAAATGCGCTTATAGGTATGCATAAAAGATTTCCAAGCCGGCTATCCGTTTTTAGCAGACGGCAATCGTTCTTTTTTACAACCCTCTCCTTATAAGAGACGGCAGTATACACCATAATTTATCCGCCTATTTCTTTGTTTTCCCAGAAAGAAAGTACTATTTTTGCAGAAAACAAAACCTATGCCTACAATCGCATTA
>CAUTTP010000115.1:0-8007 GCA_963541305.1 uncultured Prevotella sp.
CCTGTGAGCCCTTTGTCTATCGGGATTGCGCGACGTGTCTCGCGCGCGTACGCGTATATATAAAAAAAAGAGGTTAAGCTACGCCAGTAGCGCCTATGAGAGAGAGAGAGTAACAAAATTATTTGGAACGACCAAATAATTCATGTTAAAAGTTTCGGAAAGTTTGTTCACCTTCCGAGCCTCGCTACTCCTTATTATAATACTCTGATTCTGCATCTTTCGTTACAATTCGGTGCAAAGATAATAAAAAGTGTAAAGAAATAAAAAGGTAAAAGGGTAAAAAAATAACTTATGGATGAAAATAATCGATATTTTACCTTTTTACTCTTTCACCTTTTCATCAGCCTACAATATACTTTCCTATCACAGGTATCTTACCCAAGATGATGGAGAGGAGCGAAGCCGTGACAAATGTGCTTATCGCCGTGGCAAATATGCAACACCCGGTAGGCATCATCACATTGTATAATCCGTGAAAATAACCGAGGATGACAAGATGGATGATGTATGTGCCGTAGCTGGCCTTCGACAAAGGAACTATGATGCGATGGAAGAACGCACCGCTATATGTGATTTTGCGCAGTACCAAGAACCAGCCGATTACTGTGAGTGCCACACCGAAAGCGTTGTATTCCCACCCTGTCTCCATCAAGACGGCAATGTCAATCGGTCCGTTTACAGGATAGTTGTGTGGCATAAGCATCCAAAATGAGCCTGCTGTGATGGTAAAGCCTACTATCCAAAGGGGAATGGCAATGATAAGCGTACGCCGCCACGACAGTTCCGGCACATATTTCTTGAAGTAATGACCGAGCATGAGATAACCGAAGAAACCGCTCACATAATAGAACATACCGTATGGATTCCAGCTGGCTTCACCCCACAGCTCGGTACTCCCGATCTGTCTTGATGCCACTTCGCGAATGAAAGGCATGGTGGTGGTAAACAGCCAGAGCAGCAGGAAGCCTTCTTCTTCACGCTTCGACACCTTGTCTGCCCACGGAGAAAGGATGGGCATCACAAGATAAACGCCCACCAGCATATACATAAACCAAAGATGACCGGAGTCGCCGATGAAATTGAAGATAAGATGCTTAAACAGACTGGTAGTGTTGCCATTCTGCGCTCCCGCAATGAACGCCAATATGATAGTCCACAAGACAAAGGGGATGAGAATGCGGGTGAAACGACGGCGAAAGAATTCTCCCGTGGTACCCTTAACCGGAAAGAGCAGATAACTCGATGCAATGACAAACAACGGCACACAGGCTCGCACCGACGCATTCATGACGGTGCTCCACAAGGCATTGGTCTCATTGAGAATCAGCGTACCTTCTCCTCCAAGATAAAAAGGCTCGGTGGCGTGTGTCAAAATAACCATGAAGCACGCTATGACGCGTACCCAATCGAGGAAAACGATTCTTTCTTTCATTCGTTGCAAAGGCTTAAGTTTATCATAAAGGTTTATTCTGCATTATCAGGTCATAATTCGCTCAGTCTTCCCCCTTGAGCACCGGAAGCGAAATGTGATATTTGATAGACAGGAAGCGGATGAGGAGAATCAACACAAAAGTGATAATTACTGTGATGGCGACATTGATATTCAGATATATCATCAGCCAATAGGCCAGCCCGCCAATAATACTCGCCATAGCGTAAATCTCCTTTTGAAAGATCACCGGGGGTTTATTGAGCAGCACATCGCGTATCACACCGCCCGCAACACCCGTGATACAGCCCATAGCTATGGCCACCCAAAAAGGATGTCCACATGCCAAAGTCTTTTGCAGGCCGGCTATCGTGAACAGCGCCAAGCCCATTGTGTCGAATACCAACCATGTGTTGTTTAGTCGTTTGAGTGAACGGGCAAAGACAATGACGAACACCTGAGCCGCCAGAGTGCAGAGCACATACAGTGGAGAAGTCATCCAGAAAGGTGTCACACCAAGCATCATGTCGCGTAGTGTACCGCCACCGATAGCTACGGCAAAGCCGCACACAAAGCCGCCAAACCAGTCATAGTGTTTGGCAGCCGCATGTCTAACTCCCGAAATGGCAAAAGCCATCGTTCCGAGAATCTCCAAAACATGTTGTACGGTGCGGACAAAGTCAGGATCGGTGTATAGCATCAAACCATGTTTTGGGGGCGACCCTCGATAAAAGCCTTAATGTTTTCCACACAAATCTTCATCAGTCGTTCACGCGCCTCTTTTGTCGCCCATGCAATGTGAGGTGTCAAATAGGCATGGGGCTGCTTGAACAGCGGGTTGTCTGCCGATGGCGGCTCCACCGACATGACATCTGCACCATAGCCCAGCAGCTGCCCCTCCTCCAATGCCTGTGCCACAGCCTCCTCATCAATCAGCGGGCCACGTCCCGTATTGATCAGTATGGCGCCACGCTTCATCAACTTCAATCGCTCTGCATTGATAAGATGATAGGTGCTTTCTGCCAGCGGACAGTGAAGCGAGAGGATATCCGATGTAGCTAAAAGTCCTTCCAATGTGGTTTTCCGGATGCCGTCCGGCAATTGCGCTGTCTCTTTAGAAGTCATGGCAAAGACGTTCATTCCAAAGCTGTGGGCAATCTGCGCCACACGCATGCCCGTATTGCCCAGACCGACAATGCCCAATGTCTTACCAGCCAACTCTGGCAGCGGAGTATCCCAGTAGCAGAAGTCGGGATTGTTGCTCCATTGTTTGTCGCGCACTTGATCGGCATAATGCCCCACCTGATTGGTAATATTGAGGATATGGGCAAAGGCCATCTGTGCCACACTATCGGTGCTATAAGCCGGGATATTGGTCACCATGATACCACGTTTGTGGGCGGCTGCCGTATCCACTACATTATATCCCGTGGCCAGCACACCGATATATTTCAGTTTGGGCAATCGAGCCATCACCTCATCGGTAATGTTCACCTTGTTAATCAAAATGATGTCTGCATCCTTCGCACGCTCTACCACCTCTTCGGGAGCAGTGCGCGGATAAACGGTAAGTGTTCCGAGCTCTTTCAATGGTTCCCAAGACAAATCGCCCGGGTTGGCTGCATAGCCATCTAATTCTACGATATTCATAATTGTTTCCTTTCTTGCCGCCTCTCTGTCAGATGATTCTGCAATGGGAAGCAGCGCATTCATATACATCAAAACGCATCTCGCATGCTTCCGTCCGCATTCCTTTCTGACTCAAGAGGACAATCTTATTCGTTTTCTTTATATCGGTCGCCCCAGCAATTAAGCATACGCTGATAGAGCTTCTCCTCTGTCGCATTGTGTTGAGCATGCCAGAAACGATGTTCTTTAATCTCATCGGGAAGATACTGTTGGGGGGCGAAATTCCCGGGGTAATCATGTGGATAGATATAGCCGTCATGATAACCGAGGTCTGCCATCAATTTTGTCGGCGCATTACGGATAGGCAACGGCACGGGCTGATTTCCACTCTGTCTTACCTCGTCAAGCGCTGCCGCGATACCCATATAGGCAGAATTGCTCTTCGCACTGGTGGCCAAATAGACTGCTGCCTCTGCCAAGGGAATGCGCCCCTCTGGCCATCCTATCTTCATTACAGCATCAAAGGCCGCATTGGCGATGAGCAAAGCATTGGGATTGGCAAGTCCGATGTCTTCCGCCGCACTGATTACCAACCGTCGAGCGATAAACTGCGGGTCTTCCCCACCCTCGATCATCCGTGCCATCCAATAGAGGGCGGCATCGGGATCCGACCCGCGGATGCTCTTGATAAAGGCAGAGATGATGTCATAATGCATCTCGCCATCCTTATCATACGCCAGCGGGTTCTGCTGCAAACGTTCTTCTACGAGCTTATCTGTAATCACTACTTCCCGTAAGTCGGTCGAGTCTACCAGCAGTTCGAGGATATTGAGCAGTTTGCGGGCATCGCCCCCGCTATATCGCATCATCGCCCCCGTCTCTTCTAAGGTTATCTTGCGTTTTTTCAACTCTACGTCCTCTGTCATCGCCCGCCGTAGAATCTTCATCATATCCTCCTTGTCGAGTGACTTGAGTACGTAGAGCTGACATCGTGAGAGCAACGGACGAATCACCTCGAAGGAAGGATTTTCTGTTGTTGCACCAATCAGCGTGACCACCCCACGCTCCACTGCACCGAGCAGAGAGTCTTGTTGAGACTTCGAGAAACGATGAATCTCGTCAATAAACAGCACAGGAGACTCACTGTTGAAAAAACGGCCATGCTTGGCTTTCTCAATGACATCACGTACATCCTTCACACCGCTGGTCACGGCACTGAGCGTAAAGAACGGCACCTTTAGCATACCCGCAATAATTTGGGCAAGTGTTGTCTTGCCCACTCCCGGAGGGCCCCAGAGGATAAACGACGAGATGTGCCCCGACTCCACCATCTTGCGTAAGACGGCACCCGGTCCCACCAGATGTTCCTGTCCTACATAGTCGTCCAGCGTGCGTGGACGCATTCGCTCTGCTAAAGGTTCGCTCATATCCTTGCAAAAGTAACGAATATTGGAAGAAACAGCAATTGCCTATAAGTTAAAGATACATAAAAACCCTATCTCTGCAACCGTACGATACGCAGCCCGAGATGGGCAGGATGTTCATTCATATAGGTACTCATAAGCTTGGGTTCTTCTATCACCTTTTTGTAAATAGAAGATGCATCGATCATGTGCAGGCCATCCTTATGCCAAACGGCAAAGGCGATATGGTTGGTATCAAGGCCTTTCTTGTTGGATAGAATCACGATGATGTCGCCATCCTGCACCGCCTTACGCAGTGCATGCGTATCACCCAACTGACTTTTGGGTATGTAGCGATAACGCTTGCCCGTAATTTCCCGCTCCATCTGCCTGATCTGCGGTATCCATTCGGGGTGTTTCACCAGCATGGGATATGCCTTTACATGCACGGTCATATAATTAAGCCACACTGTCTGCACCGCCGAAAAAGGAGGATTGGGTGTCGGCACGCTTTTCACAATGCCCATCTTCTCGTTGTTCTCAATCCATGAAGTGAAATAATGCAAGCGGTTGGGATAGTTGATCTTGCCGTCCTTATACCTGATTTGTCGCAAATTGTCGCAATAGGCAGCAAAGGTATAGGTCTTTTGATACATGCACCGTGTGAGCGCAAGCACTGTCTCCACAAATGTGGTGCAGTCGAGTTGCCGCAGATTCACCACCAACCGCTCTTCGCTGTTGTATTCCAAAGTCTTGGCCACGTATGGTATGCCCTGCAACTTACGCGCGAAATACAGCACGTAGTTGGTCTCTGCATCCAATGCGGTTGCCTCCGTCAGTAGCTTCACCACCTTCAGCGAGTCGCTTCGCCGATAATCCGGATGGGCGGCAAAACCGTTGTTTGCAAACAAAAACGCAACGGCAAGGATAAGAAAGTTTCTGCGGAATATCATTTGAAAAGTATTATCGTCGTCCAAAATTATACCCTATGTAGAAATTGAGACTACCAAACATGTTGTTGGTAGAGAACTGACTGCGTCTGTAATTATAGGCATGCAATATCGAACTCATGCCTGCATACCAACGCGTATTGTTATAAACCACACCCAAACGCATCACGCCATCCAGATTGAAATTCCTGAAATCAAAGTCACGAAACAACCCCAGTTTGCTGCTTTGCATGTCACTGGTGGCACGCTTATAGGCCAGTCCGGCCTGCAATGACACATCAAACAGCCAGTTATGGGCAAATACCCAGTTATAGGCGTAGCCACCACTGATGGAATAATCGGTATAGTTTACATTGGCAGACGTCATCGTCGAGTCGATGCCCGACACCACATAATCTGCCCCGAGCTTCTCTTCTATGAGATCATTCAAGGCTACCCAGTCGATGTTAAGCCCATGACGTGTGTAGCCAATGCCGATCATTGGGCTGCCCGCCGACCTCCGTTGCACGGTACTCTGACTGTAAGCTGCTGGATAAGAGAACTTTCTGTGATTAAAGATATAGTATAAGTTGAAACCCTTAATGCTGGAACTGAACCCATTGAAGTCTGCTCCTTTGATGGCATCTGTATTATATTCATCGCCCAAGTTTAAGCTCCGGATGCTATAATCGTCGCCCGACTTGCGATAAAACAGGTCTACCCCAATCTGGTTGCTATACAGACTGAGGTTAAAATCTTGCTTCTTTGTTCCCCCACCCCAGTGCGTGAGGTCGAGGGTATAACCTAAGAATATCCAGCGCCAACCGAAGTAAGGACCGAGTCTGTAGGACGGTTCGGGTGCAAACACAATCTCCTGCCCCCCTTTGGTGCGCAGGTGATATACCTCATAGGTATTGGTGTTTTGCAGCATCACCGTATAGTTGTAATGTTGGGGCTCTACATAATTGGTGTCAACACGCGAAAACTCCTTGACAAAGCCATAAAGGGCATTCAGTATCGGATTGCGCAACTGATGGTGAGACGCACGCGCCTTCACCTCCTTTCGGCTGTCTGCACCTAAAGAATCGGTCATGTCCTTTGCTGACATATCGAGAGCAAACAGCATGGCAAGACAAAGACAAATGCATCGTGCCATACTCATCAGAACTTACCTAAGATACGATCCATCACCCAGTTCACCGGAGTGGCGCTCACGCTGGTGCACTCACAATCGGCTATGCCCTGCAGATGCTCGATGACCGAGCGGATGATGGGCAGCTGGACGTAGGCGGGATTAGGCACCACAAAACTCTGATTACCCATGCTGGTCACTAACGTGATGGGGTCATAATCGAACACCGAGAACGACAGCGTGCCCTTATCGCCCACAATGGTGATCTTGTCTTCCTTCGCACTCTCATGTCCTACGAAGCACCACGAGGCACTACCCGAGATGCCGTTGGCAAAGATGAAAGCGGCACTGACGGTGTCTTCGGCCTGATAGAGATGGCCTCGATTGGTGGGATAGCCATGGGCACGCACGATAGGGCCGAAGATATGTTGCAGGATGTCGAGTTGATGAGGCGCCATGTCGTAGAAATAGCCGCCGCCCGATATCTCCGGCTGCAAGCGCCACGGCAGATTGCTCATGTTGCTATAATCAAGATTACGAGGTGGCACGGAAAATAATATCTGCACGTTCACCACCTTTCCTACCTCGCCGGCATCGATGAGTTGCTTTACCTTTATGAAATAAGGTAGGTAACGACGATAGTAAGCCACAAAGCAGGGCACACCCGTCTCCTCACTGATACGGTTGATGCGCAGACAGTCTTCATAGTTGGCTGCCAGCGGTTTCTCCACATAACAGGGCTTGCCAGACCGCATCGACATGATGGCGTAAGTGGCATGACTTGATGGTGGCGTGGCAATGTAGATAGCATTCACGTCGGGATCGTTGATGAGCTGCTGTGCATCGGTGTACCATTTACGCACATGGTGACGCTCGGCATACGAGCGCGCTTTGTTCTCGCTACGGCTCATCACCGCCTCAACATGCGACCCGGGCACATCGTCGAATGCCGGCCCCGATTTCAATTCGGCCACCTCACCACAACCTATAAATCCCCAGCTTAGTTCTTTCATTGCATTTTCTATTTACGTGCAAAGATAATAAAAAATCAAATAAGATAAGTAGGTATTCAGAATTTATTGCTACAATATTTGCGTCTGTTTTTCAGCAATAGTTTGATAAACACTAATGAGACATTCGTCTTTAACTCCTTAGCGAGTGAGACGAGCAATAACTCCCTTAACTCCCATACAACAAGCAGACATTTCTCTCTCCCCTCTCCTCTCTCCCCCCCCAAAAAAATGTCAAGAATTCATTACAGTTTTTTCGTTCAGATTTTCGTTCATTCTAGAGCGGAAAATCGGGGTGGTTAGACAAGATTCTGGTCACGGGAGGTCGAAATTTTAGGGTAGGGTTGCGATAGCATAGGTTTCGCATCGCGATAATGGCCTTATCGCAGTGCGATCTCAATGTTTTCGCATCGCGATAAGGGTGCTTTCGCGATGCGAAAGCTATGCTATCGCAAGACGAAATGATGAATATCTA
>CAUTTP010000116.1:0-7926 GCA_963541305.1 uncultured Prevotella sp.
GATGGCATACGCCGAACGCTGTATGCATGCACACCGTACGGTGTACGCACGTACACCGTTCAGTGTACGCACGTACATCGGACGCCGCACATCGCCGCTTTCGCCGGATGGCAGAGCCGGACGATGTTTCGGAAACTGCCGTCAAAGTGTTTTTTCATGTTAATGAAACGTTTAGGGCAATATCGAGTGTGTTTCTACAAAGAGGGACTAAGAAAAACAAAATAAGCAATAAATATTTACCAATATTTATAGAAAACATTACTTTTCACTGAAAATATTTGGTAGTCTCAACTTTTTTTTATTATCTTTGCACACGAAAATAAACGTGATAATAAAGTTTAATTAAATATCAATTTACAGAGAGTATGAAAAAGTTATTTACTTTAGTAGCTGCCGGTCTCTTGGCAGCATCTGCTTCTGCACAGACTGTGACAGAAAGCAAGACTTTCGACAATTTTTACATCGGTGTTAACGGTGGTGTTGCCACAAAGACTACAGGCCATGCTTGGTTGAAGGGGCTTAACTCAAACGCTGGTCTTCGTATTGGCCGCTACTTCACTCCGGTATTCGGTTTGGCAGTAGAGAGCAACGTATATTTCTCAAACAGACCTTGGGAGTCTGTTGGTACGACAGCTCGCGTTATCAACACAAGTTTGCTGGGTACTGTGAACCTGAGCAACTGGTTCGGTGGTTACAAGGGTGAGCCACGTGCATTCGAGGTAAGTGCAGTTTATGGTCTCGGCTGGGGTCACGCGTTTGGTCGTGAAAGCAAGGCTTCAAGTGTGGCACTTGTGAAGACCAACAGCTTGACATCTAAGGCTGGTCTTGATTTTGCATTCAATCTTGGTGAGGAGAAGGCATGGCAGATTTATATTGAGCCTGCTATGATTTGGGGTCTCAACGGTCTGGGCTACGATGGCGCTCAGTATAACATCAACAAGTCTTTTGTTCAGTTGAACGCTGGTGTTGTTTACAAGTTCAAGAATTCTAACGGTACCCACAACTTCACGATTGCACAGCTCCGCGATCAGGCAGAGATCGATGCACTGAACTCTACTATCAATGATCTTCGCAACGAATTGGCTAAGAAGCCAAGAGAGGTTGTTAAGGAAGTTGTTAAGGAGTCTCCGCAGGTTGTACGTGAGGTGAAGGTTGAGGATCTCGTATTCGTAACATTCGCACAGGGCAAGTCAGTTCTGACTAAGGATGCTAAGAAGGCTCTTGATGCTATTTCTTCTGGCAAGCACGTTCAGATTGTAGGTACAGCTTCTCCTGAGGGTTCTAAAGCAATCAACGACAAACTGTCTCAGGCTCGTGCTGATGAGGTTGCTAAATACCTCCAGGGCAAGGGTGTAATCGTTGACGAGGCAATTGGCAAGGGTGTTCAGGGAACTACATCTAACCGTCTGGCTATCGTTTACGTAAAGTAAATATTAGATAATTCATATAAAAATCCCGTTGCTCATGCGAGCAGCGGGATTTTTTTTGTTTCTTCTCTTTTGGTATAATGAGGAGCTTGGCAGTTGTCATATTATAATAGATGTATTTTGATAGTATAATACTGTTAGATTGATACGTTTTTCTCTCTTTTTCTTTTAGTTTGATTGTAAAACACAATTTTGTCGCATTAGTCAGTTGTTATATGATGTAAATTGTGTACCTTTGCATGAAACATATTGATAGCATTATGAAACATCAGTTGAGAAGTGCGGTCTGTACAGAAGGACGACGAATGGCGGGAGCACGATCCTTATGGGTAGCCGCAGGCATGAAACACGAGCAATTTGGAAAACCAATTATAGCGATAGTCAATTCTTTTACTCAGTTTGTTCCCGGTCATACACATCTGCATGAGATAGGGCAGATCGTAAAGGAGGAAATAGAGAAGGCCGGCTGTTATGCGGCAGAGTTTAATACCATCGCCATTGATGATGGTATCGCTATGGGGCATGATGGCATGTTATATTCTTTGCCTTCGCGCGACATCATTGCCGACTCTGTGGAGTATATGGTGAATGCGCATAAGGCTGATGCCATGATTTGCATTTCCAACTGCGATAAGGTGACCCCGGGCATGTTGATGGCAACGATGCGTCTCAACATCCCGACGATATTCTGCTCGGGTGGTCCGATGGAGGCCGGTCGGTGGCGTGGCGAGAATGCCGACCTAATCACTGCAATGGTAAAAGGTGCTGACCCGGAGGTCAGCGATGAAGAGGTGCTGCAGATAGAGTCTGCGGCATGCCCGGGTTGTGGAAGCTGTTCAGGTATGTTTACGGCTAATTCGATGAACTCCTTGACAGAGGCTATTGGCCTTTCGCTTCCCGGCAACGGTAGTATCTTGGCTACCCATGCCAACCGTATCGAATTGTTCAAACAGGCTGCACGTCAGATTGTGAAGAATGCCTTTGCATATTATCAGGATGGTGACGACAGTGTGTTGCCACGTAACATTGCCACACGCGCCGCTTTCATGAATGCGATGACGCTGGATATTGCGATGGGGGGTAGCTCTAATACTATTCTGCACTTGCTGGCTGTTGCACAGGAGGGTGAGGTCGATTTCAAAATGCAGGATATTGATGCCCTGAGCCGTAAGGTGCCATGCCTGTGTAAGCTGTCGCCAAACACGCAGAAATATTCCGTTCAGGAGTGTAATCGTGCCGGAGGAATCATGGGTATTCTCAATGAGTTGAACAAGGGAGGCCTTATTCATAACGATGTAAATCGTGTGGATGGTTTAACCATCGGCGAGGCCATGGCAAAATATGACATAACGAAAGAGAATATAGACCCGGAGGCAAGCCGGATTTATCATAGTGCTCCCGGTCATCGTTTCTCAACGAAGATGGGCAGCCAGAACGAACAGTGGGAATCACTCGATGTAGATAGAGCGAACGGATGTATCCGCGATATGGAACATGCCTATACGAAGGATGGTGGCCTTGCTGTACTCTTTGGTAACATTGCACAAGATGGCTGTGTGGTGAAGACTGCCGGCGTGGATGAGAAGTTGTGGCATTTCTCTGGTCCTGCCGTCGTGTTCGATTCTCAAGACGATGCCTGCGAGGGTATCCTTAATGGCAAGGTGCAGAGCGGCGATTGTGTGGTGATTACCCACGAAGGGCCGAAGGGAGGTCCCGGCATGCAGGAAATGCTTTATCCTACCTCTTACATTAAGAGCCGACATCTTGGCACAGAGTGTGCCTTGATTACTGATGGTCGATTCTCTGGCGGTACAAGCGGTTTGAGTATCGGGCATATCTCTCCGGAAGCAGCATCAGGTGGTAATGTGGGTAAAATCAAGGACGGTGATATTATAGAGATAGATATCCCTAACCGCACAATCAACGTGAAGTTGAGTGATGAGGAACTAGCTTCGCGGCCACAACAACCGTTGAGACGTAACCGTGTAGTCAGCAAGGCATTGCGCGCATACGCTCAAAGCGTAAGTTCTGCAGATAAGGGCGGTGTGAGAATCATCGAATAATAATATTAGTTCATTCTTCAACTATTTATTTCTTTTGCATAATGGATAATCAAAATAATCCCCAGATACAAAAAGGACAACATACAGAACCCGAGGCTCCATGGAATGGAGTTCAGATAGGAGAGGAGTGCTCGGGCTCGGAGATTCTGATGCGTACGCTTTATCAGGAAAATGTGAGAACAATCTTCGGCTATCCGGGTGGTGCAATCATGCCCGTTTACGACTCCTTGTATACATATACCCACAAGCGAGACCCATGGTTCAAACATGTACTCGTGCGTCACGAACAAGGCGCAGCACATGCCGCGGAAGGCTATGCGCGTACCAGTGGGGAGGTAGGTGTCGTGATCGTGACCTCCGGTCCGGGCGCAACCAATACCTTGACAGGTGTTGCCGATGCCATGATGGATTCCATTCCTATGGTTGTTATTGCCGGACAGGTCGGTGTTAGCTCTTTGGGAACGGATGCGTTTCAAGAGGTTGACCTCGTTGGTATGGCGCAACCCATTTCCAAGTGGAGTTATCAGATTCGGCGTCCGGAGGATGTGGCATGGGCAGTCAACCGCGCATTCTATATCGCACGAAGTGGTAGACCCGGCCCCGTGGTACTCGATTTTTTAAGAAACGCGCAGGTTGATAAGGCTAAGTGGATGCCCGGAAAAGCCGACAAGGTGAGATCATACATTCCTTACCCGGTCATTGATAAGGATGCGGTGAAGCAAGCTGCCGACCTGATCAATACTGCTAAGAGACCATTTGCGCTGGTTGGCCATGGCGTAGAGTTGGGTAATGCCCATGAGGAACTTTTAAGTTTCTTAGAAAAGGCGGATATCCCTGCAGGTCGTACGATGCTTGGCCTTTCTGCGATGGCTTCCAACCATCCTTTGAACATGGGAATCTTAGGTATGCATGGTAACTATGCTACAAATCTCAAGCAGCAGGAATGTGATGTGCTGATTGCCGTTGGCATGCGATTCTCTGATCGCGTAACGGGTAGTCTGACTAAATATGCCAAACAGGCAAAGGTGATCCATCTGGATATTGATCCTTCAGAGATTGACAAGAATGTGAAGACAGACGTTGCCGTAATCGGTGATTGTAAGGAAAGTTTGGCTGCAATAACAAAGTTACTTCATAAAAACGCACATCAAGAGTGGAAAGATTCTTTTGCCCCACTTCGGGAAAAGGAGGAAAAAGAGGTGATAGAGCCTTCTATACACCCGACGGAGGGACCGTTGCTGATGGGTGAAGTGGTGAACATGGTGGCTGAAGCTACCCGTGGGGAAGCCGTGATGACTAATGATGTAGGCCTTAATCAGATGTTCTCAAACCGTTATTTCAAGTTCCATAAGAAGCGTAGCATCGTTTCGAGTGGTGGACTTGGCACTATGGGGTTCGGTCTTCCGGCTGCTATTGGAGCTGCCTTTGGTGCTCCCGACCGTACAGTCTGTCTTTTCACGGGAGATGGGGGATTCCAGATGTGCATAGAGGAGTTGGGTACAATCATGGAGCATCAGACACCAGTCAAGATGATATTGATGAACAACAACTATCTTGGCAACGTGCGTCAGTGGCAGGATCTGATGTATGGTCGTCGCCATTCGTTCACCTACATGATGAACCCACGCTATGAGGATATTGCCAAGGCATACGCCATACCCTACGATGTGGTGGTCAATCGTGAAGATTTGAAAGATAAGGTGGCTAAGATGCTTGCTACTGATGGCCCTTACATTCTCGAATGTGCAGTGATGGAGGAAGAGAATGTCACTCCAATGGTGATGCCGGGAAGTGCTGTTGATGAAATGAAGTTACATTTGGACATTTAAAAGATATGGATCAGAAGTTTTATACCTTATTAGTATATAGTGAGAATATTGCCGGTGTTTTGAATCAGGTAACGGCAGTGTTTACCCGTAGACAGGTGAATATCGAAAGTCTGAATGTATCGGCATCAAGTATTGATGGCATCCATAAGTACACCATTACGTGCTGGAGTTCACCAGATCAGATTGAGAAGATTACCAAGCAGATAGAAAAGAAGATAGATGTTATTAAGGCAGACTATTATACTGATGATGAGCTTTTTATCCACGAGGTGGCTCTTTTCAAGATCTCTACGCCTGTTTTGCTTGATAATTCTGAGATTTCCCGCATCATTCGTAGGCATAATGCCCGTATGATGGAGGTGAATCCCAAATATTCTACTGTGCTTTTGGCCGGACTGACTGAGGATATAGCAAGCCTCTATGACCTGCTCAATGGTTACGACTGTCTACTGCAATACACCCGTTCCGGTCGTATTGCCGTAACACGCAGCTATGATGAGCCTGTATCCGACTTCCTGATCGAACAAGAAGGGAGATAAATCGTATTTGCAAAAGTAATTGAAAGAGGAGATGGCTAAGGATATGTTGCCTAAGGTTGGACGATACCAGTTTCTTTCGGAACCGTTCCATTGCGACTTCAGCAATCATCTTTTTATGGGGCATCTTGGTAATTCCATGCTTAATGCCGCCGGATTCCATGCTGAAGACCGTTATTTCGGTATGAGTTATCTCAATTCCATCCATCGCACATGGGTGCTTTCGCGCATGGCGATAGAGATGGACGAGATGCCGTTGGCACATACTGAGTTTGATGTGGAGACATGGATTGAGGCTGCGATGAAGTATTTCACAAGCCGTAATTTTAAGATTCTTAGTCGTGATGGTAGCAAGGTTTATGGTTATGGTCGTAGCATTTGGGCGATGATCAATACCGATACCCGACAGCCCGTAGATTTGCTTTCCATCCATGATGGGGTTATTAACGACTATGTTGATACCGAGACACAATGCCCCATAGCACCTTCGAGCAGGGTGAAAATGAGCAAGGATGCTGAACAGATACGCTCCATCCAGACTTATTATAATGATGTGGATGTCAACGGGCATGTCAATTCCATCAAGTATATAGAGCATGTGCTTGACCTTTTCGATCTTGATTGGTACCGTAACTATCGACTAAAACGCTTTGAGATAGCTTATGTCGCAGAGAGTCATCAGGGTGATAAACTGCATTTTTATAAGGAGCTGACCCAAGAAAACGAATATGCCATCCGAATTACCAAAGGCGTTTCCGAGGAAGTGGAAGTTGTAAGATGTTTGGTAAAATTCGTGAAAGAATGATAGAATATTTTGTAAGATTGCTGTTAAATCGTTACCTTTGTGCACGAAAGCAAGTACATTATATTGACTTGTTATACCAATTAGATTTTTAACGTATTTAAAACATAACAAATTATGGCAGAGATGAATTTTGGTGGCGTTATTGAGAATGTAGTCACCAACAAAGAATTTACATTGGACAAGGCACGCGAAGTGCTGAAAAACGAGACAATTGCAGTGATCGGCTATGGCATTCAGGGCCCCGGTCAGGCCTGCAACCTACGTGATAATGGTTTTAATGTCATCGTTGGCCAGCGTCCGGGCAAGACCTATGACAAGGCTGTTGCCGATGGTTGGGTGCCGGGTAAGACTCTGTTTTCTATTGAGGAGGCCGCCGAGAAAGGTACCATTATCTGCATGCTGTTGTCAGATGCCGGTCAGATTGCAGCTTGGCCAAAGCTGAAGCCGTATCTCACTGCAGGTAAGACTCTGTATTATTCTCATGGTTTTGCTATCAATTGGTCTGACCGTACAGGCGTTGTGCCTCCATCAGATATTGATGTGATTCTCGTTGCTCCTAAGGGTTCCGGCACTTCTCTCCGCACCATGTTCCTCGAGGGTCGCGGTTTGAACTGCTCATACGCTGTTTATCAGGACGTTTCCGGCAAGGCAGAGGAGAAGACTATTGCCTTTGGTATCGGTATTGGTGCAGGCTACATGTTCAAGACAACATTCCAGAAGGAGGCTACATCCGATCTCACTGGTGAGCGTGGATCGTTGATGGGTGCCATCGAAGGACTTTTGGAGGCACAGTATGAAACACTCCGTGCACACGGGCACTCACCATCAGAGGCTTTCAACGAGACCGTGGAAGAGCTCACACAGAGCCTTGGCCCACTCTTTGCCGAGAAAGGAATGGACTGGATGTATGCCAACTGTTCTACAACCGCACAACGTGGCGCCCTCGATTGGCGTCCTCGTTTCAAGGCTGCCATCAAGCCCGTTATGGAATGGCTCTATCTGAGCGTTGAGAATGGTACAGAGGCGCAGATCTCCATTGACAAGAATTCTCAGGAGGATTATCGTGAGAAGCTGAATGAGGAGCTTAAAGAAATGCGTGAAATGGAAATGTGGCGTGCAGCAGAAACCGTTCGTCAGCTCCGTCCAGAGAATAACTAATCAGACAAACGTTGTTATATTATATCGGTTCCGGACTTCTTCTTTGAGGTTCGGAACCTTTCTTTTGTGCTCACTAAAACTTAAAAACAATAATTATAAATCCGTCGT
>CAUTTP010000117.1:0-7681 GCA_963541305.1 uncultured Prevotella sp.
AGCAACTCCATAGGGGATAAATAACCATAGTAAGTACTTTTGCAGAGGTCTCCTACTAAACTTATTGTATCAATAAAATAAAAGATTATATATAATGATAGAGAAGCCAATCCTTGATGCCTGCTGTGGCGGCAAGATGTTCTACTTTGACAAGAGTGACGAACGGGTGTTGTTTCAAGATATAAGGAGTTTTGAAACAACACTATGCGACGGAAGACCTTTCAAGGTGAAGCCCGATATTCAGGCTGATTTTACCAATATGCCTTATGCAGACGAAACTTTTTCCATGGTTGTTTTCGATCCTCCGCACCTTCTTCGCAATGTGGGTAAATCAAAATTCTCAGATATATATGGAAGCCTTAATCCCAAAGCAAGACCTGCGGGCTATCTGCATATTAAATATGGCGCATTGCCAAACCTTGACTGGCGGCTCATGCTTCGTAAAGGTTTTGTGGAATGTTTTCGTGTACTCAAACCCGGCGGTTTCCTCGTTTTCAAGTGGAACGAGACAGACATCAGAGTCTCGGAAGTTCTGGAGCTCACATCTGAAAAACCGATATTTGGTCATATATCCGGCAAGCGTGCGAATACACATTGGATATGCTTTATGAAAGATAAGTAGGTGTTCAAAATTAAACGCCTATATTTTCTTTTTTTTTTTATTCTTTTGCTTTGCCACAGTCTTTACGCCTCTTTTTCGTCATTCCGCCCCCTTTCATCAGTCGTGTAGCCCGCTACACTCCTTCTTCAAGTTGGCAGACTGACTGAAAAACAGACGCAAATATTGTGGCAATTAATTATGAACACCTACTTAACATCCCACAACAGACTTAGTATCCAATAAAGAACACTATAATAGACAACCATAATTCCCCAATTTAATGATGTAATGATACTAAAAAAAACTGATTTTACCAAATAAAAATCATATTATTTTGTGATAAGCAAAAAACATATTTTTCTCTGCAAGGCCGTGCCAGTTCATATAAATAGGTACGGCCTAATTTGCATAAATTTTGACAGGCATGAACGCAACATTTCCCCCGCACCCCCAAAAAAATGTAAGAAAGCAAGGAAAACACGTATTTTGAAAATATTTTTTAGAAAAGTGCCGTCCTACAATCCTACAATCCTACAAACTATTTTCTTTTCAAACCTACATATATAATATAACTCTCAATATATCAAATAGTTATATAATTTTATTAGGATTATTATATTTGTAGGAAATCTTGTAGGATTGTAGGACGTTGTAGGAAATAGGATTTTTTTGTAGGAAATGGATTTTTGGAGACTCATCCTACAAAATAGGACAAAAATAGGACTTGTAGGACGATGTAGGTGCATATTTTTGGGTGAAATAGGATGAAAAATGTTTGTTGTCTTTTGCTTAATTCGCTGATTATTAGTAACTTTACACAGACGTCTACAAAGTTTGTAGGATTGTAGGACGGTAGGAAGCGAAAAAACTCAAAAAGCCATGCACAAAGAAAAAAGAGCTTTGAAAAAAATTGCCACCATCAAGATAGAACCCTATCTTGCGGAGTACGCCATCGGAAAATACGGGACGGAGCAAAAATATGGAACGGTGAATATTCCTTACAATTCAGACCTCTATCACTGTATATGGGAGAATATGTCCCGCCAGCGTGCCAATCAGTCTGACGTTGTCGACGGTAATCTCTGCATCCTGCTGCCATGCCGCAAACCCGGTGACGGAGTGGCATGGAAGGATCCCGTCTACTACAACTACCTCTCCGCGTCAGCCGCCAAGGAGATAGAGAACCAGATTCGTCGCATGTTCAATTTCGAGCTGCATCGTGTGTTGCTGGAGAATGAGGAGTTCGGAAGGCAGCGCAGAAACCTTGATATCATCTACGACTTCATCCGTGTCTATCAGTTGAAGTCTATCTCCTCTGATGCCTTGCTGAAGAACTACTACCGCTTCCGCAATCGTCTGCGTCCCAAGAAAATCCGCAAATACCAAAAAGTTGCGAGTAATTAACACTATTTAATATATACCAAACTACCGTTTTTGTCATTTAAAAGCTACATGTTATGATAGAGTTCTCCAATCTCATCCAAGTTACTCTTACAGATTCGATCAATAATTATCCGAACAAAGTTTATGAATTCATAGCGGATCCGTTTTCGTATATTCCACAACTCACTGACAATGATGCAGGCAATTACTGGAACTGTGACAAAACAATCGTTATTGACATACCCGATGCAGATACACGTCGGTTCTTCTCAATAGAGAGAAGTGCCATTGTCAGGATAAAGACATCAGACCGAAGATCCTATAAAATAGGTACTGCGGATATTCCTGCCCGTGTTCAGATCTCATCTAATCTTACCTCAGTCAATCTCGTCATCAAGTGCAAAATGCTTACTGACCCGCTTTTGTAGGTCTTTTGTCTACACCTTATTATATAGTACATTCGCATCAAAAATACTTTTGATGAACGAATTACAGAATCTTCTTGTCTCAGGAAAACCTTTGTGGATCACCGTCGACGGCTTCCGGCAAGCCATGCTTGCCGCCTTTCCGCTCAACGGCAAGGTAGAGGATAAGTCCGGCATCAAAGCTGCCCTCGGTATATCCTCTGCCGAACTGGATGCCTACCTGAAAGATCACACGTGGTATCAGTTGGAAACACATCTCGCCCTTCAGGAACTCCTGAAGGTATTGTCGCAAGACAATGATACCACGATAACACTTACCGACGAGTTCGACGATGACGGGCTCCCTGATAATTCTATTGGGTATCATCGTGTATGGGGCACAATAATGTCCGACAGTTATTATTGGTTTTCTTCCAAACAGCTCGCAGTCGACCTTCAGGCAGCCGAATCCAACTCTCAGATCTCATGCCACATCCTGCATATCAATTCTCCCGGTGGCGAGGCGTGGTTTCTCGATCGCTTGAGTGAAACTCTGCGAGGCTGTCAGAAACCTATCCTTACCATCTACGAACAGATGTGCTGCTCGGCAGGTTACTATATAGGATGCCACGGCAACAAAATCTATGCCCTCACTGCCAATGACTATGTCGGTTGCATTGGTACTATGTGTAGTTTCTACGATTTCGAGGAATACTTTAAAAGTCTCGGAATCATACGTGTAGAGGCAAAGGCTACCAATTCCGATTTGAAGAACAAAACATTCGATGACCTCCGTCACGGCAAGAGTGAGAAGTATATCAGCGATTTTCTTGACCCACTCAACGAACAGTTTCTTTCAGAAGTACGCTCACAGCGTGAAAAACTTGCCGAGCTTCCTGATGACGCACCGGTACTGCGCGGAGAAACATTCTTGTCTCCTGCCGCGGTGGAACTCGGCCTGTCTGACGGCACACGCACCTTTATCGAGGCCGTGGCCGAAGCCGTGGCGATGGGACGTGAGTATGCTGACACGCAGCAATTGAAAACTGCCATATATAATATTGTGTAATTTTAATTTTTAGTTTTATGAATTTCAAAGAAAAACTTACTTCCGTTCTCGAATTCCTACATCTCAAACAGAAGTTCGACGACAAGAGCCTTTCCAAAGAGGAATTTAATTCTGTAGTAACCGAATATCAGAAAAAATATCAGGTTACGCTGAATGATGACCTTGCAGCGGAACAGGTTGCCCAGCAGACCGAAAAACAAGCTGCCGAGTTTCAGACCATGCTCAATACCATTCAGTCTGTATTGAGTGGTATTGAGCCGACGGCAACCGCTGATACCGATGAAGGTACGAGTACACAGCAGCAGGGTAATGCCACTCTTGAGGGTATCCTTGAAAGCATTAAAGGGATGCGTGCAGATTTTAAAGCGTTGGCAGAGAAACCGGCATCCGATGTTCCTGTACAGACTCTCACCACATCGACGGTCAGCATCAACGGCTTCGGTAATACGCCGCAGTTCCTTTTTGGTGTGGAGCACCCCATGTTCTCAATGAAAGACCGTTGGAACAAGATTGCCGCCAATCCGCGTGCAGCTGCTGCGTTGCCCGAAGTGGACGAGCAGGTAGACGGTGTTGCCTTCCATAAGGCAGCCTATACGTTTGCCAAATTGCTCAAGGAGCGCTATCAGTATCTCCAGCAGAACAAGATGCTCGATGCTCCTGCTCTCGCTGCCGGCAAGTATGCCACCAACTACGATGGCGTGAATAACGCCAGCGTAGGCGACCAGTTCATTGTGCTGCGTCAGGATGCGCTCATCGCCCGCGTGCTTCAGATTCGTGACCTCACCCAGTTCTTCCCCGTGGCATACGGCTATCAAGACCGTGGTCTCGTGTTCAACGCTTTCTTCGACGAAGTTTCTCAGGCTTATCAGGCAGGAGAGGTTTTCAAAGGCGGTATGAAAATTGAGAACCACATGGGCTACGTTGACGATGTGATGATCAAGATGGAGTGGGGACCGATGAAAGAATTGGAGCGCAAATACATCGGTTATCTCAATAAGGAGGGTTCCGATCCCATCAAGTGGACGATGATCGAGTATCAGTTGCTCAATACGCTCACCACCGCACAGGTAGAGCAGAATAAACGTCGCATGCGTGGTATCTACGTGAAGCCCGAGCAAGGCGTTGCAGGTTCTTATCTCAATGCGAGCACAGGTGCTCTCTACACACTGCTGCGCTATGTCCACCAGTATGACATCAAGCCACACGCTGACAAAACCTATCGTTCCTACACACAGGCAACGTTCCTCTCTGCCGTTCAAGAGTTCATCGCTGATGTTCGTACTTCCATCACAGAAGACATGGATCTCGACCAACACTTCGTCTATCTGAACAAAAACCATCAGGCTTGGTGGATCAAAAATGTACGTGCCGCATACGGCAAGGACACCGATTTTAACGGACCGATGAGTGCCCTCAACGTTGTCCCCGACTCCACTGTGCACATCATTTGGCTGCCGTACCTCGGACAGCTGCCGTTCATGATGCTGCACCAGCCGGGCAACATTCAGTTCTTGGAGTTCGTTCCGGGCGAGATGCTCTCCATGAAAATGCAAGAGCAGATGGAGCAGGTGCGTGCATGGAGCACATGGAAAGAGGGCTGCTCTGCCTCGTTCACCGGCCGCCGCTTCAGTACCAAAGCCGAGATGGATGCCAACGCCTACGAATGGCAGCAGATCTTCATTAACCTCTTCGCCACTACCATCACAGATAAAGTGGACGGTACTAACGGATTTTGGCAGATTACCGATGCAACCACCGCCGCCGACACCTACACAGACATTGAGAATGCCAAGGCCGGCGTGGCTTACTGCATCGAAGCCGGTGTTGCCGATCACTTACCGAAGATTGCCAAGTCAGGCAAGTTCGCCAACATCTCTTCTGCGTTCACTGCTAAAGCTGTCGGCGATTATATCATGGTTATCCTCGGTAGCGACGGAAACTTCCGCGAACTGGAACGTTGCGTAGATGGTAAGCGTACCATCAACAAGGAGCTTCAGCCCAATGTTCCGGGTGGACGATAAATGTCGTGTGTTTTAGTTCTAAGTAAAATAATGAATATTGAAAGTAGGGAGTCGCCAAAGCGACTCCCTGTAAAACAAAAAGTAAAATGAAAAAGCCAAATATTCAAAAAAAATACCGTGCGTACAACCCCATAAAGGGCTTTAACTACGCCAACCGTCAGGCACGTGGTATGTTCATGGTAGTATTTACTGTCTTCGGCATCGTGCTGCTGCTCAGCGCATTGTTCGACCATTCACTCATGGCAGCAGGAGGCACAGGTCTATCGCTGGCTTCTATGGCCGTTCTTGGACACATTGATGATGTTTCCGATCGCGACACACATGGGTCCGATATTTCCTACATCGTCTATCTCGTGGCTCTCGACCAAATTGATCGCAGCAAGGAGTTTCCACAACCGAACGCACAACGTGAAGTTGCTCCAGTCCCGCTGAAGCCGGGCGAGATACCGCACTACTTCGAAGCGCACGATATCCCTACATTCACGGGAACCACCGAGAAAGGAGACATCACCACCACTGGCGAAAATAACTTTGTCATCATCATGGGCGGTGCCCGTGTACTGCTCTACAATTTCATAGAGGAATACAGCGGTGGTAAGTTTATCCTCTTCTTCAAGCACATCAAGTCAAAAGAGTGGTATATACTGGGCGAATTGGAACGCCCGATCATCCTCTCCAACACCGAGACAAAGGACGATAAGGACGGTCGCTACACCACCTTCACCTTCAAACGGTCATCGGTAGACCTGCCGCTCGTCTATACCGGAAACCCAGCCGTGACGGCAGCTGTCGAGGTGGCAGCTGGTGCGACGGAAATTGCCATTGTCACATCTTCCAATACTTATAAGATTGCTAATGGTACAGCTTCCGCTGCCGTCATCACAACGGTTTCGGGTCTCTCCGCCAGCGATAAGGGACGATACATTACTCTTGTCGGTGCAGGAACCGACAAACCGGCAACCGTCACCGACGGCAGCACCTTCGTCCTTGAGAATGGTGCCACTTGGACGGCAAAGGATGGTGCATCGCTCACACTTCGTGTACTCGACACCACAACGCTCGTCGAAGTATCGCGCACCGAAGCATAACTTAACACAGGGAGTTGGAGGAGCAATGTATTAACTTCTCCAACTCCTCTAACTCTTTTAACTTAAAAAATATGTATAGTACAAAAGAAAAGCTCAATCACTTCCGTCAGCTTTCCAATCCGCTGGCTGCTGAAGCTGACCTCGCGCTGCTACACGAAAAGACTCCACAGAGTACAGATTTTACACGTTTCGATCTTGCTCCGCGTAAGAATGCCGAAGATATCCTATTCGCTCTGCTTGATGTTTGTTCGCACGACGATATAGTACGTAATCGCCGTGAATTCTTTGCTACGCAGGGAACAGACAACGAGAACAACAAGAATCCAAAAGGCACCGACGGCAATTTTATTGATGATGGCAAGGGCAACGAGAACCCGACAGGCACCGACAGCAATCTTGTTGATGATGGTAAGGGCAATGAGAACCCGACAGGCACCGACGGCAATCTTGTTGATGATGGTAAGGGCAACGAGAACCCGACAGGCACCGACGGCAATCTTGTTGATGATGGTAAGGGCAACGAGAACCCGACAGGCACCGACGGCAACCCCGTTGATGGAACCCCTGTGGATAACTCTGCTGAAGAAGGAAATGGCAAGCAGCCGAAAAAATCTGCTACTCCAAAAAAAAAGAAGAAGAGTACCCTAAAATAGACTGGGGAAACCTTGACGATGCCGATGTGCAGATGGCGACCGTACTCTACAACGACCGCATCAACACATGGCGCAAGATGAAGCAGCTCGACGAACTGCTGGAGACAAAGCCAACCGCACAGGCCGTAGCCGACATGGCCGAACTGCGCATCCGCAATCTTCAGGCATTCGCCGAGCTGCAATCGTTCAACGACAACGGTAAGTTTCTCTGCCAACATCCTATTCTCTTTGGACGCTCTGAAATCGCTAAACTCATTAAATTACTCCGTAATGACCCAGCCGAGTTTCTGCGCCAACACAAGAATGTGCTCGACAACCTCAAGCGTTACCGTTCCTATCTCAAGCGCAGCGACCGCAAGGACAAACGCCGGCAGGATAAACAAAATCTCGAACGGCATCAGGAACGTGAGAGATTATTTAAAATGGTTCTTGAACAACAGAACAAATAATAACGACAATGAA
>CAUTTP010000118.1:0-7626 GCA_963541305.1 uncultured Prevotella sp.
TTTGTCAAGAATTCATTACAGTTTTTTTGTTCAGATTTTCGTTCATTCTAGAGCGAAAAATAGGGGTGGCTGGGCAAGATTCTGGTCACGGGAGGTCGAAATTTTCGGGATAGGGTTGCGATAGCATAGTTTTCGCGTTGCGATAACGGCCTAATCGGCGTGCGATCTCAATGTTCTCGTATCGCGATAACTATGCTTTCGCGATGCGAAAAGGGTGCTATCGCAAGACGAAAAGATGAATATCTATAGCATATTCTTACTTTTTGCTCGTAACTCGCTGATGCTTTGAGGTTTACGTAAACCCCTCCAATTTTCGCGTATTTCGGGCAAAAGATTTTCAATTTTTCTACACGCGATTCTACAGAGGGTATTTGTCGTGTTTTTTCAGAGGCTTTGGCCTCTGAAAAAAGGAGGAGAGAGGAAAGGGGAGAGAGGAGAGAGAAATGTCTTGCGGATGTTTAGACAAAATAAGGTAGGGGGAGAGAAGAGTGGGGAGAGGGGAGAGAGAATACTCCGACAGTTGTATAGACAGAACACCTGCAAGACATTTCTCTCTCCTCTCTCCCCTTTCCTCTCTCCCCCAAAATGCCTCTCTCCCCTTAAAAAAGATGAAAAAGGATAATTTCTTTTGCCATTACTCCCTTTTGTTTTACCTTTGCAATAGATAGGATTCACTGCTATGCACATGGAAGATAAATTTGCGTTTACACCCAAAGAACGACTGCAGGCCAATGAGATTCGCACCCATTTGCGCAAAATCATCGGTGCATCGCTGGATGACGGTGATGAGAAGACGATGGAATCTTATATCATCCATGCCATTAATAACAACCATGTGCGCCGCGATGTGTTCGGCCTGAATCCTGTGCTGTCGTCGCTGCAAACGGCAAAAATAGCGGCCGATGAGATTGGGCTCCGCCGCGACAGCATCATCGCTACCTTGCTGTATGGTAGTCTGGCGTCCGACTACGTTATCATGGAAGACATCACCGAGAAATTTGGCAGCAGTGTGGCACACATCGTGGGCGGGTTATTCAAGATTCAGAAGCTCTATGAGAAGAATCCTGTCATCGAGAGCGAGAACTTTCGCAACCTTCTGCTGAGCTTTGCCGAAGACATGCGCGTGATTCTCATCATGATTGCCGACCGCGTGAACATCATGCGTCAGATTAAGGATTCGGATAACGAGGAAGCCAAGCGCGAGGTGTCTGAAGAGGCAAGCTACCTCTATGCGCCGCTGGCTCACAAGCTGGGTCTCTACACGCTGAAGAGTGAGCTTGAAGACCTCTCGCTGAAATATCTTGAGCACGACGCTTACTACATGATCAAGGAGAAGCTCAACGCCACCAAGCGCTCGCGCGACAAGTATATCGACCAGTTCATTACACCCATCCGGCAGCGTCTGGAAGATGCCGGACTACGCTTTCACATGAAGGGGCGCACCAAGTCGATCCACTCCATCTGGCAGAAGATGAAGAAGCAGAAGTGTAGCTTCGAGGGCATCTACGACCTCTTTGCCATTCGCGTTATCATCGACTCACCCGTGGATAAGGAAAAGCAACAGTGTTGGCAGGCATACTCCATCGTGACGGATATGTATCAGCCTAATCCCAAACGACTGCGCGACTGGCTGTCGGTGCCGAAGTCGAACGGCTACGAGAGCCTGCACATCACAGTGCTCGGTCCTGAAAACAAATGGGTGGAGGTGCAGATTCGCACCGAGCGCATGGACGATATAGCCGAGCACGGACTGGCTGCCCACTGGCGATATAAGGGTATCAAGAGTGGCGGACAGATGGACGAGTGGCTCGCCAACATCCGTTCGGCTCTCGAAGCAGGCGACAACCTGCAAGTGATGGACCAGTTCAAGATGTCGCTGTCGCCCGAGGAGGTATATGTGTTCACGCCCAAGGGCGATCTCATCAAGTTTCCCGCCGGTGCCACCATCCTCGACTTTGCCTACCGCATCCACTCCAAAGTGGGCAATACCTGCGTGGGCGGGCGCATCAATAATAAGGTGGTGCCCATTAGGCAGCAGCTGCATTCCGGCGACACCGTGGAGGTGTTGACACAGGCTAACCAGACGCCCAAGCGCGACTGGCTGAATATCGTGACGACGGCAAAGGCCAAGTCGAAGATTCGCCTTGCCATCAAGGAGACGCAGGCGAAGGATGGCCTTTATGCCAAAGAATTGTTGGAGCGTCGCTTCAAGAACAAGAAGATTGACATTGAGGAGAACTATATGGGGCACCTCGTGAAGAAGTTGGGCTTCAAGGAGGTGTCGGAGTTTTACAAGCAGATATCGGACGGCAAACTCGATCCCAATGATGTAATCGACAAATATGTAGAGGTGCGTGACCACATACAGAACGGAGCAAAGGATCACGAAGCCCGTTCGGCAGAGAATTTCGAGTATGAAAGTCCAGACGAACAGCTGACCAAATATGATGATGACGTGCTCACCATCGACCATAATCTTAAAGGTATCGATTATCAGTTGGCGCAATGCTGCAACCCTATCTATGGCGACAACATCTTTGGATTCGTTACCGTGAGTGGCGGCATCAAGATTCACCGCACCGATTGTCCCAATGCACCCGAATTGCGCCGCCGCTATGGCTATCGGGTGGTGAAGGCACGCTGGAGTGGCAAGGGCACCTCGAAGTATGCCATTACGCTGCGTGTCATCGGCAATGACGACATCGGCATCGTGTCGAACATTACCAATATCATCTCCAAAGAGGAGAAAATCGTAATGCGTTCCATCAATATCGACTCGCACGACAGTCTGTTCTCAGGTACACTCACCGTTCAGTTGGAAGATACCGCACGCCTGCAAAACCTCATCAAGAAGCTCAAGATGGTGAAGGGCGTAAAGCAGGTGGAGCGCCTGTAAGCCGGTCGTTCATACAAGAAAAGCAGAATATTATGAGCCGAAAATTACAAACCATCATTTGCATAACGCTTGCCGCTGAGCTGTGGTTCCTCATCCTCACACTTGGTTTTGATTTTCTTGGCAATGCGCACAGCTCCTTCCACATGTTTCGTGTCCATCTGTTGGTGATGGCGGGAGCGGCTTGTTCCGCATGGCTTGGAACGTGGTTCTACAATGAAGACAAGTGGTGGCTGAGGGCTGTATACTGTCTGATAGCCTCCCTTGTTGTGATATTACAGTTTGAGCTCGGCTTTCTTTTGCCGATTGACGGATTCAATTGGAAGACGTTTTGGTACATTACCATGCTACTTCCCTATACTGCCATGCTCTGGCCATTCATCGCCATACCGTCCGTATTGATAGGCACGCTCATCGATTACCTTGTTACCAAACGAAAAGGGCTGCCGACCGACTGACCGTCAACCCTTTCTTGGCATTTATTCCAAGCTCTTGCCATGAAGCAAGAACTCTCTGTTTCTGCGCTGAGACTCAAACTGCGGCTTGATTTTCTGATAACCCTCATATTGTTCTTCGTTCAAGATCTTGCGCAATTTCTTCTCATATTTGGTCTGCATACGGTCGAGATCTTCCTTCTGCTGTTGGTTTCCGCCCTGACCGGGAGCACCTTGCGGACCACCCATGCCGCCGCCGGGGCCTCCCTGCATGCCTCCTCCCATGCCGCCCATACCACCGAAACCCTCACCCTGCATGCCTCCTCCCATACCGCCGGGAGCACGACCTGCTCCGCCCTGAGCATGCTTACCGCTACCCGGTTTCTCGCCTTCGATGATCGAAGCATACTTCTTGTTCAATTTGTTCACCCTCTTAGCCTGTTGCTCCGTGAGTTTCAAGTCCTCCAACATTCTATGGTTAATCTGTTCCACCGTCACTCTTTGTGGGTGGTCTTTGGGTCTGTCGGCATTCCCTTTCGGCGGTCGAGACTTGTCTTCCGTATTCTCTTGAGCCATCGCCGGCATCAGCATACTGCATGCCAGCAGTGTTATCATCAATGTCTTCTTCATATCTTCTGCATTTGACTATTTGTTCATTTTATCAACGCAAAGATATCTACACGATGCAAACCCTGCAAAATTATTCAGTCAAGTTGCCCCGATGTTCAACCAAACCGATACGGAAAGACCTCTCTCCTGCCCGCTGAAAGGGTAAGAGAGAGGTCTGGGATGATTGGCATTCCATTTATTTTTCAACCACGTTCCATTTATTTTTCTTAAGAATGTGGATGAGAGGCAGCTCTGGTTACATCACAATTTGCCCAGCTCACCGAGGTTACTGTCTTTGAATCCGAGGAAGTAGAGCACACCGTCAAGACCCAATGTGTGGATGCTTTGCTGCGCATTGGCCACCACGCGAGGCTTGGCGTGAAAAGCGATGCCCAGTCCTGCTTCACTGATCATCTGCAAATCATTGGCTCCGTCGCCCACAGCAATGGTCTGGGCAAGGTTCACTTTCTCCACCTGCGCAATGAGCTTGAGCAGTTCGGCCTTACGTTTGCCGTCCACGATGTCGCCCACATAGTGCCCCGTGAGCCTGCCCTCACCATCCACTTCCAATTCGTTGGCATAGACATAATCGAATCCGTACCTACGCTGGAGGTACTCGCCGAAGTAAGTGAAACCGCCACTGAGAATGGCAATCTTATAGCCACAGCTTTTCAGTACGCTCATCAGCCGATCTACACCCTCCGTGATGGGCAGATTCTCCGCAATATCTTGCATCACGCTCATGTCCAATCCCTTGAGCAGAGCCACCCGTCTGGTGAAACTTTCTCTAAAGTCTATCTCGCCGCGCATGGCACTTTCGGTGATGGCGCGCACTTCGGCACCCACACCGGCACGCTCTGCCAGTTCGTCGATACACTCGGTCTGGATCAGTGTGGAGTCCATATCGAAGCAGATCAGTCGGCGCATACGCCGATACATATTGTCTTCTTGGAATGAGAAATCAATCTCCATATCTGCCGAAAGCTGCATCAGTTCAGCCTGCATGGCCTGTCGGTCGATTGGTGTTCCGCGTAGCGAGAACTCCAGACACGCCCTCACGTTGCGTTCGGGATGCTTGATGCTCATACGCCCTGTGAGGCGGAGGATGGAGTCGATATTGAGCCCTTGCCGCGCGATGATGGACGCCGCGCGCGAGATTTCGCGTGCCGAAAGCGTGCGACCGATAACGGTAAGGATATAACGGTTCTTGCCCTGACGGTTCACCCACGCCTCATACTCATCATCAGTGATGGGCGAAAAGCCGATGTTGACACCCAGCTCGGTAGCCTTGAAGAGCAGTTCCTTCATCACCTGACCCGAATTTCGTTCGGCAATGCGTATCAGGATGCCCAATGAAAGCGTGGAATGGATATCGGCTTGACCTATATCGAGCACTTTGGCATCATAGCCCGCCAATATCTCCATCACCGAAGCGGTGAGACCGGGACGATCCTGACCGGTGATGCTGATCAGTATCTGCTCTTCTCTGTTGTTGATTTCTGTCATTATTCACAATGTTATGATTGCAAAGATAATAAAAAGAAATTATACCAAGAGAGACCTTGCCGTATTTTTATATAAGAGCGATTGAGAAAAGATGCGCTTTTTCCGAGAGTGAGATGCCGCAATCGGTCAATCCTTTTCGTACATGCTTGCGTCGATCTTCAGCTCCTGATAGGTTCGGGCGATATCCTCTTTCGTAATCTCGAAGTTGCGGTCGGTCTCCCGCGGATTGTCCTTTAGGCTATGCCCTATCAGCCAGTCGTAGGTCTTCTGAAGGTAGAACACGCGTGCCAGCAGGCCATGCGAACCGCCCGCCACCCAGTCGTAGCGCAGCAGACGGTCGTTCTTTCGCTCTTGCAGGGCTGACACCACACGCTTCGATTGCTGCACAGAAACTGCCTTGTCGGCCGTGCCGTGCATGATCCAAAGCGGCACTCGCCCCAACCCCGACACATCTTTCAACGAACAACCGCCACACAGCGCCATCGCCGCCGCAATTTTCTCGGGATAGGTTCCGACGAAATCCATCGTGCCATAACCGCCCAAACTCATGCCGAGCACGTAGACACGCGTGGTATCCACACTGTAGTGCTGCTTCATCCACTCCAGCAGCTCGTTGAGCTTTCGCGGACTCCACGCCCCGCCGGGATTCTGCGGCGCCACCACCAGCATGGGTATGTGCTTGCCTTTCTCGATGGCATCCATCGTGCCATAGCGCAACACACGGTCGAGATTGCTGCCACACAGGCTCGCCCCATGCAGAAAGATAATGAGCGGAAAGGGGTGCCCACCGGGCTCGTAATCGTCGGGCGTGTGAACCCAGAAATTGTAACCATCGGGAATAACGCCCCTCATGGCTTCAAAAGATTTAGCTTGGGCATGCATCGTCAATGCCGAAACCAACAATAATATAGAGAATATCAACTTTTGCATCATATAGCAAAAGTAGGCAAAATATGAGCTGTGACCAATAATTGTAACACTATTTACGATTCACTAACGTTGTGTAGTAGGTCTGGACGGACTATCCGAGATACTGCCTCAACGTGGCGGCATAGCGGCTATAGCGAATTTTGCGGAGCGACTTCTCCCTCACTTGACGGATACGCTCGCGCGTCATGCCCATTTCGTCGGCAATCTCCTCCAAACTCTTCTCCATTACCCCGATGCCGAACGACTCCTTGATGATGCGCTGCTCACGCTGGTTGAGCACCTCGTTGAGCAGGTCGTTCAGAAATTGGTTCATCGACTCCTTATCGAGATTGCTGTCCGACTTGAAGTCGCTGTCATCCGACGACAGCATGTCGGCCATAGAGTTTTCTTCGTCAGTGCCCAGCGGCGCATCAATGCTTGTGGCGCGTGCGGCGGCGTCTTGAGCCGAGGCAATCTGCTCCTCCTCAATGCCTGTAATCTGCGACAATTCCTGAATCGATGGTACGCGCCCATGACTTTGCAGAAACTGCTCGGTTGCCTTGTTCACCTTTCCGGCCACGCCTACCTGATTGAGCGGCACACGCACGATGCGGCTTTTCAGAGCCAGCGCCTCCATGATGCTCTGGCGAATCCACCACACAGCATAAGAGATAAACTTAAACCCACGTGTCTCGTCAAATTTTTCGGCAGCCTTCACCAATCCCATGTTACCCTCGTTGATCAGGTCGGTGAGAGTAATGCCCTGATGCTGATATTGCTTGGCCACAGAAACTACGAAGCGCAGGTTGGCACTGACCAAACGGTCGCGTGCACGCTCGCCTTCCTTGCCACCCGTATGAATAGCTTGGGCCAGAGCAGCCTCCTCGTCGGGCGACAGCATGGGTTCCTTTGCTATTTCCGTGAGATAACGGTCAAGAGACTCGCTGTTGCGACTTGTAATATTTTTGGAGATTTTAAGTTGCCTCATTTCCGTAGGTTTTTAATAGGTATAGGATTCTTAACCAGAAAGTTCAGGCACAAAAGTACAAATTAAAAATGATAGTCCACAAGAAAATAGTTAGAAATTGATACCAAATTGCATGTCGCATCCATCGGGTAGAGCCGGTTCTTCCTGTTAAGCAGATCTTCATATCATATTTGGCCATCCGCAAAATATGTTCTTTCTGTCTTTATGTTCTCCCCCTGCTTTCTGTCCTCATCTGTCAAGATTTCATTACAGTTTTTTTGTTCAGATTTTCGTTCATTCTAGAGCGA
>CAUTTP010000119.1:0-7579 GCA_963541305.1 uncultured Prevotella sp.
AAGCATAGCTATTTACGATAAAAAGCTATGCTCTTTACAACACATTTATAAACCCCTTAAAATCAAACAGTTATGGCAGTGAAGTATAAACTCTATAGCAATTAGTAATTAGAAATTAGAAATTAGTAATTATGATTACTTACTTGGGAAATGAGAGGCCGGAACTTGGTAATTACTAATTGCCTTGCAGGTAATCATAATTACTAATTTCTAATTGCTAATTACTAATTGTCTTACGCCGCTTGACCAATTACATTTTATAATTTTGTGACTCAGCGCAGGCGTGGCCGTGAGGCTGGGCTTGCGCTTTATAAATGTAGGATGAACCCTTGAGGGGGTGTTAGAATAAAAGCCATTGCTTTATGCACGAATGGAGCCATATAAATGAGAATTTAGTTGTTTGTTTTATTCATTATCACCCAACTTTCGTATTTCTTTATCAAAATCAGAGTCAATTTTCTGAATTTTATTGAAAATATCGTATTCTTGTTCAGCCTTTTTCTTAGCTTCGGCTGCCGAAACTCGACCTTTGTCGGGCAGAATATCATAACGTCTAAAAGTAAGAAAAGCATTAACACTCTTTGAAAAATCAACCATTGTGAAAGCATTCTCGCGTTCTACAAGATCTTCTATATAATCAAAGAATCCCGTAACGACACGCTCTAATTGCTTTATTTGTTTTTCCGACAGATAGTTTTTAGCAATAGATACATCCGACCTTAATATTCTGCCATCAGGAGAATTCCTCCATGTTGTCAACCCCATATGTTCCTTCGTATGATCAGCCATAGAGTTTACTATCTCTGCCGCTGTTTGTCCTGTAATGGCATAATGGAATCTATTTTGAACCATGGCATAAAAATCATGTGTAATCTTGGCATTCTTATCATAGTCAGTGCTACACTCTGCATAAATATCTGTAATCTGTTGCCAGATACGTCTTTCACTTGCTCTGATAGAACGAACACGCTCCAACAATTCACGGAAATAATCCTTTCCAAAGACCGCATTGCCTTGCTTCAAACGTTCATCGTCTAAAACAAATCCTTTTCGCATATACTCTTTTAAAATGCCTGTTGCCCATTGGCGGAACTTAGTGGCTTTGGATGAATTGACTCGATAGCCAACAGAGATAATTGCATCAAGATTATAGAAATTCACTCTTTTGGTTTGTGTTTTTCCTTCAAGAGCACCATGTTCCGTGGTTATTTCCATTTTGGAAATAACCACTTGCTCCTGAAGTTCACCCTCTTCAAAGATATTCTTCAGGTGTTTACTAATGGCAGGCACGTTTACATCAAAAAGCTGCGCTATAGCCTTTTGTGTCATCCAAATGGTTTCATCTTTCACAACTACCTGAACATTCTCTCCTCCATCAGGAGTATTGTAAAGTAAGAATTGTATCTCGTTATTCATAACTGCATTTTTTCTTCTTTGCAGCCTCCACCGTATCTTTCAGACGTTGCATCTGAAGGTAGGCGCGACGGCGGGTACTACTGATCTGATAGCGATAAACGGCGCAGGTGATGAAGAAATAAACAAAAGTCTGAAGCCAAAGGGCCTGATATTCGAAACGGATGTCTTGCAGGGTAGCACCCATCGACGATATGCGGAGGAAACCGCGCACGCCGAAAGTAGAAGGAATGAGATAGGCAAAAACCTGCCAGAAACCGGGCATGTTGGTCTGTGGCCAGCTGACGCCCGTGAGGAAAAGGAAGGGCACGGAGGTGAAGACCACAAGAAGCATTACATTCTCGCGATAGCGCACAAGGCATGATAGCGTCATACCGAAGAAGATGCACGACAGGATATAGGGCAGGAGGAGGGCAGCAAGCGTTGTAGCAGTGACGAGAGAGGTGATGCCCCACAACCGGGGCACCACGAGGGCAAGGTAAGCACCCATGACCATATAGAGCATGAAGTAGCACGATGACTTGCCGAGCACGATGCGGAAGATACCGTTATAATGCTTGGAGATGGGTACCAGTTCTTGGTATCTGTTGTTTTCGCGTGCCGTTCCGGCAGCCAAGCCGATGCCGAGCAGCAACGTTTGCTGGAGGATGAGCATGAGTACACCCGGCAGAATGGCATTACCATAACCGCCGGTGGTATTGAATATCGGTACTTCGTCGAAATCAAGCGGTTGAGTGGTCACCTCATCGTCACGATGGGTGTAGCCTCCCCCCTGTGCCAGTTGTATGCCGGCATTCATCTCCGACGCCACCGCCTGTGCGGTTTGATATATGGCTTTGTATGTGAGCATGAGGCTCATACTGGTATAAACGCCCACCTGTGCCTGCTCGCCACGATAAAGACGAGTTTCGAAATCTTCGGGGAAGTAAAGTGTGCCATATACCTGCTGCTTGCCGGTAAGGTCACGCGCCTGATCGAGAGAGTTGCAATAGTAGGCCACACGGGTGTCAGCCCCCGCATCGAAATGGCGGATAAATTCGCGTGATGTGGCGGAATGAGAATGATCGACAACGGCCACGGGCACATCTCTCACCACCTCATTATTATATATCCACGAGTAAAGCAAGGGATAGAGCAGCGGCACGAGGATACAGAAGATGAGCACACCGTCATCGGTGATGGTGCTTCGCATCTCTTTCACCCAGATATAGCAGGTATCGCGAATGCCTTCTTTGAATTGGCCGAAGAAACTATTGTTGCTCATGCGCTATGGGATATAAACGTAAACTAACATTGCCTTACGAATGTTGTGCACCACAAACACGGGCAGCATGGCAAAAATTACGAGTGCCATGATATTGAACCATGCATCGGTGAGAGGGAAGCCGTTGAAGATGCAGAGCTGATAGAACATATAATAATGTCGAAGGGGAAAGAGCTGAGTGATAGCTTGAAGCATTGAATCCATTGCAAACACGGGGTAGGTGGCACCGCTTGCCGAAAATCCTACCATCGCCCACAGCGAGCATACCGACATAGACATGCGCAACGATGGCATGAGGCCGAAGGCAAAGACGCCGAACCCCTGACATGCCAACACGATGAGCAGACCCAAGAGCAATATAGGAACCACACCGCCGGGATGGGGGAAGCCCAACCCGTAATATATGTAGAATTCGAAAGCATATATCATCAGGAGGAAGATGAGGGTGTGGGGCAGCAGTTTGCCGATGAGAGCGACGTGAATGTTTCCACCTGCCATCTTGACCCACTGGCGCGAACGGTGAAACTTCAGCTCCGTTCCGATGGCGTAGGGAGTGAGCAGAAAGATGAAGACCATCAACACACCGGGCGCCATCGTGGTGCTGAGGTAAATGTTGTAATTGCTCCACGGGTTGCCTATCATGTGCAAATCGATGGCGATGGGCTGTAAGAAAGTATGTATCTCCCGGCTTGTCTTACCCACTGCCGACAGCTTGGCCGAACCGACGGAAGCCGAACCCAAGGTGGCGACTGTCTTCAGGTCACGGTAGAGCATCGACCCCGCCACAAGTGTAACGTTACTGTAATAGAAAGAAATCTTAGGCCGGTTGCCGGTCATGAGACCGCCGGTGGTACCTTTCGGAATAAGCAGAAAGGCATATATCTCGTTGCGTTGCACAGCCTCGCGCGCCGCATTCATATTGGGATAATGCGACACGACACGGGCGGTCTGGAAAGCATCAAGCTGCCTCACCATTGCCCGCGAAGTGGCGGTATTGTCCAGATCCACCACGCCTACAGGCATCTCTACGGGCACTCCCTCACCCATCATCGTGGTAAAGAACAGTACAACCACAATGGGGAAGACAATCGTGCAGAATCCATAGACGGGATTACTCCGCATGATGCCCAGTTCTCGCATAGAGATGTGGAGGATTCGGTTGAGTGTTTGTTTCATTGCTTGATGACTAAAGACATGCCGGGGCGCAACCCATCAAACTTATCGATGAAGTGAGCCTTCACTTCAAAGGTCTTTAAATCATATTGTCCGCTGCTCTTGGTAGCTTTCCACACGGCGTAAGACCCTTCGTCCTTGACGTTGTAAACTCTCATCCTGACATCCTTGTTGAATGCAGGCGAGTAGGCAGTGAACATCGTTCCCACTTTCATACCTTTGAGTTGGTCTTCGCGTATGTTGAATGTGCCCCAGATATCATTCATGATCGAGATGCTCATAATGGGCGAGCCCATGCCCACCAGCTCACCCTCCTTAGGATAGATAGAACTGACCTCGCCCTCAACACGCGCAATCTGCACCGTTTCTTTGAGCAAAGACTTCACCACGTCGACCGCTCCCTGTGCAGCTTGCGTATTCTTTCGTGCCACCTCTTTCTCCTGCTCGCGGGCACCACTGCGCGCTATGTCATACTGGTTCTGCATAACCCGCACCTGTGCTTGTGTGGCCTGATAGGCCGCCTGCGCTTCGTCGCGCTTCTGTGCGCTGATCACCCCCTCGTCATAGAGGTTCTGCATGCGGGTAAAACTCTTCTTGGCAATATCGTCGGCAGCCTTTGCCTGTTGCAACAACTGGTAGGCACTCTGTATCTGTTCCTTGCGGGCACCGGCATCTGTGAGGCTTTTCAGAGCCTGTGTAGCACCTTCGGTCGCTTCTGCCACCCTCTGTTGGGCATTGGCTTCGGGTATTTCGAGGATGGCAAGCGTGTCGCCAACCTTCACGAAGTCGCCCTCCTTCACCCTGATTTCCACTACACGGCCGGGCCACTTGCAGCTCACCCGATATTCGGCTACCTCCACTTCACCTTGTAAGATATCCTCACTCTTGCCAAGAGTAAAGAATCCGATGATGCCCACAATGACCACCGCAGTGGCAAATCCGAGCACGGCGAGAAGAATGTTGTTATGTTGTGTTTTTGCTGACATGAAAGAATGGATATTTGATGATTACCGTTAATATTCTCTTAATTGAGGATGCCCAGTGCCTTTTCAAGGTTCACCTCACTGAGTTTCACCTCCACCTGTGCGTCGATCTTCTGGCTCTGTGCCTGTTGCCATGCCGTTTGTGCCGCCATGACATCGGTCGATTCTATCACTCCCTCGCGAAAGCCGACCTGTGCACAGCGCAGATTTTCTTCGGCGCTATGAATGTTTTTCTCTGCCATAGCAAGGCGCTTGCGTGCCTCTTTCACCTTGTAGCGGCTCTGCGCCACTTGCAGATCGATTTTCTCCTGTGCGTCGGAAAGCTCCATCCGTGCGATGCTGGTGGCGGCTTTTGCCGCCCGCACCTTATAGGTTCCCTCCAGCCAGTTCCACACGGGCACCTGAACCATTACACCAATGTTCCACACGCCCGAGAAATTACGCTGAAATCCGTTATACACATTAGGATTGGAGATGGCATACCCACCCGTCAAAATGATGTGAGGGAGATATTCTGCCCGCACAATCTTAGTGGTCTGACAACTCAGGTCGACTGTATTTTGCAGTAGGCGAAGCTCCGGACGCCGGTTGAGTACATCAGCCGATGAAGTCGTCACAGGCAGCGGCACCAGTTCCAACGTGCTCTGATCTTCATCTGCCAGCACAATGTCCTCATCCATCGGGATGCCACAGAGCTGACAGAGTAGCATGCGCGCCAGCGAGAGACCGTCCTCCACCTGCGTGATCTGCATCTCTGCCTCATTCACTTTCACATCCACCTTGAGACCGTCGGCACGTGTGGCCACTCCCTCACGAATCATCTTGTGCACGTCGTCGTCCAGTTTCTGCACCAAGTCGCGGTAGCTATTTGCCAACTGCTGCTTCTGCTTGAGCGATACCACCGTCCAGTAGGCCTGATCGATGCTATAGAGCGTGCTCTGTGTCTTGAGGTTGAGGTCGTTGTCGGCCATCTGTTCGGCAATGTCGGCCATACTGTTTGCCGCGGTGATGGCACCACCCATATAGATGGGCTGACGCAACATCACGGCACCGGCAAACATATTGCGCGTGTCTGTGCGGAAAGCATCGACAATCTCCTGCCCGATGGCGTTGCCAAAAGCGGCAATATACTGTGGCAGGCTTCCGCTGCCCAGCTGCTGCATGATGGCACTCAGCTGCTGCGCCTGCTGTGCGGTGATTGTGCCCTGCTGCACCAAACCGGTGATTTCGCCGGCCATACTGCCCGAGAGGCTGCTGCCCAATTGCTGCACGCCGAGCGTACCCATATTGCTGATCTTCGCTTTCTGCGCATCGCTTAGGATGCTGATTTCGCGGCTCGTAAACTCGTACCCTGCCAAGGCGTCCACCTTGGGAAGATATTTCGTGCGTGCTGCCTTGCGTGTGTTGACGGCTACCTTTTGTTTGAGCCGCGACACGTTGATTTGCTTGTTGTTGCGCAATGCCAGAGCTCTGCAACTGTCAAGCGACAGCACGCGCTGCGCCGCCGCCGAGCCAAAGCATCCGAACAGCAGGATGACAAAAGTGACTTTTCTCATCATATATATAAAAATTGTCTTACTCCAAAGTGAAGCTACGGCTGCCGATCATATTGCCGTCGGCAAAGATACTGACACGATAGGTGCCGCCCTGCAATGCTTGGTTGACATCGCAGTAGAGTGTCATCGGCGTCTCGTTGCCACCATACTCCACCGTCTTCTTCATCGAGCATTCCAGAGTCTTGTTCTCATAGCTGAACGTTCCGGCACCGCCGAGCAGTGCACCCGTGGGCATGTCAAGACGGACATACACGGTCTTCATGCCACTCTGTGCCGTCACGTTCTTGGCCAACACAAAGTTCACTTGCAGCATCTTCGCTTTTTTTACTTTCTTCGTGACCTTGTTGTTCTTGTCTATTGCCGTGAGCGTGATGCCGGTGGCATCGAGCTGAGCAGCGATAGCCACTTTCTCGCTCAGGCTTTGCCTCTCGGTGCTGAGGCCTTCAATCTGCCGGTTGGCCGCCTCATACTGCCCTTTGATACGTGTGTTTTCCGCCGTAAGATTCTGGTTCAGGCGGTTCAGCGAGTCGATCTCGATCACATAGCTGCGCAGCACGGCACGCACCGTGGCAAGCTCTTTCTTCAGCCGAGTGATCTCGCGGGCGTTGGAACTCTTCGTCTGCTGCAATTCTTTGAGCAGTGCCTGCGTGCGCTCTTGTTCGCGAGTGAGCTGCGCCACGATAGAATCGTTATTGATTTTCGTCTTCATCTCGCTATATTGCAGGGCAAACTGCTGATATTCGTTTTCCATTTCCTGCTTGTCCATCTCCGTGAGCAGCATCATTTCCTCATTTTCTTGCTTCTGCTTGTCGAGGCTTACATAGAGCCATGCCACACCGCCCACCAGAAGAAGAATCACTAAAATGAGGGGAATGAGAATCTTTTTTTTCATCTTTATTAGTTTATTATCGGCAGAAACGGCACGCATGAGAGCCAACTCACGGCTACTTTCCACTGCATTGTCTTTACCTTTTGTTAAATGGGATAAATATCCTGCAAATTTAAGTAATTTCCACTAAACGACAAAGGAAAAATGTTTCGGCAATGCTTTTATATCTTAAAAATAGATATTTTTGGGGATTTTTAGGACAATATGGCCGTAGAATGATTTTTGGGGGGAGAGAGGAGAGGGGAAAGGGGAGAGAGAAATGTTTTGCGGATGTTTAGGCAAAACAACTGCCGGAGTATTC
>CAUTTP010000120.1:0-7455 GCA_963541305.1 uncultured Prevotella sp.
GTGCGAAAAGGGTACTATCGCAAGACGAAAGGATGAATATCTATGGCATATTCTTACTTTTCGCGTGTAATTCGCTGATGCTCCGGCGGTTACGTAAACCCCTCTGATTTTCGCGTATTTCGGACAAAAGATTTTTAATTTTGCTACACGCGATTCTACAGAGGGTCTTTGTCTTGATTTTTCGGAGTGGATATAAAGAGAATAGGATAGCTGAAGCAATGAAAAGATGAAAAGATGACGGGGGCTGCTTAGCAGGGTGTCGTCTTTAATTCTTTAGTGGGCGGAGCGGGCAATAACTTCCTGCAACTCCTTTGACTTCCCAAGACCAAAGGAGGAGAGAAGAGAGGGAGGCAGGTTGGGAACGACGAATATAAGCATTCAATAATTATTTCTTGCGGTTGATTTTTTAACATTTCGATAATACATCATTTGAAAAATTTACTTAATTTTGCAGTAGGAACAAAAAAAAGGGTTATCCCGTGTAGTTTTAATCTAAAATTTATTTAATCTTATGCAGAAAAGATTGCTTTTTCTGATTGCCATGATGTTGATGTTGACCACAACAATGTTGGCGCAAATTACTACCTCCGGTCTTAGTGGTAAGGTTACGGCTGATAACGAAAGCGTTATCGGTGCTACTGTAGAGGCTATTCACAAACCATCCGGTACACTCTATCGGGCAGTGACAAACGACAAAGGCCTGTTTACCATCAATGGTATGCGTGTGGGCGGTCCTTATGAAGTGAAGATCTCCTACATTGGTTATGAGACCAAGACAGTGGGTGGCATTACGCTCCAGTTGGCCGAGACCTACAATCTGAACGTCTCTCTCACAGAGGATGCACAGGAGTTGGGCGAGGTTGTGGTGAGTGCGAAGGCAACGAAGTTTACAACAGAAAAGACGGGCGCTTCGACCAACATCTCCAATGAGATGATGCAGAACCTGCCGACGGTAAGCCGCAGTATCACTGATGTGACACGCCTCTCTCCCTATGGCGGTAACGGTATGAGTTTCGGAGGTACGGACGGCCGTACAGCCAACTTCACAGTCGATGGTGCCAACTTCAACAACAACTTCGGCTTGAGTTCCAACCTTCCCGGCGGCGGCAACCCTATCTCATTGGATGCAATTGAGGAGTTGCAGGTGGTGATTTCTCCCTTTGACGTGCGCCAGACCAACTTCATCGGCGGTGGCGTGAATGCAATCACGAAGTCGGGTACCAATACATTTAAGGGTAGTGCCTACATCTATCATCGCAATGAAAATATGCGCGGTGATGCTATTGAGGGTGAGCAGATAGCAGGAGCACGAGAGAAGGATCGCAGTACGACATACGGTTTCACCTTTGGTGGCCCTATCTTGAAAAACAAACTTTTCTTCTTCGTAAACGGTGAGATCGTGAGGACACCTACCGTGGGCAATCGCTGGAGAGCCTCGGAGGATGGTGTGGCTGATGAATCTAACTATATCTCGCGTACGACAACGACCGACTTGCAGACCGTGTCCGACTATGTGAAGAACAAGTACGGTTACGACACGGGTTCCTATACCAGTTTCCCTGCTGATGAGAGCAACAATAAAATTCTGGCTCGCATCGACTGGAACATCAACACGAAGCATCACTTGGCACTGCGCTATAACTACACGAAAAATCGAGCATGGAGGTCGCCCAATGCGACATCTATGGATGGCGGTACCCGCATGTCGGGTTCACGCACGTCACAGTATTCGATGGTCTACGCCAATACGATGTATGCGTTGGATAATATCGTGCACACATTCTCTTTAGACTTGAACAGCCGCCTGTCGGATAATCTTTCTAACCAGTTCTTGGCTACCTATTCCAAACTTAATGACGCCCGTTATTCAAATTCAAGTGAGTTCCCTTTCATTGATATTCTGAAAGATAATCAGAACTATATCTCGTTAGGTTATGAGCTGTTTACATGGAATAATGCCGTGCACAATAATATATGGAACATCAAGGACGACATTACCTATTATTCAGGTCGCCATAAGATTACCGCCGGCTTGACTTTCGAGCATCAGATGGCAGATAATCAGTATATGCGTAACGGAACGGGATATTATCGTTACGCCAGTTTGAGTGACTTCCTGAATGGCGCCACGCCCGAGATAGTGAACCTGACTTACGGTTACAACGGCGAGACCAGCCCCGCAGCCCGTGTGACTTTCAATAAGGCCGGCATTTACGGACAGGATGAGTGGGAGGTGAGCGACAGGGTCAAACTGACTTACGGTATCCGTTTCGACGGCCTCTTCTTCGACAATAGCGACTTGGTAACCAACAATGCTATCCTCGCCCTCGATTATGACGGCCGTCATATCGATACGGGTAAGTGGCCTTCTTCGAGCGTCACCGTGTCTCCGCGCGTGGGCTTCACATGGGATGTGTTTGGCGACAAGACCATGAAGGTGCGTGGTGGTACGGGTCTGTTTTCCGGCCGTTTGCCTTTGGTGTTTTTTACAAACATGCCTACCAACTCAGGTATGATTCAGTATCAGGCGGAGATCAACGCCGCCAATGCCGCCAAGAAAGGGTTTACCATGTCTGAGTTTGCAGGCGGCTTGGTGACCGATGCCAATGGCAATGCCACTGTAAATGCCCTCTACGAAAAGCTGGCATCGCTGGGCTATCCCACAACGATCACCCCGGAGGATGGCACGGTGCCTTCTTCTATCGCTGCCGTAGATTCCAAGTTTAAGATGCCACAGGTGTGGAAGACTTCCGTGGCCATCGACTACGTGATTCCTGTTTCGTTCCCGTTCTCGGTTACTGCTGAGGGAATCTTTAACAAAACCATCAACGGCGTGTCGATCTCCGACTGGAGCATTCCTTCCGTAGGTGGTTTCTCCCGCTTCAACGGTGTGGACAACCGCCCAATTTATCCAAGCGGTTTCCGTACCAATACCAAGGCTTTCGTGCTGGAGAATACCAGTCGCGGTTATGGTTGGTCGGCCAATGTGACATTGAACGCGCAGCCGACAGAGTGGCTGAGCCTGATGGCAGCCTATACGCATACCGTGTCTAAGGAAGTTACAGGTATGCCGGGATCGGCTGCCGAGTCTGCCTTCACCTATGTTCCTACTGTGGAGGGCCCCAACAATATCAGGTTGCACAATTCCCAGTATGTTATCCCCGATCGTATTGTGGCATCCGCAACCGCTCATGACAGGTGCGGCAATCACTATAGTCTGATATATGAGACATATCGTGGCGGCTACAACTATTCGTTCATGACAACCAATGATATAAACGGCGACGGCTACAACTACGACGCCGTATATATCCCGACTGATGCCGAGGTGGCCGATAACCGGTTCCGTTTCGCCAGTGAGGACGACAAGACTCGCTTCATGGATTATGTGCATAGCAACAGTTACTTGAAGAAGCATCAGGGCGAATATGCCGAGGCATATAGCGTTTATTCTCCGTGGGTGCACCGCGTGGACTTCAGCTACAAGCACGATTTCAAGTTCAACGTGCGTGATACCAAGCACACCCTGCAGTTGAGTTTTGACATCAAGAATCTGCTGAACCTCTTCAATTCAAGCTGGGGTGTGATGAAATACCTGAATCCGGAGATTGGCACGGAGGCTCGCATCCTCAAGTATGAGGGTGTAGATGCCGACGGTTATGCCACCTTCTCCACTCCTTCTGCTATCAGTGGCAGTACCAAGACATTCGTGCCTTATCATGCCATCGGCCAGTGCTGGTATGCTTCTATTGGTATCAAGTATATTTTCAACTAATCCAAAAGTCTAAGATAATATGAAATTAAGATATATTCTTCCATCATTCATTGCAATGATTGCCATGCTGACGAGCTGCGATGACGATAATGCGATCACGCAACTTGCGGAAGTTCAGGTGTCTTCATCCTACATCGCCATACCGTTGGCAGGCGGTACGACGACGATTACCGTCAATGCCAAGGATAGCTGGAGCATTGACACCACAGGCGTGTCGAGTTGGCTGACCGTAGAACCTGTCAGTGGCAGTGCGGGCGAGACTTCTGTTTCGTTCACTGCTCCCGCCAATCTGGATGGCCGCGAGGCTGAACTTCTGCTGTCTTGCGGTGGCAAGACGCAGCATCTCAACGTGATTCAGGGACTGCCCACAGTGTCGGAGGCTACATGTGCCGAGGTCATTGCGGGGCCTGACAGTAAGACTTATCGCGTAACGGGAACTGTTACCGCCATTGCCAATACCACTTACGGTAACTTCTACTTGGCCGACGAGACAGGCCAGATTTATATTTACGGTACAGTTAACTCAAGCGGAAACTATGCTTGGAGCACCTTCGGCATTGAGGTAGGAGATGAGGTTACCGTGCAGGGACCAAAGACCACCTACAATGGTGTGGTAGAGCTGGTGAAAGCAACATTCATTAGCGTGAACAAGTCGCTCATCAAGGTGGACTCCACTTATGTCGGCACTGTGGCCACAGACACTATTCCTCTGGGGGGCGGCAGCCTGTCGGCATATCTCACCTGCAAGGGTCAGGGTGTGACAGTGGATATTCCTACAGATGCTGCCGACTGGTTGTCGATGTCTTCGATCACCTCTTCCACCAATGCGGCAACAGTGGTTTTCAAAGCTGTGGCAAATACGGGCGGTGACCGTAACACCACGATTACTTTCCATACTACGGACGGAACAAAGGATTACACATCGCAGCTCACCATCTATCAGAAGGGTGCGATTGTGGATGCGACCGTGGCCGAGTTCCTCGCAGCGGCAGAGGGCGACACGCAGTATCGCGTTACGGGTGTGATCGACAGTGTGGCGCGTGCCGACCGCGGGCGTTTCTTCATCCGCGATTACTCCGGCAGAACGTATGTTTATAATCTGTCTGATTTTGCCGCATCAGGTGCGAAAGTCGGCGACATCATAACGCTCGTTGGCAAGCGAAGTTCTTATAACAGTGTGCCGCAGATGGTTTCGGCAAGTATTGAGAAGCTGGTTTCTGTGTCAGCAGTATCTATCGCCGACTTCTTGACTAAAGCCGATGACACCAGTGTTTACTATATGGTGACGGGCGCAGTGGCCTCAATTGCAAATGCCACATACGGCAACCTCTATCTTAGTGACGGCACCAATCAGCTTTATGTGTACGGCTGCTATCCCGGTTATGGCGCAACGGGCGATGCCCGCAAGAACTTTCTGGCCACTGCCGGTGTGGATGTGGGCGATACGCTTACCGTGATCGGTACGAAGAGCTCCTACAAGGGCACTCCCCAACTGGCTAACGGTATCTACTTCTCGCATGTAGACGTGCAATAATAGAATTGGGGAGATACAAATTGAGAGGGTGTGTCAGAATAGAATAAGAGTATAAAAGAATAATCGCTCCGCTCATTATAAAAGCCAGAGTGCCGGATAAGCATCCGTTTATATGGCCTCATTCGTACATAAAGTGATGACTTTTATTCTTTTATACTCTTATTCTTTTATTCTGGCACACCCTCTTTTTATCTATCTTTGCACCATAACGATTATTTACTATCAACAATACGACATTATGATTATTGATTTCGACAAGATTCCGGAGATACACCTCACAGGTTTCAAGGGTGGCCAAGGGGCATTGGATACCCGTAACTTTAGTGACGACAAGATAAAGATCATGTATTCTACACTCCGTCCCGGAGCATCGACAGGGCTGCATACGCATGGGGAAAACAGTGAGGTGATCTTTGTGATCAGCGGGGTTGCCACATTCCATTATGATGGTGTGGTGGAGGAATGCCGTGCCGGGCAGTGCCACTATTGCCCCATGGGTCATAGCCATTACATGGAAAATTTGACCGATCACGACCTTGTTTACTTTGCCGTGGTACCCGAGCATCATTAAAATGACTTATTCTGTAGGCTTGCAATCATGACGCAAGCCTGCGCCTTTATGGCAATATTCCTTCAGCTTACAGCCGTAGCACTGTTTTCCGGAATGCCTGAAAGCGTAATAAATTCTCCATCCGGCATACACCAAACAGGCCAGAAGGATTACACCTATTATAATATATTGTACTGTCATTTGAGGAAAAGGCAGCTAATTTCGTGCCAAAGGTAGAAATCTTTATGGTTAAAGTTTGCATTGATATTATTTTTTATTACTTTTGCTTTTATTATCAATTGGATAAGATACAGGTTGTCACCACAAAGAAAATATGGCAGAAATGAATAATCACCTTGTTATTATGGCAGGCGGCGTAGGCAGCAGGTTCTGGCCTATGAGCACAGAAGATAAGCCCAAGCAGTTTATCGATATCTTGGGTACAGGTCGCACAATGATTCAGATGACCACCGACCGCTTTAAGGGAATATGTCCTATCGAGAACACATGGGTAGTGACAAACAAGCGTTATGCCGCCCTTGTGCACGAGCAATTGCCTGAATTGCCTGCAGACCATATACTCCTTGAACCCTGCCGCCGCAATACGGCACCTTGCATCGCATACGTAAGCTGGCGCATCAAGATGCTCGACCCCAAAGCCAACATCGTCGTGACGCCGAGTGATCATCTGGTGACTGATGTGATCGAGTTTCAGCGTGTGGTTAAGGATTGCATGAAGTTCACCGGCGAGACCGATGCCATTGTGACGTTGGGTATGAAGCCCACCCGTCCGGAGACAGGCTATGGCTATATTCAGACAGACCTTACCACCACCTCTCCACGCAACAAAGGTATCTTCCGCGTAGACAGCTTCCGCGAAAAACCTGATTTAGAGACGGCGACAAGCTATATCCGCGAGAATAATTATTACTGGAATGCAGGTATTTTCGTGTGGAGTGTCGAGACCATTGTCAATGCAATGCGCATCTACGCACCTCGCGTGAACAAGGTGTTCGAACGCATACAGAACATCTTAGGTACCCCCGGGGAGCAAGCAGTAATCGATGAGTGCTATGCCGACTGTGAAAATATCTCCGTCGATTATGCCATCATGGAGAAGGCAGAGGAGATATTCGTCTATCCGGCCGATTTCGGTTGGAGCGACTTGGGCACGTGGAGCTCACTGCTTTTGCAAACTCCGCACGACATGTATGGCAACAGCCTGATTGGCCCTGACGTGAAGATGTACGATTGTCACAACTGCATCGTTCATACCACGCAAGAGAAAAAAGTGGTGGTGCAGGGGCTTAGCAATTACATCATTGCCGAGCACGACGATACCCTCTTAGTCTGCAACCTCTCCGAGGAGCAGAAAATCAAGCAGTATTCAGGCGAGGAAGAATAATTTGAGGTAGCCTTAAGAGAAAGAAAAGCTATGTTTTCGCATGTCGAAAGCATAGCTTTTTTGTGCGCCGGGATGCCTTTGTTTAGAGTTAATGGAGTTATGGAAATTAGAGGCTAATAGCTTGATAAACACCAATGAGACATTTGTCTTTAACTTCTTAGCGAGTGAAACGAGCGATAACTCCCTTAACT
>CAUTTP010000121.1:0-7455 GCA_963541305.1 uncultured Prevotella sp.
ATCGGACGTCGGTGCATACCGTTCGGTGTACGCACGTATTCCGTACGAGATACGTATTTACGACGTTCGGTGTGCATGCGTACGACGTTCGACGTGCATGCGTATCTCGCACGCCATACACATATACACCGTACGAGATACGCCGGCATTTGTGACGAATCGGGCGGGCAAAACGATGCGCATGATACACGAAACCATTGTTGCCGGAACAATGAGCCATATATATTTTAGCCGTCGAAAAGAGCTGAAGACCAAGCGAGAAATCCTGCCCCCAATCATTTTTAAATAAAAAAGTTTTAGCAGACAGCAATAAAATTAAGTGCCCATTCCTTTGGCAGATTATTCTTTTTTCGCTATTTTTGCACCACGATATTATAGTAAGGCCTCGTAGCTTAGCTGAATAGAGCGTCAGATTCCGGTTCTGAAGGTCATGGGTTTGAATCCCATCGAGGTCACCATTTGAAGCATCGCTTCGCATTTTTTATTCCCTAACATAATATGGACATTACCGAAAGATTTATAAATTACACCAAGTTTGATACGCAGTCGGCCGAAGATTCCACCACCGTACCAAGCACACCCAAGCAACTTATCTTTGCAAAATACTTGAAAGAGGAGCTCGAAAACGAGGGGCTCAAGGATGTCGAGATGGACGAGATGGGCTATATCTATGCCACACTGCCCTCCAACGCCAAGAAAAAGACACCTACCATCGGTTTCATTTCGCACTATGACACGGCGCTCGACGCCAGCGGAGCCAACGTAAAGGCACGTGTAATCGAAAATTACGACGGTGGCGACATCGAGCTTTCGCCCGGTATCATCTCCTCGCCCAAGAAGTTTCCCGAGTTGTTGGCACACAAAGGCGAGGATATTATCGTGACTGACGGTACCACATTGCTCGGTGCCGACGACAAGGCAGGTATCGCCGAGATTGTGCAGGCGATGTGCTTTCTGCGAGATCACAACGAGATCAAGCACGGAGATATTCGCGTGGCTTTCAATCCTGACGAGGAAATCGGGATGGGTGCCCGCCACTTCGATGTAGAGAAATTCGGCTGCGACTGGGCCTACACGATGGATGGCGGCGACATCGGCAACTTGGAATATGAGAATTTCAACGCTGCTGCTGCCAAAGTGAAAATCAAGGGCGTGAGTGTGCACACGGGTTATGCCAAAGGAAAGATGGTCAATGCCGGACGACTGGCATGCGAGTTCAACAGCCACATTCCCGAGACCGATATCCCCGAGGCCACCGAAGGCTATGAGGGATTCTACCACTTGTTGAGCATCGACAGCCGCTGCGAGGAGGCAAAACTAAGTTATATCATCCGCGATCACGACCGTCAGAAATTTGAGGAGCGCAAAAACTTCATCGAAGACATTGCCGAAAAGATGAACGAAAAGTATGGCGAGGGCGTGGTGAGCGTCGAGCTTCGCGACCAATACTATAACATGAAGGAGAAGATCGACCCCAACATGTATGTGATCGACATTGTGCTCCGAGCCATGCAGGAAAGCGGAGTGGCACCCAAGGTAGAGCCCATCCGCGGCGGAACCGACGGTGCGCAGCTCTCGTTCAAGGGTCTGCCCTGCCCCAACATCTTCGCCGGCGGTGTGAATTTTCACGGTCCTTACGAGTTTGTCTCCGTCCAAGTGATGCAGAAAGCCGTGCAAGTGATCACCAAGATATGTGAGATTACCGGAACGTATAACGATTAACAACAGCCCTTTTCTCCCCGGTCACTCCCTTGATGCGGGGAGAAACCATATTTTATGGCAGAACTTCCCGACCTGATTAAAGACCTTGCGCTGATCCTCATGGTGGCCGGGGCCGTAACACTCATATTCAAAAAGCTCAGGCAACCGCTTGTCTTGGGCTACATCGTGGCCGGATTCGTCGTGAGTCCGCACATGCCCTATACCATGTCGGTGCTCGACAAGGCCGATATCCAGACGTGGGCCGACATCGGCGTAATGTTTCTCCTTTTCTCGTTGGGATTGGATTTCTCCATCAAGAAGATTCTGAAAGTTGGTATGGCACCCGTCATTGCTACTATCACCATCATCTTCTCGATGATTTCGTTAGGGTTAGCAGTTGGGCATGGCTTCGGTTGGAGTAAGATGGACTGCATCTTCTTAGGCGGCATGCTCGCCATGTCATCCACTACAATCATCTACAAAGCCTTCGACGACTTCGGACTTCGCCAGCAGCGTTTTGCCGGTCTGGTCATGAGTGTGCTCATCCTTGAAGACATCCTTGCCATCGTCATGATGGTGACGCTATCGGCTGTGGCAAGCGGAAAAGACCCCGACGGCGGACAGATGTTAGGCTCCATCCTCAAGATTGCCTTTTTCCTCATCCTATGGTTTGTGGTCGGGCTGTCTGTCATCCCCACCCTCCTGCGTAAGACGCGCAAGCTGATGACCGATGAAACAATGGTCATCGTGTCGCTCGGACTGTGCTGCGCCATGTCGTGGATTTCCACCTCGGTGGGTTTCAGCTCTGCCTTTGGCGCTTTCGTGATGGGCAGCATCTTGGCCGAAACCGTTGAGGCCGACAAGATCATCCGCCTTGTGGAGCCGGTGAAAAACCTCTTCGGCGCCATCTTCTTCGTATCGGTGGGTATGCTGGTCGACCCCAATGTGCTCTTGGAATATGCCGCGCCGATCATCGCATTGGTCTTCACCATCCTCTTGGGGCAGGGCATTCTCGGCACCATAGGCTTCATGTTGAGCGGCCAGTCGCTCAAAACCGCCATGCGTTGCAGTTTCTCCATGACACAGATCGGCGAATTTGCATTCATCATCGCATCGTTGGGACTGTCGCTGGGCGTCATCAGCAACTTTCTTTACCCCGTGGTTGTAGCCGTCTCGGTCATCACCACCTTCCTCACACCCTACGTCATGCGTTCGGCAGACCCATGCTACAACCAAATAGAGAAGCGGCTGCCCAAGAGATGGCTGCGCCGGTTCGAGCACATGGAGATAGCACATCAGAATACTATGCAGGAGTCGAGCAACTGGAAGACGCTCATCCGCAAGATGACAGTCAGCACCCTCATCTATTCCATTCTGTGCATAGCCGTCATGACCATCATGCTCACCCTCCTCCTCCCCTTCGTGCGCCGGCTCCTGCCCCACTGGTGGGCTAACGGCGTGTGCGGCCTCATCACGCTCTCGGCCATGTCGCCCCTGCTGCGCTCGCTCATCATGAAGCACAACCATAGTGACGAGTTCCGGGCGCTGTGGGTGGGAAACCGTCTCAACCGACTGCCGCTGATCTTCACCGTACTGGTGCGCGTGGGCATTGCCGCAGGCTTCCTCTTCTATCTCTGCAACTATCTGGCACGTTTCGCCAATGCCATCGTCATCACATTAGCCCTCGTGATTATCATGCTCATGGTGCTCTCGCGGCGACTCAAGCAACGCTCCATACGCTTGGAACGGCTCTTCGTGCAGAATCTGAGAAGCCGCGAAATCGAGGCGCAGGTGCATGGGCGCAAGCGGCCGCAATATGAACGCCGACTGCGCGAGCGCGACATCCATATCTCCGATTTCGACGTGCCCGAAGACTCGTCATGGGCTGGGCGGAGCTTGCAGCAACTGCGTTTCCGCGATCGTTTTGGCGTGCACGTCAGCAGTATTCTGCGCGGCCTGCTACGGCTGAACATCCCCAACGGCAGCGCCATCATCTTTCCGGGCGACCGCCTGCAGGTCATCGGCAGCGACGAACAGCTGCAACAGTTTGCGCAGGCCATGAAGGCAGAACTGATTCCCGAGGACGACCGGATCGAGGAACGCGAGATGATGCTCCGGAAAATCATTCTCTCGCCCCACTGCTCATTCATCGGCAAGACGCTCAAGGAGAGCGGCATCCGCGACGACTTCAACGTGATGGTCGTGGGAGTGGAGGAAGGACAGCAGAATCTCGACATGATTCTGCCCTCGCGCAAGTTAGAGGAGGGCGACATCATGTGGGTGGTCGGCGAGCAGAAAGCACTCGACGAGCTGAACAAAAACATTTAACACCAACTTTCAATCTTTTCACATTATGATACAAAACCATTGGGTTTGCATCACGAAACCATTGATCTTGCATTTCAACAGCTGTGCTTTTGTTTACGGAAAGCGTAAGAAAGCCATCGAAAAAAGGTTTTAATCATTCATGCTCGGGCCGCCGAAGCCACCTCCGCGCGGTGGGCGTCCACCGCCAAATCCGCCCGGACCACCGTCGGGTCTGTCTCCTCTGCGATCGGGACGGTCGTCGCCGGGCCTCATTCCCGGACCGCGCATCTCACGCCGTGCGTCCTTGCTGCCGAAGAGATTGAGGCGATATACGACGTGAAGCATGGCGTAACTGTTGATGGAATTATACTCCGTATCACTGCGCTGGGTGGCTGAGATGGCACGGCTGAGATTGCTCTGATTGCGCAAGATGTCGTAAAACTGGAGCATCAGCGTCAGCGGTTTGCCTTTCAGAAAGCCTTGCGACAACTGTGCGTTCCACACCAGCTCATTCGTATTCAGCGAATTGTCGTTGTAACCGCGACGGCTGTTCATGTGCATATCGGTTGCGAGTGTCATGCCCCACGGCGTGGTGGCATTGATGTTGGCACCGTAAGAGAACTGCCAAGTGTCGAGATTCGATGTGCTTTGCAGGTCGTTGCGCGAGTGTCGGTATGCCAGCGAACCGTCAAGCTCTATCTCCAACCATGAGTTTCGGAAACTCCCCGACAGCCTTTCGCTGGCTGTGAGGTCTTTAGTCGTACTCTTTTCCGAGTCGGCGGTGCTGCTCAGGCTCACATAGCCCACATTGTTGGCATAGTTGAGGGTCGTAAATGTGTTGATATTCCATATACCTGCCGAGTCGAGCGGGGTGTTAAACATGAATGAGCCATTCACATTCCAATTGCCGTTGATATTCTCCGGACGTGTGATGCGACCGCCGGTCTGCGAGTTGTAGGTCACCTTGCTGCTGATCGAATTGCGGGTTGTCGACAATTCCACATTGGCCATTGCCGCCTGTTGTGTCTTCTCGAAGTAGCCGTTATAGAACAGGCGGAAGTTCTGCGTGAACGAAGGTTTCAGTCCGGGATTGCCCGTCGAGATATTCAGCGGGTCGGAATCATCATAGATATCCAGCAACTGGCTGATGCTGGGTTGCGTGGTACTCGCCCTATAATTCATCCTTAGGTTGCTCACCTTATTAAATCGGTAACGGAAATCGAACGTCGGCGAGATGTTGAACACACTGCGTGTCGTATCCACATTCACGCCCTGATAGTTCTGTACATAATGAGAACGCTGTGGTTGCGCCATCACACCTGCATTCAATCTGAACTTCTCGCGCACCATGCGAAACATCAGTTCGATGTAGTGCGTATAGTTTTTATACTCCGAGAAGCGGCTCAAGTCATCATCGCGATAGTCGGTATAGGGATTGACCAAACGGTCAAGATAGCTTCCCCATGAGCGATAGCCCCCGGCAAGACCCGAGAAGAAGTTCTCGCCCAAGTTAGAGAAGTCGTAGGTCGCGCGGTCACTCTTGCTGTAACTATACTTGAATCGATATCGGAATTGCAGATATGTCTTCTCCCATAACGGTTCGCTATAGGTTGCTTGCAGGGTGTAGTCCCAATTCTTGGTCGGCGTGACGCTGTATCGGTTGGTCTGATAGGTCGAGTCGTTGCCCTGCGCATCCTGCACCTGATAAAGGTGTACGTTACTAAGCGACAAGCTCTTCGAATCACTATCTTTATAGTTTCCTTCCGCACGTACCGTCACATTTCTGCCCCGCTCATTCAGCTTACGGTTATATTGCAGCATCGCGCCAAAGCTCTTGCTCTTGCTGTAACTGATACTGTTATTACGCTTCGAGTTCACCACCAGACTGTCGGCGCTCAGCGTAGCCAGCCCCGTATCGCTCAATGGGTCGTCTACATACAGGTAAGGATCATCGTTGTAGGTTGCCGAGTAACTCGACGTCAGCCCGTCGCTCGTGCTGATACTCATCGTGGGGCGGAAGGTGATGTTGGTCATCTTGTTAGGTTGCCATTCGACCTTAGCCTGCGCATTCCACGAGTTGCCACGCGTATAGCTCTTGTCTATACTGTTGGAGAACGACCCCGTTGTGCTATAAAAGTTTTCGGTCGAATTGTTGCTCATCACATCGCCATCGTTATGATCCCAACGAATACTGGCCTCCACTTCAAGCGTATCTTTCTTTTCATAATTGAGCTGTACCCCTGCCATCTTGGTAGCATTCAGCCCGTCACGTCCTCGTCCGAAACCTCCGCCGCGACCGCCGAACCCCATATCGTTCACGTTGTTGGCATTACCCATACCAAACACCCGCAGGTCTTTGTTGAAATATCCGCCGAAGAGTTTGCCCGAATAGCGATCTTGGGTGCCCGCACCTAAGTCGATGTTGGCCATCATACCCTTGTTCATGCCCACCTTCGTGTCAAAGTCGAGCACTGTCTGTTCCTCGCCGTCATCAATGCCCGTCACTCTCGCCAGATCGCTCTTCTGGTCGTATGCTTTCACCTTAGAGACAATCGCTGTGGGAATATTCTTCATGGCGGTCTTCGTGTCGCCTGTCATAAACTCCTTTCCATCCACCAGAATCTTCTTCACCTCCTTACCGTTAATGGTGATCTTACCGTCATCATCGACCGTTGCGCCCGGCAGGCGCTTCACCAGCTCCTCGATGGTCGAGCCTTCGGGCGTGCGATAAGCTGCGCTGTTATAGATAAACGTGTCTTCGCTCACCGTCACCTTGATGGCTTGAGCCGTGACCTGTGCCTCTTTCAGCATCACCGCATCCGAATTCATGACGAGCACTCCCATGCCGAGGTCATGGTCTGCCTGCATCTCGACACGCTTATAGGAGGGCAGATAGCCCACGCTCGACAACTTCAGGATATATTTTCCGTTGGCAGGAGCCTGCAATACGAACTTACCGCTATCGTTCGACAAGGCACCTACTACGAATATCGAGTCTGCATTCAGCAGTTGCACCGTTGCCATCGGAACGGGTTCTTTGGAGTCTTTGTCCATGAGGATTCCTGAAATCTCTCTCTCTTGAGCGGTTGCCAGCATCGATATCAGCATCAATACGGCCAGCAAAAAGCTTTTCTTCATACCTTAAAATTTACCAGTAGGTTTGCTTCACATCTATAAAGACGTATAGCAGGCAAAATCGTTTAATGTCGGGGGAATTTTTCTTTTGGAGAAGAGAGGAAGGGGAGAGAGAAATGTTTGGCAGCTGTATTGCCTACCCTCTTGCTAAACGTTAAGCAGACATTTCTCTTTCCCCCTCTCCCCTTTCCCATCTCCTCCAAAAAGCAGAAAAACCTGCACACTCGCTCACCAGTGTGCGCAAATTGGCAGTTTTTTCACTTAAAAAGCCTTAATTTGTTATCTTAAACATTCCGTTTCCTTTCATTTTAT
>CAUTTP010000122.1:0-7290 GCA_963541305.1 uncultured Prevotella sp.
ATAGTTAATAAATAACAAATATTTTCCAATTATTTGGAAAGCAACATAGAAGTATATATGGACAGAAATATTCTAAAGGAAGCGTTAGTAGGTGTAAACGGAAGACGAGATGTGGACTTATTGGTCAGTTTGTCTAAACAACATTATGATGAACTTGAAAATGGAAGTGGGAATGCATTAAAAGAATGTCACTTTATTGACTCTTCAACCGCTTTAGGTGTTAATTTCTTTCTTCTTTATGAGAAATTACATCCAGAAGCAACTGTCATATTTGAATGGGGCAAGAGTTCACCGTTGAAGGTCGGTGGCAAATCGAATCTTGACATTAAAGTCGATAAAGGTAAGAAAGTCATTTACTATGAGTCAAAATTCCTTGAGCCATATTATATGAGCAATTCTTGTTTTACGGAATCGTACTTTATTATAGAGAACTATTATGACCACTGGAAATTCACAGAAGACAAGCTGCCTGATATATTAAAAAGCTTTCAGTCGCTTACTTATTATAACGCTTCTCAGTTGTTCCGGCATTTGCTTGCTATTGTCAATAATATAATTCATAATAAAGATGAGTATGAGAACGTTTCTATCGTTGAACTCAATAGCATCTCATGGGAAATGGAAAATGAATTCATAGATCTTCTGAAATTGACAAGTAGATCAAAGAGTTATGCTATTAAGCGATTAAAGATATTAAGAGAAGAGGAACTCAAAGTTAAGGATATGTTCCAAAAAATTATTGAGGATTATGTTTCTGATGTTATCCAAGATAATCTTACCCTTTTATTTGAGACCTCAAGGTACAACAATGTTATAGATTTGATTGATAACCACGAAGGTTTCAAAAAAAGATACTTTATTAAATGAAAATCCTCCAAATCTCCGATACTCATAACCGACATCAGCACCTGGTAAACCTACCAACTGCAGATGTCATAGTGCATTGTGGTGACTTTACAGATATGGGTACTGAAGATGAGGTCCTAAACTTTTTGAACTGGTTCATAGAGCTTCCACACCCTAATAAGATTTTTGTTGTCGGAAATCACGACCTATGCCTATGGGAGGCGGAAAATATTGAAGAACTGCCAGACAATGTTCACTTTCTCCAAGATAGGGGTTGTGAAATTGAAGGCGTTAGATTCTTCGGATTAGCCTACAATCATCCCGAAAGCCTGATACCTTATAATGTGGATGTACTTGTTACCCACGAACCGCCAGCAATGATACTTGACGAAAGCAACAATACTCATTGGGGCAACGTGTCTCTTCGCAACAAAGTGTTGGAAATCAAGCCACGCTATCATCTGTTTGGTCATGCTCATGAAAGCTACGGCACAGAAAATAGGGACGGGATCATTTTCTCAAACGGATCATCTTTTGACAACTCATGTACAACAGTCCGTAACCCCAAGTTATTTATGTACAAATAATGCGAGCGTTATTTCGTTGTAATAGTGGAAAAGCTTCGTCATGAAATCTCTGTCATTCATATATCATTTCCCGAAATTTCAAAAGGTCACGGATGAAGAGTTTTCTTTCAGAAAGGCCACCTTGAAAAGAAAAAGCACCCACAAGGTCTTCGTAAGTGCTTGATTTTCAGTGTGGACCAGCCTGGGCTTGAACCAGGGACCTCCAGATTATGAGTCTGTTGCTCTAACCAACTGAGCTACAAGTCCGATTCGGCAGCTTTATGGAAGCTGATGGGATTCGTGGTGCAAAGGTACATTTATTCGGTTGAAATTCCAAATATTTTTTGCAAAAAGTAGCTAAATAAGATTTAAAGTGTTGGCGGTTATTGGTATTTGTACTAACTTTGCAGAAAATCATGATATATGAATGAGCAGACATCACCGACAAGTAGCAGCCATCAAGGGTTGACCGATGCCCAAGTATTAGAAGAGAGGCAGAAATGTGGCGAGAATGTCTTAACACGTCCAAAACGTATATCGCTGTGGAAACTTTATTTGGAAAAATATCATGACCCTATTATCCAAATACTCCTTGTTGCAGCACTGATTTCATTAGGTCTTGCCTTTATTGAGAAAGATTTTATCGAGACGATTGGTATTATTGTTGCGGTAATTATAGCCACGACTGTTGGATTCCTCTTTGAGCGCGATGCTGCAAAGAAGTTTGAGGTGCTAACGGCAATGAATGATGATCAACTGGTGAAGGTGCGCCGTAATGGCCATGTGGTGGAGATTCCACGCAGAGAGATTGTGATTGGTGATATAATTTTGGTAGAAGTTGGCGATGAAATTCCTGCCGATGCAGAATTAATCAGTGCTGTGAATCTTCAGGTGGATGAATCAAGTCTGACAGGGGAAGCGCTGACAACGAAAGGCATCATACGAAGTTCTGAGCCGTTCTCTGAGTTTGGTGATGCTGCTTACCCCTCCAATATTATCCTGCGCTCTACCATGGTGATGAATGGTCATGCCGAGGCGGTGGTTACACAGGTGGGTGACGCTACAGAGATTGGCAAGGTGGCAGCGCAATCATCAGAAAGCACGCAGACGAAGACCCCGCTGAACATACAGCTTGACAGATTGGCCAAGCTGATTTCGAAGATAGGTTCGGGTGTAGCCATTGCTGCTTTCGTCATATTTCTCGCTCATGACATACTGACCAATATCGCTTGGCAGGGTCATGACTATTTTCTCATGGCTCATATCGTGCTCAATTATTTCATGCTTGCGGTAACGCTCATCGTTATGGCGGTGCCCGAGGGATTGCCCATGACGGTAACCTTGACACTGGCCTTGAATATGCGACGTATGCTTAAGTCTAACAATCTCGTGCGCAAACTCCATGCTTCTGAAACGATTGGTGCGGTAACGATTATCTGTACCGATAAGACCGGTACTCTCACGCAGAATCGAATGAGAGTGGGCGAGATTAAAATAGAAGATGGGGAGACGGAGGACTTGCTGTCAACGGCTATCGCTGTTAATACCACAGCTGAACTTGACGATGGCAAGCCCATCGGCAATCCGACCGAGGGCGCTTTGCTTCTGTGGCTGAAAGAGCACGGATATGACTATCTGAATATTCGGCGTCACTTCGACATACAACATCAGTTGCCTTTCTCCACCGAGAAGAAATATATGGCAACGACGGTCACCATTGATGACAAACAATATACTTTCGTGAAAGGAGCGCCCGAGATTGTGATACAGATGTGCAACATGACCGATGTTCAGCGGCAGCAAACGCGAGACCGCCTGTTTGGCTATCAGCAGAAAGCCATGCGTACATTGGCCTTTGCTTATTGCGAGGGAATGTTCCAACCTCATAACCTCACGTTCCAAGCCACTGCGTCTATCAGCGATCCCGTGCGCGATGATGTGCCGGATGCCGTCCGTGCGTGCCAGAAAGCAGGTATCGAGGTAAAGATTGTCACTGGTGATACCTCCACTACTGCTATCGAAATCGCCCGACAGATTGGTATCTGGGGAGAGGATCAAGAGAAGAGAGGAGATGGGGGAGAGGAGAGGGCACATGAAAACGACTGGCACATTACCGGTGCCGAGTTTGCAGCTCTTACCGATGAGGAGGCATACGAGCGAGTCAAGGATATTCGTGTGATGTCACGCGCCCGTCCCACTGACAAACAACGGCTCGTGCAACTGCTTCAGAAGCATGGAGCAGTGGTCGCAGTGACAGGTGACGGAACCAACGATGCCCCTGCTCTGAATCATGCAGATGTGGGGTTATCCTTAGGCTCTGGTACATCCGTGGCCAAACAGGCCTCAGACATCACCCTGCTTGATGACAGCTTCCACTCCATCGCTTCTGCCGTGATGTGGGGACGCTCGCTCTACAAGAACATCCAGCGATTCCTTTTCTTCCAGTTGGTGGTTAATCTCTCCTCATTACTTCTTGTATTGGGCGGTGCGTTTGTCGGTACAGAGATGCCGCTTACTGTGACACAAATACTTTGGGTCAATCTCATTATGGATACCTTTGCCGCAATGGCACTCGCCTCATTGCCCCCATCTCGGGAGGTGATGAAAGAGAAACCGCGCTCTGCCGACAGTTTCATCATTTCCCCATCTATGGGACGTGGCATCCTGTTCTGCGGCATCGCTTTCTTTGCTGTGATGTTCGCCTTTCTTCTCTGGTGTGCACGTCATGGACAAGGTAGTATCATCGATGTGCACGAACTTACGATATTCTTCACTACCTTTGTCATGCTTCAGTTCTGGAACCTCTTCAATGCCAAGTGTCTCGGTTCCAACCACAGTGCTTTCCGTTATCTGTGGCGTGACAGTGGACTGCTCCTCGTACTGGTGCTCATCATCATCGGCCAATGGGCTATCGTAACCTTTGGCGGTCGCATGTTCCGCACCCAGCCATTGAGTTTTGAAGAGTGGTGCTATATCATTGGAATCACCGGCATTATCGTACTGGGGGGCGGTGAGCTATGGAGAGGAGCGAAACGATTGATTTATTCTTAGTTGAAAACAACATCCCATTGGCAAATGGCCTTGCCTTTTTACCATCTTGCAAGATCAATGTATTTTACCCTTTAGTGGCCACAGAGTGGCAATAATTCCTCTTCTGCCCCTTTCAATTCCCTAAAACAGACAACCATGCCCAATATCAAAAATATCATATTCGACCTCGGCGGCGTCATCATCAACCTCGATGCCCACCGTCTACTCGATGCTTTCGCAGAGGTTGGCATTCCTCATGCCGAACAATTTCTTACAGGCGAAAATGCCAAGCAACTATGGCTTGCGTCGGAGGTTGGTGGCATTGATGCGCATGAGTTCTGCAATCGCCTGCGCCAATTGTCGGGCAAAGACGTGGACGATGAGCGACTGATATGGGCATGGAATCAATTTCTTGTAGGCACCACCAATGAGCGCAAGGCGCGCATCCTCGATCTGCATCGGCATTATCGCGTATTTCTGCTGAGCAATACCAACGACATGCACTGGCAGTGGTCGGTAGAAAATGTGTTTACCGATGACTGCCATACCTTGCCCGACTTCTTCGACCGTGTGTTCCTTTCCTACGAGATGCACCTTGCCAAGCCCTCGTCGGAAATTTTCGAAGAGGTGCTGAGGATAGCCGGCCTCCAACATGATGAGACGCTGTTCATCGACGATTCTCAAGACAACTGTGCGGCAGCCTCATTGCTTGGCATACAAGTTTACCACAATCGCTGTCCGGACGATTGGCTTACCTTCTTGCAAGAACTATAACAAACAAAGGATACCGCGAATGAAAACCATATATTTCAATCATATCACCCCCGATGCCATCGTGCCTTGTGTGGCCACCGTAGGATTCTTTGACGGCGTGCACCGTGGTCATCAGTATCTCATCGAACATGTGATCGGAGAGGCAAAGCAGGCCAACCTCACCTCCGTGGTTATCACTTTCGACCGTCACCCGCGACAGGTGCTGCGTCAGGACTATCAACCTGAGCTGCTCACAACTCTCGACTCCAAGCTTCTGCTCCTGTCTAAGACGGGTATCGACACGGTTATCATCATCCCTTTCGATGAGGCTATGGCCACGTTGACCGCCCACGACTTCATGGCGCAGGTGCTTCGTGATCGGCTGCAGGTACGGAAACTTGTCATCGGCTATGACAACCGCTTCGGTCACAACCGTGCCGAAGGCTTCGACGATTACGTGCGCTATGGACGTGCGCTTGGTATTGAAGTCGTCCGCCATCAGGCTTTTGTGCTCAATGGTGTCAACGTCAGTTCGTCGGTGGTTAGAGCCTTTATCCGCGAGGGCGAGATAGAACTGGCTAATCAATGCCTCGGTTACCCCTATACCATCGCAGGCCGTGTGGTCGAAGGCTATAAGGAAGGACGCAGGATGGGGTTTCCTACCGCCAATCTCGATACCGCCGAGTTTGGTCAGCTCATCCCTGCATGCGGCGTATATGCTGTGAAAGTGCGGCAGGAGCAGACCGTTGCCATGCGCCCCGGCATGACCAATATCGGTTCGCGACCCACCTTCAATGGTACCGGGTGCACTGTCGAGACCTTCATCTTCAATTTTCAGGAAGACCTCTATGGCAAGGTGCTGTTCATCTCCTTTGTCCATCGCATTCGTGAGGAACGCAAGTTTGATAATGTCACTCTTCTTATCGAACGATTGAAAGAGGACGAGAAATTAGTGGAAGAACAATTTAATAAAGATAATGAGAATGAATAAAACAACCCGCAACCTACTTGACATCATCTTTTATGTCGTCATATTTCTCCTCATACAGTTTGCCGTGACCTATGCCATTGCCGCCATCGGCATGTGGCTCGGCGGTGAGACATGGAGCAGTGTCGTTACCCATTTTCGGCAGAGAAACTTGGAACTTAACAGCAAGATGCTCGTCCTCATCTCCGTGCTCGGCAGTGTGCTCACCATGCTCCTCTTTGTCACCCGTCGCTGGGCATCTTTTGCCCGCGAGTGGCTTCGCACTCGTCCATGGGTCATCCTTATGTGGGTTGTATTCCTTGCCCTCGGCAGCATCCTGCCGTCAGAGTGGCTCATCGAGCAGCAACAGGTCAATATGTCCGAGGCCATGCAGGAGATGTTTGAGAAAATCATGGGCGAACCCACGGGCTACCTTGCCATCGGCATCCTCGCCCCGCTGGCAGAGGAGTTGGTTTTCCGTGGAGCCATCCTCCGTACCCTGCTCAATGTCTTCGGCCGCAAATGGCACTGGGCTGCCATCATCGTCTCCGCCCTCATCTTCGGCGCCCTCCACCTCAACTTGGTGCAGTTTACCCATGCCACCCTCATCGGGCTGCTCATCGGTTGGATGTATTATCGTACCGACTCCGTCATTCCCGGTATCGTGTTCCATTGGGTCAATAACACCGTTGCTTACGTCATGTTCAATCTCATGCCCCAAATGGCCGACGGTAAACTCATCGACCTCTTCCACGGTGACGATCGCCTGATGTGGATGGGACTCGTCTGCTCGCTCTGCATCTTCCTGCCCAGCCTATTCCAACTCGGCATCAGACTTCACCCTACCAAGAAATAAGAATTGCATCCCCAACTCGGAAAACCAGTTGGAGGGTAAGTTACTTATTGGTTGTAAGTAGGTAATCAAAATTAAACGTATATTTCTTATTAGTTTATAATGAGAATGAATGGCAGGAGAATACGCCCAATCCATAAAGGCCTATTCTTACTCCATAATAATATTATCATTCCTATGATGAACCAAACAATAAACAAGATACAAGAAAATAGATAATAAAACTCGTTGGTTGAATTAAATTAAAGTGTATTTGACTTGCCCAATAGGTTTAT
>CAUTTP010000123.1:0-7264 GCA_963541305.1 uncultured Prevotella sp.
TGCGTGTAGCAAAATTGAAAATCTTTTGTCCGAAATACGCGAAAATTGGAGGGGTTTACGTAAACCTCAAGGCATCAGTGAGTTACGCGCGAAAAGTAAGAATATACCATAGATATTCATCTTTTCGTCTTGCGATAGCACCCTTTTCGCATCGCGAAAGCATAGTTATCGCGATGCGAGAACATTGAGATCGCACGGCGATTAGGCCGTTATCGCGATGCGAAAGCTATGCTATCGCAACCCTATCCCGAAAATTTCAACCTCCCGTGACCTGAATCTTGCCGAACCACCCCGATTTTTCGCTCTAGAATGAACGAAAATCTGAACGAAAAAACTGTAATGAATTCTTGACAATGTTTGGGGGAGAGAGGAGAGAGGAGAGGGGAGAGAGAAATGTCTTGCGGATGTTTAGGCAAAACAACTGCCGGAGCGTTCTCTCTCCCCTCCCCTCTCCTCTCTCCTCTCTCCCCCAAAATAGACAAAAACACATTTTTGACGATGCCCTCACACGCCGTGACCCTCACCTCAAACGCTGACGACAAGCCCTTCGTTAGCTAAAATGGTGTTGGGGAATATCTTTTTAGCTTCCTCCAGCAGGACTTTCTCGTTGTCATATCGGGCACTGAAATGCCCCAGTATCAGTTTGCCGGCATGGGCATCGCGTGCAACGTATGCTGCCTGCTGTGACGTGGAGTGGTAATAGAGTTTGGCTCGCTCGGCACAAGAACTGTCGTAGGTCGCCTCATGATAGAGCAGGTTCACTCCCGCTACCAACTGATGAAGGTTTTTGACATAGCGTGTGTCACTGCAATAGGCATACGACCGAGGCGCAGCAGCGGGCAACACGAGGCGCTCGTTAGGCACAGTCACACCCTCTGCCGTAGTCCAGTCGGCTCCATTCTTGATGTTGTTAATCTGGCTGACGGGAATCTGATAGAAGTCTATCATGTCACGACGGATGTGAGGCAAGGTAGGTTTTTCCTTGAACAGATAGCCGCAACATGCTATTCGGTGCTGCAAGGGAATAGACTCTACCGTTATACTCTTATCCTCGAACACCACTTGCTTACGAGTGGTGTCGACCGCATGAAACTCCACGTTGTAGTCCAGCCCACGGCAAAACGTCTCCATCAGTATGCTGAGAACATGCCCTAACTCGGCTGGGGCATACACATGCAGCGCGGCGGTGCGGCCAAGCATGCCGAATGTGGAGATCATTCCTATCAGTCCGAAGCAATGATCGCCATGAAGATGAGAAATGAAGATGGCTTGAATCTTGTTGAAACCCACGTGCGAACGACGCAATTGCATCTGGGTGCCCTCGCCGCAATCGACCATAAAGAACTTGCCACGCACCTCAACCACCTGTGACGAAGCCGAATGCTTCAGCGTAGGCAATGCACTGCCGCAACCTAATATATGGATTCTGAATGGTTCCATGTGTCAGAAGAATAAAGAAATACTTACTGACTGTGCCTTAGATCTGACGTTTATAAGTAAATATTCCGTTCTTGTTTTCCAGATAAAGCGAGTCTTTCCCCAGACTGCTTATGTCGAAAGTATCTCTGTTGAGCACCAGCTGACCATTCAATATTTTCCAGCTGGTCCACGGATTTGTCTCCGCCTGCACGTTCGACTTCACCACGCCGCCGTCTTGTATCTCAAAGTTCTTATCGAGACTGGTCCACTTTCCGAGCAACGTAGTCAGGTTGACAACTTTCAAGGCCTGTGCCTCGCCATCCACTACACCACCGCTGATTACAGCCATCTTGTCGCCCACAAGCAATCCGCCCTGCACATTCTTGCGCCCGTCGGCATCTTCCGCTATCATGAACATGAGCGTATCTCCGGAATCGAGAACCAGTTCCAGCGTGTTCATGGTGGTTCCTTCTCCACACACACCATATATCGTGGTGTCGGCAAAGACCGCTCCCTCCACGGCAATGCTGTCAGAATCTGAAGCCGCATCGGCATTGCCCGATACGTTTTTGCATCCTATCACAAAGAAAGAAGCGATGAGCAGCACGGCTGCAAGGTATGTCAGTCTTATCATAATTATATCATTTATTGTTATTACTTCTATCCGATTGGGGCGATGAATTCTATTGCTCACTCTCCAAATTCTTGGCTTCCTGCCAAAGAGCATCCATCTCGCCAAGTGTCATCTCCTTGAGATCTTTACCCAGCTCCTTAGCTTTCTGCTCAATATAGCCAAAGCGTGAGATGAACTTCCGGTTGGTCGACTCCAGCGCATTGTCAGGATTGAGGCGATAAAGACGGGCGGCATTGATGACGCTGAAAAGGAAATCGCCCAACTCTTTTGTTGCATTGTCTCGGTCTCCTTTCTTGAGTTCGGTTTCCAATTCGTCCAGTTCCTCGCGTACCTTGGTCCAAACATCATCTTTATCTTCCCAGTCGAAGCCCACGTTGCGGGCTTTGTCTTGAATGCGATAGGCCTTGATGAGCGACGGTAGGGCACTCGGCACACCGCTTAACACGCTGGCATTGCCATCCTTCTCCTTCTGCTTGATCTGCTCCCAAGTCTGTTCGACGGCAGTTGCCGTGTCAGGTCGGTCGCTAATCGCACGCTCGTCCTCCTTATAGACTGCCTGCCCCTGTGCGTTAAGCATCATGTCCGGATTGTGCACCGTGAAGGAATGGTTGTCTATCCCCCACTCGCCCTTGCTCTGGCTCCAATCAATAAAGGGATGACGGAACATGAGTTTGTCGGCCTCCTGATTACAGATGTCTGCCATATCAAACTCTCCTTCCTCATCCCCTATAATGCTATAGAACATCAAATGCTCCATTACGTCGCCGAGTTCCTTCATCATCTCGTGCGAATCGTGCCTTGCCAATGCGTCAGTCAGCTCATAAACCTCCTCTATCGTGTTCGGTCTGAGACTCTCGATGGTCTGTTTCCTATCCCACGGGCACTCCTTTCGCAATCTGTACTGCACGTCAAGCAATCGACCGAAAGCTTCCAGCTTTTCTTCTCGTGTATGCACTTGTTGAATCTTTTTGATGCAAAGTTAATGCTTTTAGGTGGGAATTTCGTAATTTTGCAGTCGTTTTTATTATAAAATAAGGTATAAATCAACATTATAAATGGAATTAGCAAGCAAGTACGACCCTAAAGAAGTAGAGTCGAAATGGTACGAATACTGGCTTAACAACAAGCTATTCAGTAGCAAACCCGATGGTCGCGAGCCTTACACGGTGGTTATTCCCCCACCCAATGTTACCGGTGTGCTCCACATGGGACACATGCTGAACAATACGATTCAAGACATCTTGGTGCGCCGCGCCCGCATGGAGGGCAAGAATGCCTGCTGGGTGCCGGGAACGGATCATGCTTCTATCGCTACCGAAGCAAAGGTGGTGAACAAGCTTGCTGAACAGGGCATCAAGAAGAATGATATTTCCCGCGAGGAGTTTCTGGAGCACGCTTGGGACTGGACACACGAGCACGGCGGCATTATCCTAAAGCAACTCCGCAAACTCGGATGCTCTTGCGACTGGGATCGCACTGCTTTCACCATGGACGAGATACGCAGCGAAAGCGTGATCAAGGTGTTTGTCGACCTTTACAACAAAGGACTGATCTATCGTGGCGTGCGTATGGTGCACTGGGATCCGCAGGCACAGACTGCCCTTTCCGACGAGGAGGTGATTTATAAGGATGAGCACAGCAAGCTGTATTACCTGAAATACTATGTCGCTCCCGAAGATCAGGCAAGCGTGGAGCGCAAGGATGAGGGTAACGTGATGCACAAGGATGGCAAGGGTTACTATGCCATTGTGGCCACGACACGCCCCGAGACCATCATGGGCGACACGGCCATGTGCATCAATCCCAACGATGTGAAGAACACTTGGCTCAAGGGCAAACATGTAATCGTGCCTCTCGTGAATCGTACTATTCCCGTCATCGAAGACGATTACGTTGATGTGGAGTTCGGAACAGGCTGTTTGAAGGTTACGCCGGCACATGACGTGAATGACCATGCCCTCGGCTTGAAGCATGGTTTGGAGACCATAGACATCTTCAATGATAACGGCACGCTCTCAGAGCAGGCCGGTCTCTACGTGGGACAAGACCGCATGGACGTGCGCAAGCAGATTGCTATCGATCTCGAAGCAGCCCAACTGATGGAGAAAATTGAGGACTATGATAATAAGGTGGGATTCTCCGAGCGTACCAATGTGCCTATCGAGCCCAAACTTTCTACCCAGTGGTTCCTCAAGATGCAGCACTTTGCCAATATTGCTCTCGCCCCTGTGATGGATGACGACATAGAGTTTTATCCCAAGAAATATAAAAACACCTACCGTCATTGGCTGGAGAATATCAAAGACTGGTGTATCTCCCGCCAACTCTGGTGGGGGCATCGTATCCCCGCCTACTATTTCAAGGATGCGGAAGGAAAGAGTGATTTTGTCGTGGCAGAGACCGCAGAGCAGGCTCTCACAGCTGCTCAAACAAAGAACCCAAGCCTGAAAGCCGAAGATTTGGGGCAGGAAAGCGACTGCCTCGATACGTGGTTCTCATCATGGCTATGGCCAATCTCTGTGTTCGACGGCATCAACAAGCCCGACAATGAAGACATCCAATACTACTATCCTACATCCGATTTGGTGACCGGACCGGACATTATATTCTTCTGGGTAGCCCGAATGATTATGGCAGGGTATGAGTATAAGGGCACGTTCCCATTCAAGCATGTTTACTTTACGGGCATCGTGCGTGACAAACTGGGGCGTAAGATGAGCAAGAGCCTCGGTAATTCACCCGACCCGTTGATGCTCATCGACAAGTTTGGAGCCGATGGCGTTCGTATGGGCATGATGCTTTCCGCACCCGCCGGCAACGATATTCTCTTCGACGAGACCCTCTGCGAGCAAGGCCGCAACTTCAACAACAAGATATGGAACGCCTTCCGCCTTGTGCAAGGATGGGAAACTGCCGACATCAATCAGCCCGAAGCCAACAAGATTGCAGTGGCTTGGTTTGGGGCAAAACTTAAGGAAGTGAATGCCATGATGGGCGAGCAGTTCAAGAATTATCGCATCTCAGAAGCACTGATGACTGTTTACCGCCTCTTCTGGGACGAGTTTTCAAGCTGGTATCTGGAGATGATCAAGCCCGAATACCAGAAGCCCATCGACAAGCAAACCTATGATGCCACCCTGCGATTCTTTGATGATTTGCTCAAGATGCTGCACCCTTTCATGCCGTTCATCACCGAGGAACTGTGGCAGCACATCATCGATCGCAAAGACGGAGAGAGCATCATGAAGGCCACGCTCGACCTCTCCACTCCAACAGATGCCGAACAGCAACTTGCCAATGATATCGAGCAGGTGAAGTTGGTGGTATCCGGCGTTCGTATGGTACGCAATCAAAAGAACATTGCCCAGAAGGAGCAGTTGGTGCTTCAGGCCGTAGGAGCTAACAAATTCGAAGCTTACAATGCTGTCATCACGAAAATGGCAAACCTCAAGAGCCTTGATGTGGTGGGCGACAAAGGCGCGGACGCCAGTGCCTTCATGGTGGGAACATACGAGTTTGCCGTACCCGTGGGCGACCTCATCGATGTAGAGGTAGAGATCGAGAAGCAGGAAAAAGAGCTTCTTCACCTTGAAGGATTTCTTGCCGGCATCAAGAAGAAACTCGCCAACGAGAACTTCGTGGCTCACGCCCCAGAGGCTGTTATCGCCCGCGAACGTAAGAAGCAGAGTGATTCCGAGGAGAAAATAGCATCGCTCAGGGAATCGCTTGCCGCATTGAAAAGCAAATAATCAGTAGGCTTCATCGAGCATTTATTTCTTGAAAGATACCCGGCATGCTGGGCGGGTATCTTTCAATACTAACAGAACAAACACAATTATGAGACATTCATTCTACTGCATCATTATCTTATTCGCCCTTCTCGGCATCGCCTCTTGCGATGATGGAGACAGCGTGGATGTGAGCAGTATCAACAAGCAAACCGTATTAGTCTACATGCCGTGGTCAGGCTCCACCACTGACAATGGCTTGTATTACAGTCTGATGCAGAATCTCGACAGCATCGAAAGCGCCATCAGGTCTGTCCGCGGAATACCGGGACGCCTGTTGGTATTCCTTAGCACGTCGCCCACTGAGTCGAGTTTATATGAGGTGACCTATAATAAAGGAAGCATTGAACATACTACGCTCAAGACTTACACCGGCAACAGCTATACCACGGCCGACGGAATCACCGAAATTCTGAATGATGTTCAGACCAATGCTTACGCCCTTAACTATGCAATGATTATCGGCGGGCACGGATGCGGATGGACCTATAAGGATGACTGGACAAGTTATCCCTATAATGCTAAGCAGAACCTGATGACCGGCGAACCATCTGACGCAAAGGCAATGAGCGGTGTCTCTGCCCGGCAGACGACCATGACCGTGGATCCCCGCACACGATTCTATGGCAGTGTGAGCAGCACAAATTATGCTACCGACATCCCTACCCTTGCCAGCGGAATATCTGCCGCCGGAATCAAGATGCAGTATATTCTCTTTGACGATTGCTACATGGCCAACATCGAGACGGCATATGAATTGAAAGACGTGACCAACTTTCTCATCGGTTCCACCTCCGAAGTACTGGCATTCGGCATGCCCTATCACACGATGTGGAGATATTTGGCATCTTCCACCCCCGCCTATGCTACCATTATCAGTGCTTTCCACACTTTCTACTCATCTTACGCCATCCCCTATGGCTCACTTTCGGCTATCGACTGCCGTGAGGTTGAAGCTCTGGCTGTGCTGATGAAAGAGATTAACTCACGCTATACTTTCGACACATCCCTACTCGACAGCATACAGGTGCTTGATGGATTCACCGTTCCTCTGTTCTACGACATGGGCAGTTACGTAGACCACCTCTGTGAAAACACCACACTGCGCAGCAATTTCCACTCACAGCTCGACAACGTGATCAAGGCTGCTGCCACCACCGACTCGGTATATTCTTACCTTTACGGCACCGCACAATATATCAAGATAGACACTTTCTCGGGCATCACTATTTCCGACCCGAGCATCAACTCCGTGTCTATCAAAGGCCGTGAGAAAACAAAATGGTGGCAGAACACGCACTGATTCCTTTTTAGGGGGAGAGAGGAGAGGGGGGGGGGGGGGGGGGGGGGGGGGGTAAGAACCAGTACAAGCAAAACCCCACAACAGATAAAGCCCCCCGACCCCCCACACACTCCCCCACAA
>CAUTTP010000124.1:0-7249 GCA_963541305.1 uncultured Prevotella sp.
AATGAATTCTTGACAGTTTTAGGGGGAGAGGGGAGTGAGGAGAGGGGAGAGAGAAATGTCTGCCTGTTGTTTGGGAGTTAAGGAAGTTAAGGGAGTTGAGGAAGTCAAGGAAGTTAAAGGAGTTATCACTCGCTAAGGAGCTAAAGGACAACAGCTTGATAAACACCAATGAGACTTTTGTCTCTGACTCCTTAGCGAGTGAAACGAGCGATAACTCCTTTAGCTTCCTTAACTCCCGAGAAATAACTTCTGAGAAATAAAGACGAAATAATTAAAAACAGATACGTTTAATTTTGAATATCTAACTCATTATCAGATTTTATTGCTAAATTTGCCCTAATTAAACCTAATTAGTCTCATTATTCGTGCATATTAGGATAATGGAAGATGAAATTATGAATTAAAAATGGAATACTCGCCGTACTTTAACCCTGACATGGAGACGCTCACGCGTTCGGAAATAGAAATCCTCCAACTCAAACGTCTCAAGGAAACTGTGGCTCACTGCATGAATTCACCTTTTTATAAGAAACGCTTTGAGGAGGCTAACCTAAGCCCCGAGGATATCAAGACATTGGACGACATTCGCAAGATTCCTTTCACCACCAAGCAAGACCTGCGCGACACCTATCCTTTCGGCATTGCCTCATCGCCACTGAAAGACTGCGTGCGGCTGCACTCATCAAGCGGTACGACGGGCAACCCGACAGTCATCTTGCATACCCAGCGCGACCTTGACCAATGGGCTAATGCCGTGGCACGATGCCTATGGATGGTGGGAGCACGACCGGAGGATGTGTTCCAGAACTCATCAGGCTATGGCATGTTTACCGGCGGACTGGGATTTCAGTATGGTGCCGAGAGAGTGGGTATGCTCACCGTACCGGCAGCAGCAGGCAACACGAAGCGCCAAATCAAATTTATCAAAGACTTCGGTACGACGGTGGTACATGCCATTCCCTCCTATGCCACCCGTATCTTCGAGGTGATGCAGCAGGAAGGCATAGACCCTAAACGCGATACCAAGCTCCGCATCTTGGCGATCGGTGCAGAGCCTCACAGCGATGAACAGCGTAGGCGCATCGAGGATATGCTGGGTGTGAAGGCTTACAATTCGTTCGGTATGTCAGAGATGTGTGGCCCCGGTGTGGCTTTCGAATGTAAGGAGCAAAACGGCATGCACATCTGGGAGGACTATTACATCGTGGAGATAGTAGACCCGCAGACGCTGAAGCCCGTACCCGACGGCGAGATGGGTGAGCTTGTGCTTACCACTATCAACCGTGAGGCCATGCCGCTCCTCCGCTATCGCACACGTGACCTCACACGCATCATCACCGGCGAATGTCCGTGTGGCCGGCATCACCGGCGCATCGACCGCATGAAGGGACGCAGCGACGACATGATTGTGCTCAAAGGTGTCAACATATTCCCCATCCAGATTGAGCAGGTATTGATGCAATTCAAGGAGCTGGGCAGCAATTATCTCATCACGCTCTACACCGAGGAGAGCAACGATGCGATGAACGTGGAGGTTGAGTTGGCACAGGGTTTCGCCGATGATTTCGGTGCACTCCAGCGTCTCACCAAGAACATTGCCCATGCCTTGCACGACGAGATTCTGCTCACGCCACACGTCAAGCTCCTGCCTCAAGGCACGCTGCCCAAGAGCGAAGGCAAAGCCGTGCGTGTGATTGACCGCCGGGCATTCCTCAAGGATGAAAGGTAATATCATAAAGTTCAAAGTTCAAACCTCAATATTCAAAGATAGAAACATCATGGTCAATCAATTATCCATATTCCTCCAAAACAAGGCAGGCACACTTGAGAAGGTTCTCCGATTGTTCAAGCAGGCCAACATTCAGCTCATCACCACCACCGTGGCCGATACTCAAGACTTCGGTATCTGCCGAATCATCTGCACCGAGCCAGAGCGCGCGTTCCTCGTGTTACAAGAGAGCGGTATCACTGTCACACTCAGCACCGTGCAGTGTATTGAACTCGACAATACGCCCGGAAAGGCTGCCGATGCCCTCGAAATATTCGCAGCTGCCGAAATTGAGATTACTTACCTCTACTCGTTCCTGCTCAAAAACAAGGGCATCCTCATCTTCAAGACCGATGACCGCAGGCGCGCCAATGAGATTATTGCCAAGCATCGTCTCAAATCGCTTTCGGATGAAGACCTTTTAGAATTAGCCATATAGTTTCCCTTTGCCCTACACCAGCAGAGCCGGGGCTGCGGAACCGCAGAGCATCATATCATGGACATCAAGGAATTTTTCAAACGCGACCTCTTTGCCGCCTACATTGGCATAGAACTCATGGAGGTTGTCGAGGGGTATGCCAAAGCCCGCCTGAAGGTAGAGGAGCGCCACCTCAACGGAGCTGGCGTATGTCAGGGCGGAGCTATCTTCACTCTGGCCGACTTTGCCTGTGCCGTAGCTACCAATAGCCATCGCACCATTACCGTCTCAACCAATTCAAACATCACTTTTACCAAAACCGGTAGGCTCGGAAGCTACCTCTACGCCGAGGCTCACGAGATAGTGAATCACCACAAAATGCCTTTCATCGAAGTACGCGTTACAGATGAAGCCCACCGCATCATAGCCATCTTCACTGCCAGCGGGCATCGAAGGGAAGATGAACTGATACCGTAGCACCCTATAAGCCGCTGGTTATTAGGTTAATCAAAGTTAATCAATGAGTGAAGTAGAGCAGTGTTTTAGGCTTTTCCTACTTTTTGGTTAGTAGGTTTCTTTTTCGTGCCTTCTTGCAGAAATGGATTGGACGACGTAACTTTGCAGTATCAATCAGAAAGTTAGGAGTTACGTAAAGAGAACTAAAACCTATTCTTGAATGATAACAAACAAAAATAATAACAACTTAAAATGAGAAAGGAAACAGAATTATGGCAAATGTATTATTGATTGGGGCAACAGGCTTCGTAGGTTCTGCAGTGTTGAATGAGCTGGTGGAGCGTGGGCATCAGGTAACGGCTGTAGTACGCAATGTGGAGAAAGTGACCCGGCACGATAATGTAACGGCGGTAAAAGAAGATGTGGCTAATGTGGCTGCCATTGCAAAATTAGCAGCCGGCAAGGATGCCATCATCTCTGCCTACAATCCCGGTTGGACAAATCCGGATATAGCCAATCTCATCAATACCAACTATCCTAAGATTCTGAAAGCTGCCAAGCAGGGTGGCGTAAAGCGTCTACTGATTGTGGGCGGTGCCGGCACGCTGTTTTGTGCCCCCAACCTTCGTGTGGTTGATTCCGGTGCAATACCCGCGGAAATCATGGATGGCGTACGTCCATTGGGTGAATTTTACCTCAATACTCTAATGAATGAGAACGACATTGACTGGGTATTCTTCTCACCGGCAGGCTCTTTCGATGAGGCTGGAAAGAAGACCGGCAAGTTTCGTTTGGGCAAGGACGACCTCATTGTGGATGCAGAAGGCAATAGTCACATATCAGTACAGGATTATGCCATGGCTATGGTAGACGAGTTGGAGAAGCCAACTCACCATAAGGAGAGATTCACTATTGGTTATTAAACCGCTGTTGCATAATGGCTTATCGATGTCGCAATTCCCAGAAAGCAACGGCGGCGGCAGCTGCCACATTGAGCGAATCTACACCATGAGCCATCGGTATACGTACCACATAATCGGTCGATGCGATGGTGTCTTGGGGCAGACCATCGCCCTCTGTACCCATCACGACGGCAAGTTTGGGTTCTGATTGGAGACGCGGATCATCAAGCGAGATGGAGTTGACGGTCAGCGCCATGGCGACAGTCTTATAGCCCATCTCATGCAAAGCGGTGAGGGGAGCATCCAACCAAGCCCACGGTACCAGAAAAACCGCCCCCATCGACACCCTCACAGCACGGCGGTTGAATGGGTCGCAGGAGTTTCGAGTGACCAGAACGGCATCAATGCCCAATGCGGCAGCCGAACGAAAGATGGCGCCAATGTTGGTCGTATCGACCACCCCATCAATGATGACAATGCGTGAAGCATTGCGACATACCTCACTGACGGTCTTCGGCTTTGGGCGACGCATGGCGCAGAGCACCCCACGAGTAAGCGTATAGCCGGTAAGCTGTGCCAGCAAATCGCGACTGCCTGTATATATAGAGATATTGTCACACTGTGCAATGATGTCGGCAGCATCGCCTGTGATATGCCGTTCTTCGCAAAGCAGGGATAGCGGGGTGTAGCCTTGCGACAGTGCCACCTGTATGACCTTCGGACTTTCCACGATGATTACGGCGGCTTCGGGATGGAGCTTATTGCACAGCTGGTGGTCGGTGAGTCGATGAAAGACCTCCGTTCCGGGATGATCCAGATTTTCTATTCTGATAATTGGCATAGTCTCGTATCATTACAATTGATATGACAAAGTTAGCAAAAAAGTGATGTTTGAGCGATAAAACGGGATACTTTTACACATCCATCAGGCCTAAATGTCGATGCATTCATTGACATATCAAACGCAAGACATAGTCATTGCTACGCCGAAGAGTGAGAGAAAAGGTAATTCGTGTAAAGATAACTGTAATTTATATAATGAAATCCTATAGGGTTTCCCTATCTTTGCAATATCATTTTAAACTTAAAAGATTATGAAGACCATTACTTTGAACAATGGAATTGAGATGCCTCAGTTAGGCTATGGTGTATATCAGGTTAGTCCAGACGAGGCAGAACGTTGCGTATCAGATGCGCTGAGCGTGGGTTATCGCATGATCGACACGGCTCAGGCTTATGCTAATGAGAGTGGTGTGGGTGCTGCCGTGAAGAAGAGTGGCATTGCCCGCAAGGAGGTTTTCCTCGTGTCCAAGATCTGGCTGAGCAACTATGGCTACGAAAAAGCTAAGGCAAGTATTGACGAGAGCTTGAGAAAACTTGACACGGACTATATCGACCTCATGCTCCTTCACCAGCCTTTCTGCGATTATTACGGTGCCTATCGGGCACTTGAGGATGCTCTGCGTGAGGGTAAGGTGCGCTCCATTGGTGTGAGCAATTTCCAGCCCAACCATTTCATCGACCTTGCAAGCAATGTGGATATCGTGCCCGCAGTGAATCAGGTGGAGACTCACGTATTCTGCCAGCAGCTTAAGGCATACGAATACATGAAGGAGTTTGGTACCCGAATCATGTCGTGGGGCCCATTGGCAGAGGGTCGCAACGGACTTTTTACCAATCCCGTGCTTGCAGAGATTGGCAAGGCGCATGGTGTATCCGGTGCGGCTGTTGCCCTCCGCTATCTTACCCAACTCGACGTGATTATTATTCCGAAGTCGACCCATAAGGAGAGAATGGAAGAAAACTTCAACATCTACGACTTTACCCTCACCGATGCGGAGATGGCAGAACTCAGGAAACTCGACACCGCTAAGAGCGTCTTTTTCGATCACAACGACCCGGAGACAGTGAAACAGTTTATGCAATGGAGAGGCATGGTATAGACAAGCGGCCGACAAAAATCCGGAAAGAACACAGTAACGTGGAACTAATGGCAATGCCCAAACATTGTCATCGCATGGCTATATCAGCATAACTGTATCACTATTCTGCCTAAACACAAAGCCCTCACTATGACAAACTCATAGTGAGGGCTTTATATATGATATATCGTAACAGTGTTATTTGCTGCCATTTATTGCCTGTATACGTTTGTTCACTATCCTTGACAGGATAACGATAAACAGTCCGAACGTTGAAGCAACACCAAGACTGATGCGCAGATTGGTTACCTCAGCCATCCAACCGATGATGGGCGGGCCGATGAGGAAGCCCAAGAAACTGATGGATGACACGATAGTGATGGCTGTGCTGGCCTGCATTGTGGAGTAGGTTCCGGCCAGACTGTAACAGATGGGTACGATACTGGAGATACCAAACCCTACCAGCAAGAAGCCCAACGTGGCAGGAATAAGCATCGGCCAGACAATGGCAATCTGCAATCCGCATACTATCAGGAATCCGCAAACGAGGAGCACACGCGATGCGCCATATTTGCTCACGAAGTGATCGGCAAAGAATCGGCCGCAGGTCATGGTGCCCATACCGACCACATAGCCCGCCCTCACTAACGATGCGTCTGGTTTTACCACACTCGCAAAATAGACACTGCTCCAGTCATAGACCGTTCCCTCGCAGAACATGCCGCCAAAGCACATGATACCGAGGACGATAATGATACCGTCAATGGTCGTCAGACTGAACTTGCGATGCGGTGTTTCGCTGTTGTTTTTAGGCTCTTGTCTCACCAAATGATTCTTATTGAAATAGATAATCAGCATGCACACCGCCATGACAAACGCATAATGCCAACTGATGGATAACGAAGTATTGGCAAATCCGGTGCCGATGATACCGCCAAGAAACCCTCCCAAGCTCCATAGTCCGTGGAAATTGGACATTATGTTGCGTCCGTACATCTTCTCCAAGAATACGGCTTGCGTGTTGATAGCGATGTTAATAAAGTTGGCCATGGCTCCGAAAGCAGCCAAACAAAGACAGAGGGTGATGTAATTCGTAGTCAATGAGATGCAGAAAAGTACCAAACTATACATTGTCGCAGAGAAAATCGTAGTGACACGACTGCCAAACCTGCCTACCAGATAGCCCGAAAGCGCCATCATAAACAGTTGTCCGAAAGGAATGGAGAATAGTACCGAACCCAGTTGCCCGTTGCTAAGTCCTAATAACTGCTGTATATCCGGGATACGGCTCGCCCAACTGGCGAAAGTCAATCCCGTGGTAAAGTAGATAGCGCTTATACCAAAGCGTGTCCTCTTTAATGCCGCTTTATCCTGTTGCATGGTTAAAGTTTGTGGTAGTTCGGTGCAAAGGTATATAAAATATGACAGGCAAGGGAGGTCCTGCAACAAAATTATAAGAAAAAGAGTTACTTCTCAAGTTCCTCTGCAAGGAGAGCAAAACATGTTCTTTTTCAGGAGTTAAGGGAGTAAAAGGAGTTATCGCTCGCTCCACTCGCTAAGGAGTTAAAGACAATACTCTGCTAAACGATTTGTTCATCTTCCTGAATCCGCAAGGGAGGTAAAAGTATGTTCTTAAGGAGTTAGAGGACAATAGCTTGATAAATACCAAAGAGACATTTGTTTTTAACTCCTTAGCGAGTGGAGCAAGCGATAATTCCCTTAACTCCCAAACAACAAGCAGACATTTCTCTCTCCCCTCCCCTCTCCTCCCTCCCCACCCCCC
>CAUTTP010000125.1:0-7138 GCA_963541305.1 uncultured Prevotella sp.
TCTAGAATGAACGAAAATCTGAACGAAAAAACTGTAATGAATTCTTGACAGTTTTTGGAGGAAAGAGGAGAGAGGAGAGGGGAGAGAGAACACTTTTGCGGATGTTTAGGCAATACAACTGCCGGAGTGTTCTCTCTCCCCCTCACTTCTTCTCTCTCCCCCGGACATCCCCAAGAAAATGAAAATGGAAGATTATAGTTTTTCCAATTCTGCAGCCATCTCCTGCTGTAGCTCTCTGGCTTTCACAGCTGCCACCTCGGCAAAATCTTCGCCCTTGCCGGCATAAATGATGCCGCGACTGGAATTGACGAGCAGCCCGCAATCTTTGGTGATGCCGTATCGGCACACTTCCTGCAGGCTGCCGCCCTGTGCGCCGACACCGGGCACGAGGAGGAAGTGGGTGGGCACTACCTTGCGGATGTCGGCGAACATCTCACCCTGTGTGGCACCCACCACATACATCATGTTGTCGGGTGTGCCCCACTCTTGGCTCACGCGCAGCACCTTCTCGAAGAGACGCTCGCCGCGGGCGTCTTCGGTGAGCTGGAAGTCGTGCGAGCCTTTGTTGGAAGTCAATGCGAGGAGGATGACCCATTTGCCGTCATACTCCAAAAACGGTTTCACACTGTCCTCACCCATATAGGGAGCCACGGTGAGTGCATCGAGGTGATACTCCTCGAAGAACGTGCGGGCATACATGGTGGAGGTGTTGCCGATGTCGCCGCGCTTGGCATCGGCAATGATAAACTGTTCGGGATAGAACTTGCTAAGATAATTGATTGTTCGTTCAAATGCGGCCAAACCTTTCACCCCCAAACTCTCATAGAAGGCAAGGTTGGGCTTGTAAGCCACGCAGTAGGGAGCTGTGGCGTCGATGATCTGTTTATTAAACTCAAAGATGGGGCTTTCGCTTTGGAGCAGGTGCTCCGGAATTTTACGGATGTCGGTGTCTAATCCTATGCAGAGGAAACTCCTCTTGCCGAAGATCTGTTCTACTAATTGCTTGCGGTTCATGTACTAAGGTGCTTATAGTTCGTTTTCTTTCAGCTTCTCGGCATTCTCCACCACGGTCAGATGGTCGATCATGTCCTGTATATCGCCACCGATAAATCCGCTCAGGTCATGGGTGGTATATCCGATGCGGTGATCGGTCACGCGTCCTTGCGGATAGTTATAGGTGCGGATTTTGGCACTGCGGTCGCCGGTCGACACAAGGCTTTTGCGCCGACTTGAGATGTCGTCGAGATACTTTTGATGCTCGTGGTCATAGATATAGGTGTAAAGGCGGCTCAGTGCGCGCTCCTTGTTTTTAGGCTGGTCGCGGGTCTCGGTACATTCAATGAGGATTTCCTCCACCTCGCCGGTCGTCGGGTTCTTCCACGGATAACGCAGGCGTACGCCCGATTCCACCTTATTTACGTTCTGACCGCCGGCACCGCTCGAACGGAAAGTATCCCACTTAATGTCGCCCTCGTTGATGTTCACCTCAAACTTGTCGGCCTCGGGCAGTACGGCCACCGTGGCTGCCGAGGTGTGCATGCGCCCTTGCGTCTCCGTGGCGGGCACGCGCTGCACACGGTGCACGCCGCTCTCATACTTCAAAGTGCCATACACATTGTCGCCGCTGACAGCAAAATCTATCTCTTTATACCCCCCCACGGCACCTTCCGAAACACTGGTAACGCTCAGGTTGAAGCCTTTGGAGTCGCAGTATTTCTTATACATATTGAAGAGGTCGCCGGCAAAAAGAGCAGCCTCGTCTCCGCCGGCACCGGCGCGTATCTCCATCTGCACGTTCTTGGCGTCTTCTGGATCCTTGGGCACGAGGGCAATTTTGATTTCTTCTTCGAGCTTGGGCTTGAGAGCCTCGTTCTCCGAGAGTTCCTCGCGCGCCATCTCCTTCATGTCGGGATCGCTCTCGTTGGCGAGGATGTCTTTTGCGTCCTTGATGGTATTGAGGCAGTCGACGTAGCGCTTTCGGGCACTCATGATGTCGCTCAGATCCTTAAACTCTTTGGTCAACTTCACGTATCGCTGTTGGTCGGCAATCACCGAAGGGTCGGTGATGAGTGTGCTCACTTCCTCGTAGCGTGCCTCCAGACCGTCTAATTTCTCTAATATACTGTTGTTTTCTGCCATTAGTAATTAAATTCTCCGAACTCGGATTTGATGGTTAATGAACGTTTGCCCTCCTCGATATGTCCTACAACTTGGGCATCTATGTTGAAACTCCTGCTGATGGCGATGAGCTTTCCAGCCATCTCGGGGCGTACGTAAAGCTCCATGCGATGCCCCATATTGAAGACCTGATACATCTCTTTCCAGCTTGTGCCGGAACAATCATGAATCGCCTTGAACAATGGAGGCACGGGGAACATGTTGTCTTTCACCACCTTGCAGTTATCATTCACGAAGTGCAGCACTTTGGTCTGGGCGCCGCCGGTGCAGTGCACCATGCCGTGGATGTCAGCGCGATGGCCGTCCAGAATCTTCTTGATGACAGGAGCGTAGGTGCGGGTGGGGGAGAGCACAAGCTGTCCGGCATCCACTTCCACGTCTTCCATGCTGTCGGTCAGTCTGTATTTGCCGCTATACACCAAGTCGTCGGGTACGGCATGGTCGAAACTCTCAGGGTATTTTTCTGCCAGATATTTGGCAAAGACATCGTGGCGGGCACTGGTCAGACCATTGCTGCCCATGCCTCCGTTATATCTTGTCTCGTAGGTAGCCTGCCCCGTAGAACTTAATCCTACGATGACGTCACCCGGCCGGATGTTGGCATTGTCGATCACATCAGCACGTTTCATACGACAGGTCACGGTGGAATCGACGATGATGGTGCGCACCAAGTCGCCGACGTCAGCAGTTTCTCCGCCCGTAGGATAGATGCCGATACCCATCTCGCGCAACTGCGCCAGTAGGTCGTCCGTGCCATTGATGATGGCACTAATCACTTCACCGGGCACAAGCATCTTGTTGCGACCGATGGTACTTGACACGAGGATATTGTCTACCGCACCCACGCACAGCAGGTCGTCGGTATTCATTACGATGGCGTCTTGCGCGATGCCTCTCCATACGCTGATGTCACCGGTCTCTTTCCAGTACATATAGGCCAGCGACGACTTCGTACCTGCACCATCGGCATGCATGATGTTGCAATAGTCGGGCGCACCTCCCAGCACATCGGGTATAATCTTGCAGAATGCCTGCGGAAAGATTCCCTTGTCAATGTTCTTAATGGCGTTGTGCACATCCTCTTTAGCAGCACTCACGCCTCGCATCATGTAGCGGTTGTCCATGTTATTTGCAGTATATGTTTATTCCTTGCCATGCCAAAATTCCCAACTCGCAAAGGCTTGCAGCAACAGCATTTCCAGTCCGTTCTTCACAGTGGCACCACGCATTTTGCCCTTTTTCATAAACAGGGTTTCGTCGGGATTATAGATCAAATCATACAGCAGCGTGCGCTGATCCATCGCCTCGTAGGGTAGCGGGGGGCACTCTTCGGCATGGGGATACATGCCTATGGGCGTGCAGTTCACCACCACATTGTATTCTTTGATCACATCAGTGGTAATCTTTTCGTATTTGATGGTGTCCGGTCGTTCATAACGACTCACCTTCACCGTTTCCAAGCCCAATGATTTCAGCCCGAACTCAATGGCTTTGGCCGCACCGCCTGTGCCGAGAATCAAAGCTTTCTCGTGATATTTTTCCAATATCGGTTCAATGCTGCGGGTGAATCCTATCACGTCACTGTTATAGCCTTTCAGCACCACTTTCTTACCCTTGTGCATCACCTTGATTACGTTTACAGCCCCGATGGCTCGCGCCTCCGGGCTTAACTCATCCAGATAACTGATCACCTTTTCTTTATAAGGTATCGTGACATTCAGCCCGAGAAGTTCGGGATTCATGTCGATTACCTCGGGAAACTCATCGATCGAGGGAATTTCAAAGTTCTCGTAGGTGGCGTCGATGCTCTCGCTTTCAAACTTCTCGTTAAAATAACTGATTGAAAACGAGTGACCGAGTGGATATCCTATCAGGCCGTATTTGTCCATAATAATATTGATTTTGGGAATTGATTTTAACGAATCCGAACTATTTCTCGGCAAAATAGAGAGTGCAGATACCGAAAGTGAGCCGTCGGAACGACACTTTATTGAATCCGGCTTTCTTGAAAATCCGCATCATCTCCTCGCCTTGCGGGAAAGCTTCGATGGTTGCTGCGAGGTAATCGTAGGCGCTCTTGTCTTTGGAGATCAGCCTACCATAGATGGGAAGAAAGGTGTGAGAATAAATCTTGAAGAGCTGCTTCATGGGAAAGGATACAGGTGTGGTCAGTTCGGCAATGCTCAGATGTCCCCCGGGCTTCAGCACGCGGTGCATCTCACGCAGCCCCTGATCCAAGTTCTGGAAATTGCGTATGCCGAATGCAGCAGTGATGGCATCAAAGGAATTATCGGCAAAGGTCATCTGCATGCAGTCTTCCTTTTGGAACGACACGATGCCGCCCAACCTCTCTCGCACTACTTTCTGTCTGCCTATCGCCATCATTCCCTCAGAAATGTCGGTACCGATGAGTTGTCGGGGCGACAGCATTTTGGCGGCAAGAATGGCGAAATCACCCGTTCCGGTAGCAACGTCGAGCATCGCCTGAGGATGATAAGGCTCCAACGCCTTGATAGCCTTGCGCCTCCATCCTTTGTCGATGTTCCACGACAAGCGGTGGTTCAGGGTGTCGTAGTTGGGAGCAATGTTATCGAACATCTCCTCCACGAGTTCCCCCTTGTCACCCGCACCGTCGTAGGGTTTGATTTGCTCTTGCTTATACATATTTCAAGATTACTTGCGCGATGCAAGATATTCTTTCACATTCTTCTCTATGCGGGCTGCGATGTCACCGTCTTCAGTGGTCTTGTCGAAAGCCTCGCCGGTGATATGCTCGTACAGTTCGATATAGCGTTCGGACACGCTCTCGGCATATTCATCCGTAATCTCGGGCATGCTCTGTCCGGGCTCGTTCATAAAGTTGTGCTCAATGAGCCATTGACGTACAAACTCTTTGGAGAGCTGCTTCTGCGGTTCGCCCTTGGCGAAGCGCTCTTCATAGCCCTCTGCATAGAAATAACGGCTGGAGTCGGGGGTGTGGATTTCGTCGATGAGATACACCTTGTCACCGCGCTTGCCAAACTCATACTTGGTATCGACAAGAATCAGCCCCTGCTTGGCGGCAATCTCCTGACCGCGAGCAAAGAGCCTGCGCGTATAGTCTTCCATCACGGCATAGTCTTCTGCCGACACGATGCCCTGTGCGATAATCTCCTCTTTGGAGATATTGAGGTCGTGCCCCTCGTCGGCCTTAGTTGTAGGAGTGACGATAGGCTCCGTGAAACGCTCGTTCTCGCGCATGCCCTCGGGCAGTTTCACGCCACAGATCTCGCGCACTCCGTTCTTGTAGTCGCGCCAAGCCGAACCTGTGAGGATGCCGCGAATAATCATCTCCACGCGAAACCCTTCACACTTCAAGCCCACGGTAACCATAGGGTCGGGTGTGGCAAGTTTCCAGTTGGGACAAATGTCGGTAGTCAGGTCGAGGAATTTGGCTGCAATTTGGTTGAGCACCTGACCCTTGAAAGGGATGCCCTTAGGCAAGACAACATCGAATGCGGAGATTCTGTCGGTGGCAACCATCACCAAGAGATCGTCGTTGATGTTATAAACGTCGCGCACTTTACCGTGATAAACACTCTTCTGCCCATCAAAATGGAACTTGGTATTTGTTAATGCTTTCATAATTCTACCCCCCTTCCTCATACCGAGGATGCTCTCGCAGCGGGTCTCCTTAATATTAAATGGTTGAAATATCTTTAGTTCTCGGTGCTGTTGCTCGTGCTGATGATAGTGAGCCGGTCTTCGCTTTCTTCTTCTTTTTCGGCGTTCCGGTTCTCGGTTTTTGCCTTACGATCCTCTTCTCTTTTCTTGTCGTAGGCATCGTAGGCATTTACGATGCGGGTGACGAGCTTATGGCGCACGATGTCTTTCTGGTTGAGATGTACCACCGATATGCCCTCGATGCCCGACAGTATGCGCAGCGCCTCCTTCAGTCCGCTTTTCTGCTCGTGTGGAAGGTCTATCTGCGTCATGTCACCTGTGATAATCATCTTCGTGCTCCAGCCCATGCGGGTGAGAAACATACGAATCTGTGCAGGTGTAGTATTCTGTGCCTCGTCCAATATCACCACGGCATCGCTGAGCGTCCTGCCTCGCATGAAAGCGAGGGGAGCAATCTGTATGATGTGCTTCTCCATCATGTCTTGCAAGCGAACGGCGGGAATCATGTCTTCCAATGCGTCGTACAGGGGCTGCAGATAGGGGTCTATCTTATCTTTCATGTCGCCGGGGAGAAATCCCAATTTCTCACCCGCCTCCACGGCAGGCCGACTCAGAATGATTTTCTTGATGGTTTTCTCCTTGAGCGCTTTCACGGCCAATGCAATGCTCAGATAGGTCTTGCCCGTTCCGGCAGGACCTACGGCAAATATCATATCGTTCTTGTCAAAGGCATCGATGAGTTTCTGCTGGTTTTCCGAACGGCCTTTGATGGCGCGTCCCGATACGCTATAGACCAGCACGCCTTTCACGGCATCCTCCTTGGTCTGGCGTCCTTTCACGATGTCGACGATAGCCTCATCATCAATAGAATTGTATTTCAGCACATGCCTACGCATCTTCTCGACATCTTCTTCGAGTTTTGCCATTTCTTCTTCATCGCCCAGCACGCGCATGACATTGCCACGTGCCACGATGCGAAGTTTGGGAAACAACGATTTCAGCATCTGCAGGTGGATGTTGTTCACACCATAGAATACCATGGGATCAATATCCTCCAGTACGATATGTTTCTCTATCAAAATCTTACTAACCTCTTTATGTAACGATAATGTTGCAAAATTACAATAAATAACTGAAATGCCGAACAAAATGCCGAAAAAACTCCGGGGTGAAATCAATATTGCCCTAAACGTTTCAAGGACATGGAAAAACACCTTGCCGGCGGCTTCCTGAACCCCTTTTCTTCTTCTCTATCAGGCGAAGCGGCGGCGTACGTCGGACGGTGTACGTGCGTACG
>CAUTTP010000126.1:0-7063 GCA_963541305.1 uncultured Prevotella sp.
CGTTCGGTGTACGTGCGTACGACGTTCGGTGTACGTGCGTACGGCGTACGCTGTACGTCGGCATCAGTATGAGATCGGCGTGCCGTTTGGTACACGCGCCGCATTGGCAAGCCCCTTTACGGCAAAGGCGCCTGTAGGTATGTTTAGCGGACAATAATAAAATAAAATATCAACGTGGTGTCACCTCTGGCTTGACCGGCTTAAAAGTTTTTTTGAAGCAGAACCACGCTTTAACGCAGAAAAATGTAGGAAAAATTCTATTTTTATCGTATCTTTGTGAAGATCTTTACATTTGAGAAAAACTGCTCTCCCGTTTGCAATGACCAAGACGACAGTTTCTCTCGTTCCGGAAAATCAAACAGCCAAGACTACTTCAATATAAACAAAATACAAGTATGATAAAAAAAACTTTCCTGCTGGCTCTCATCGCTACTTGCATTGGTAGCGGGGAAGCTATGGCGCAAGCACAAAAGAAGGCTTCCGTCAAGTCGAAAATCCAAACTACAAAGGTCGCCACAACCAACAAGAATACCTTTGAGATAAAGGGCGGCGAGTTTCTTTACAATGGGAAACCCATACAGATACACAGTGGCGAGATGCACTATGCACGCATACCGCACCAATATTGGCGGCATCGTCTGCGGATGATGAAGGGGCTGGGGCTGAACACCGTGGCCACTTATGTCTTTTGGAACTTCCACGAGGAGGAGCCCGGGAAGTGGAATTTCGAGGGCGACCACGACTTGGCTAAGTTTATCCAGACCGCCGGCGAGGAGGGATTGATGGTGATACTCCGCCCCGGGCCTTACACCTGCGCCGAGTGGGAATTCGGCGGTTACCCATGGTGGTTGCTCAATATCGAGGGAATGGAGATACGGCGCGACAACGAGCAGTTTCTCAAACGCACCAAGCTCTACCTCGACCGCCTCGGTAAAGAGGTGGGGCACCTGCAAATCACCAAGGGCGGCCCTATCATCATGGTGCAGGTGGAGAATGAGTTTGGCTCGTATGTGGCACAACGCAAAGACATCCCCTTAGAGGAACACAAAGCCTACAACGCTGCCATTCGCCGACAGCTGATAGACGCAGGCTTTGACACGCCCACATTCACCTCGGACGGCAGTTGGCTCTTTGAAGGCGGAGCAACTCCCGGCGCATTGCCAACAGCCAATGGCGAGAGCAATGTGGAGAATCTGAAAAAGGTCGTTAACCAGTACAACGGCGGTGTGGGGCCTTACATGGTGGCGGAGTTTTACCCCGGATGGCTGAGCCATTGGGCGGAAAATTTCCCCCAAGTGTCGGCTTCGGAGGTGACCAAGATGACCGAGTGCTACTTACAGAACAAGGTGTCATTCAACTTTTATATGGTGCACGGCGGCACAAACTTCGCCTTTACATCAGGTGCGAATTATGACAAGAAGATCAACCTGCAACCTGATCTCACGTCGTACGACTACGACGCACCCATCTCGGAAGCCGGTTGGGTAACGCCCAAATACGACTCTATCCGTAGCGTGATAAAGAAATACGTCAGCTACAACATCCCTGAGCCACCGGCGCCCTACCCCGTGATAGCCATCCCCAACATCGCCCTCAAAACGGCTTACAATGTGATTGACATGGCGGAAGCCACCAAACCTGTCACGGCAGACAAGCCTCTCACTTTCGAACAGCTTGGGCAAGGCTACGGCTACGTGCTGTACACCCGTAAATTTAACCAGCCCATCTCGGGTACACTCAATATCGAAGGGCTGCGCGACTATGCCACGGTGTATGTCGATGGCGAGAAGGTGGGCGAACTGAACCGCGTGTTCGGCAAGTATTCGATGGAGATAGACATCCCCTTCAACTCCACTTTGCAGATATTGGTAGAGAACTTCGGACGCATCAACTACGGTGCACAAATCGTATATAACAACAAGGGAATCATCTCGCCCGTGCAAATAAACGGCATTGACATTACCGGCAATTGGAACATGTATCAGCTACCCATGACGGTTGAGCCCTCCGTTGCTGATACGCCCACAGCCAAAGCAACGAATGCGGCTGCGGCCGCCACGGGCACACCCACCGTATATGAAGGCACGTTTACCCTCAACGAGACGGGCGATACCTTCCTCGACATGCGCGAATGGGGTAAGGGCATCGTGTTTGTAAACGGTCACAACCTCGGTCGCTATTGGCACGTGGGGCCTCAACAAACGCTCTATCTGCCGGGTATATGGCTCAATAAGGGCGAGAACAAGGTTGTGGTGTTTGAGCAGATAGGCGATGTCGCCCACACTTCACTATCAAGTATCACAACACCCATCCTCAAAGAGTTAAGGCGATAGAAGATTAGCAAATAAAAGATTATTCTCTACTTTTGGCGCACACCAATATAAAACCACATCGTATCAGTGCCTTAGATAAATAGATACGGGATTAACGGTTAAGCCGATAAATGGCATGAAGGCCTTCGAGCAACAAGTGGGGCTCATGAATGATGGGCTGGTGGCAGTGGGGAATGATGAGGGGGCTAAAGCCACCGGTAGTAATCGCACGAGGAGCAACGGGAAACTGGGCGGATAAGCGGGCAATGAGGCCATCGACCATGCAGGCATGACCGTAGATGATGCCGCTGCGAAGGCAGTCTGACGTGTTGCCCCCGATGATGTGGGCAGGTGCCAGCAAGGGCACCTCGGGCAACTGTGCCGTGCGCCCTGTGAGCGCCTGCAACGAGGTCTGAACACCCGGAGCGATGATGCCTCCGATGAATCGGCCGTGCCCGTCTACCACATTGAGGGTGGTAGCCGTACCCATATCAACGACTATCAATGGGGCATCATGCTTGGAGAGAGCCCCCACCGTGTCGGCTATACGGTCGTGCCCCACCGCCGAGGGGTTGTCGACGGCAAGCGGAAGCCCCGTCTTGATGTCCGGAGAGCCTACTACCATCACCTCGTGGCGTGTCAGGCGTGCGAGCACGGAGCACAGTTTCGGTGTAAGCTGTGGCACTACCGATGACAACACACAACCCGCCCATTCGCCCGGCTGCACCCCGAAAGAGCTCAATGCTTCACGGACACGCTGCTCCAGCTGTGCTTCGTCGAGACCGGGTATGGTGGCAAGGCGGGCAACATGATGCACCTTACCGGCTGCCATCGCACCCAGCACAAGACTGGTATTGCCAATGTCGGCGACAAGAATCATACGCATAATAACAGGCTAACGAGAAATCAGGCATTGCGTTTAGCCATCTCTGACACGACGGCATCAAGGATGAGACCGGCCGTTTCTTCCTTGCTGCATAGCGGTAGCTGATGCTCTGACCGGGGCATGACGAGCGTCACACGGTTAGTATCGGTACCAAAACCGGTGTCAGGCGATGCTATCGAGTTAGCGCAAATTATGTCTACACCCTTGCCATGCAGCTTTGTGCGGGCATTGTCGAGCATGTTTTCTGTCTCCATTGAGAAGCCCACGATGAACTGGCGGGGAGCCTTGTGCCGGCCGAGATATTGCAGAATGTCTTGCGTACGCTCCATCTCGATGGTGAGCGGAGCGTCACCCTTCTTTATTTTCCGGTCGCTATACGTACGCGGAGTATAGTCGGCCACGGCACTGCACATGATGATAACGTCATGGGCATCACTGCGACTCGTCACCTCTCTGAACATCTCGGCGGCCGTTGTGACCTGCACAGTGTCGATGCCGACAAACGGACGCAAACTGACCGGACCGGTGACAAGCGTGATATATGCACCCCGCATGGCTGCAATCTTGGCTATGGCATAGCCCATCTTGCCCGAAGAATGATTGGTGATGAAGCGCACGGGATCGAGCGACTCGCGGGTAGGGCCGGCCGTCACCATGACGCGACGCCCCGTCAGATCGTGAGGCAGAGCGACAACACGCAGGATATGCTCCAGCAAGATGTCCTCAGCAGGGAGCTTGCCGCTACCGATGTCGCCACAGGCCAGCCGTCCCGATGCGGGCGTGATGATCTCGGCGCCATAGCCTTCGAGCTTGCGGAGGTTGTCTTGAAGCACTGCACTCTCCCACATCGCCGTGTTCATGGCAGGCGCAATGAGCTTGGGCGCCTTGCAGGCAAGATAAGTAGTGGAGAGCATATCGTCGCAGATGCCGCCTGCAAACTTGCCGATGGCATTGGCAGTGGCGGGAGCTACGACCAGCACATCGGCCTTATGTGCCAGCGCCACATGTTCCACCTCATAACTGAAATGACGGTCGAATGTGTCGACAAGACATTTGCGCCCGGTCAAAGTTTCAAAGGTCAGAGGGGCGATAAAGCGGGCGGCATTGGGCGTCATGATGACATGCACCTCGGCATGCAACTTTACCAACATCGATGCGAGGTTGGCAATCTTATAGGCGGCGATGCTTCCGGTCACGCCGAGCACAATGGTCTTTCCTGTAAGCATGGGTTGTGGAATAAAAGTGAGGGGTTAGACCGCTTGCCATAAGGGGCGGCACGGACAGGCAGATAATCACTACAGAACCTGTATCAGTCATTGGAAGAATCAGGAACAGTAGCAGAAGGCTGATCGGAAAGCAGACCGTGACGCTCATAGTTGGCCACGCGACAGATGCGATTACGCCCGTCAACGAACACCACCTGCGGCTGATGACCGTCTGCTTCGGCCGGTGTCATGGCAGCATATGCCATGATAATCACCCTGTCGCCCACGTTAACGCAGTGGGCTGCGGCACCGTTGAGACAGATGATGCCTGTGCCCGGCTCACCCGCAATGGCATAGGTGGCAAAGCGGTTGCCGTTATCGACATCGGCTATCTCGACCTTTTCGTATTCGTGGATGCCTGCAGCCTGCAAGAGGAGGGTATCGATGGTGATGCTACCCACGTAATCCAAGTCGGCTTGCGTCACCACGGCGCGATGAATCTTGGCCTTAAGAAGCGTTATTTCCATATAAAATTGTCTATCAGTCGGGTCTTACCAATGTAAACAGCTATGGCAACCAGCACCTCGTCTTCGATGACATCGACGCGCTGCATGTTATTATCCACCACCTCCACATAGTCCACTCGTGCCAGCGGTTCGGTATGCAGACTGTCGGTGATGATGCGTATCACGGCGTCGGCACGACGCTCTCCACCCTCGATGGCCTGCAAGCCGAGAGCCAAACTCTTGGAAAGGATGAGAGCGGCACAACGCTCGGGAGCAGAAAGATAGGTGTTGCGACTCGACATAGCCAACCCATCGGATTCGCGAACAATAGGACATGCCACAATCTCTACATCGAAATTGAGGTCACGCACAAAGCGGCGCACGGTGGCCAACTGTTGTGCGTCTTTCTGCCCGAAGTAGGCACGGGTGGGCGAAACGATGTTCAGCAGTTTGCCAACCACCGTGCATACGCCACGGAAATGGCCGGGACGACGGGCACCGCAGAGCAGTTCGGTGGTCTCGGTGGCATCAATGAAAGAGGTGAAATGGGGTGGATACATCTCTGTCGGCTCCGGATGGAAGATGAGATCGCCACCCGCAGCTTCTACCAATGCAGCGTCGCGCTCGATGTCGCGCGGATAGGCGGCAAGGTCTTCGGAGGGGCCAAACTGTATGGGATTAACGAAAACAGAAACCACGGTGCGGTCGTTCTGTGCCACAGACTTGTCGATGAGGCTGCGGTGACCATTGTGCAGATAGCCCATGGTGGGCACCAGCCCCACCGTAAGACCTTCGCTACGCCACTGTGCGACAATCTGCCTCACTTGCTGAACGGTCTTGACAATTTGCATTTTTCTAACTGATTATTCTTTATCCATAATGACGGGAGAGCGAGCCGAAAGTGTGGCGGCATCCCGATATTAGTATAATTTATCTATGATTTCATCGCTGATGCCGAACGTATGGGCATCGGCAGGAAAAGTCTGCGCCTCGCAATCGGTCTTGTATCGCTTGAAAGCGTCAAGCATGACGGTGTGCAGATCGGCATATTTCCGAACGAATTTTGGAGTGAACCCATCGGCATAGCCCAGCATGTCGCGGCAAACGAGTACCTGTGCATCCGTGTATCTGCCAGCCCCGATGCCAATGGTGAGTGCCGGCACCTGTTCGGTGATGAGCTTGGCCAATGCTTCGGGCACACATTCCAAGGTGATGGCAAACGCACCTGCCGCCGCGAGGGCACGGGCATCGTCTATAAGCCGTTGGGCTGCCTCCCGGGTCTTGCCCTGCACTTTATATCCTCCAAGCGTATTGAACGATTGCGGAGTGAGACCGATGTGCCCCACAACGGGAATACCTGCTTCTACAATGGCATGCACACGGTCGGCATAATGAGTCCCTCCCTCTAACTTCACGGCCTGACAATCGGTCTGCTTGATGATACGACCGGCATTGGCCACGGCATCGTAAACGGAGGTCTGATAAGACATGAAAGGCATATCGACAACGACGAACGTTTCCCGAGCTCCCCGACAAACAGCCTTGCCGTGGTGTACCATATCCTCTACGGTGACGGCCAACGTGTTTTCATAACCAAGCATCACATTGCCCAGAGAGTCGCCCACCAATATCATGTCGATACCCGCCTGTTCGATTGTACATGCCGTTTGGTAGTCGTATGCGGTGAGCATGGTCATGCGACGCACCCCCTTTTGTGCCAAAAGCTGATGAACGGTTGTTCTCATAATTATATATCGAGTACCATCTTACTGACTGATGATACGTTGTTGAAAGCATTATCCGGCCGGCAAAGTTATTAAGTTTTTACGAATATACCATGCTTTTGCCGGATTTCTTTAGCAAAAGATGGCCTTTAAGGGTAAAAATATGTTCTTTTTAGGAGTTAAGAGAGTTATGAAGTTAAGACAAAACTCTGCTAAACCATTTTTTCATTTTCCTGCATCCGCCCTCTGCAAGGAAGGCGAATATGTTTTTATGTCTGTCTGGGGGGAGAGGGGAGAGAGGAAAGGGGAGAGAGAACACTCCGACAGTTGTATTGCCTAAACATCCGCAAAACATTTCTCTCTCCCCTCTCCTCTCTCCCCTCTCCCCCTAAAACTGTCAAGAATTCATTACAGTTTTTTCGTTCAGATT
>CAUTTP010000127.1:0-6875 GCA_963541305.1 uncultured Prevotella sp.
TATAATTTTGTGACTCAGCGCAAGCGTGGCCGTGAGGCCGGGCTTGCGCTTCTTTAATGGGTTCTGCCGACATGTAAATATCAATCATCTTTTTTCTTGTGCTGCCAACCGTGCTGTATCGGCTCTTGCGGGCTTGCCATTGGGTGTCATGGGGAGGGAATCGACATGGATATATTTGCGGGGAATCCAATATTTGGGAAGGGCATTCGTGCAGATTTCAGACACTTCTGCAAGGTCAGTGGCCTCGGTGAGCATCACCACCTGCTCACCATATTTAGGATGAGGACACTTGGTAATCATAAAGGGAGCGGACGACATGAAAGGCCGGAGCGCACGCTCTACCTCCTCAATCTGTATTTTTACGCCACCCGAGATAATCATGTTGTCGATGCGACCGAGCACACGGAACCCCTTGCCAGGCACAATCTCTACACGGTCGTGCGTCGTGAGCAGCCCTTCGTGCACCTGCGGAGCGTCGATCACGAGGCAGCCATTCTCGTCCTGACTAACGCCTATACCATCGAACGGTACATAGAAATCGCTCCTCTCCGGACCATTCAGCCGACGCAGGGCAATGTGTGAGAGCGTTTCGGTCATGCCATACGTGCTCCACACGGCGTGGGGAAAATGGCGGAGACGACGCTCCAACCCGTCATCAACGGCTCCACCGCCGATAATGAGATGGCGGATGCTCTTAAGCCATTCTGCCTCCTTGGGCACGGCAAGACTGTTATAGACCTGCAGCGGCACCATAGCAGCAAAGGTGATGACACCCGCCTTGCGTTGCCGGGGAGTGAGAAGCGAGGCAGGATGACCGTCGGGGGGCACAGTGATGAGGTGCATCCCGCGCTCCAGACTGCGCACCACCATCATCTTGGTACCGATATAACGCAGATCCATGCATAGCAGGGCGGTATCGGCAGAGGTCAGTCTGAGGAAGTCGCAGGTGACACGTGCAGAATGCAGCATGCGTCGCTTCTCTACCCACATAGGCCTCGGCTCACCCGTCGAACCGCTGGTATGCACCAAGATGCAGTCGGAGTCATTATTCCATTCTGCGAGAAAAGCATCAAGAGTCATATCTTTTGTTTTTGTTTAAAGGAGAGGGGAGAGAGGGAGTGGGGAGAGAGAATAGCCGGATAAACAGCAAGTAAAACAGTCGAGAAACGACAGACAGACATTTCTCTCTCCCCACTCCCCTCTTCTCTCTCCTCCAGAAACCCTCTTCATTCCCCAAGAAACCACAGGTATTCTCCCCTTATTTCCAACGGCATATCTATGTTGTCGGTATAAAGCTGTCCTGTACCCAAGCCTTGCGACATCGGAAAGTCGGGTCCATAAACCTCCGCACAGAGATGCGCCACGGCATTCAACCCAACGTTGCTTTCCAATGCCGAGGTGATCCATGAGCCGATGCCTCGCTCGTTGGCTATTTCAATCCATTCCTTTGTGCCGTACATACCGCCGTGCAGACTGGGTTTCAGTACGATGTAGGCAGGCTCGACGGCATCCAGCAACTCCCGTTTCCGCGATTTGCTGCTCACCCCGATCAGTTCCTCATCGAGCGCAATGGGGAGGGGCGAATGCCTGCAAAGGTATGCCATCGCCTCCCACTGATGCTGACGGATAGGCTGTTCTATAGAGTGGATATCATATTTAGCCAGTTCTTCCAACCGCGCCATAGCATTCTCAGGTGTAAAACCGCCATTAGCATCCACACGAAGCTCGATTTCTTCTTTCGTGAAACGATCGCGGATATAGCGAATCAACTCTATTTCTTTCGCCCAATCGATAGCTCCTATTTTCAGTTTCACACAGTGGAAGCCCGCCCGCAATTTCTCCTCAATGCGGACAGACATCTCCTCGGGCGTGCCCATCCACACCAGTCCGTTGATGGGAATGCCTGCCTCGCCCCGCGCGAAAGGCGTGTTGGAGAGTGCCAAAGAACCTTTGGCGCACAACTGGAGCATCGCCGTCTCCATGCCAAACAGGATAGACGGGAACCTGTGCAGCTCCCTATAGGGTATCTCTCCTGTGGTTCGCAGCAGCGTGCAGGCATTGCTGAGCACTGCCTCATAGTCGGCGTCGGGCATGGCATCGCAACTCAAATCAGGCAGCACAGAGCATTCGCCAACGCCCACCACCCCATTTTGCTCTATCCTTATATAATAGGACTGGTGCACGGTGTACACGCCCCGGCTCGTTATTGCCGGCTGCTTGAAATGGAAGAGTTTTTTGAAATAGGAGATGGTCATTGCTTTGGGGAAGATAGCCTCCTAAGTTAGGAGGTTGGAGGTCTGAACGACTGCATTGGAGAAAATACATTATACGGCGGTTCAGACCTCCAACCCCCTAACTTAGGGGGCTATAAAAATTTAGGATACTTATCGAAGTCGGGCTTACGCTTCTCCAGAAACGCCTTACCGCCCTCCTGCGCCTCGTCAAGCGTATAATATAATAAGGTGGCATCGCCGGCCAATTCCTGTATACCCGCTTGGCCGTCAAGTTCGGCGTTAAATCCAGCCTTCATCAATCGCAGAGCCAACGGCGAGCGTTCCATCATGACCTCTGCCCACTCCACACACTCGTCTTCCAAGCGGTCGAGGGGCACAACCTTATTTACCAATCCCATCTCCTCGGCCTCCGCAGCAGAATATTGCTTGCAGAGATACCATATCTCCCGCGCTTTCTTCTGCCCAACGATGCGTGCCAAATAACTGGCACCAAGCCCGGCATCAAAACTACCCACCTTAGGGCCTGTCTGTCCGAAGACCGCATTTTCGGACGCAATTGTCAGGTCGCATACCACGTGCAGCACATGTCCGCCGCCGATGGCATAGCCGTTGACCATAGCGATAACAGGCTTCGGCAGACGACGAATCTGCATCTGCACATCGAGCACATTGAGCCGGGGCAATCCGTCACCGCCGATATATCCGCCACGCCCTTTCACGTTCATGTCGCCGCCCGAGCAAAACGCCTTGTCGCCCGCACCTGTGAGAAGCACCACACGAATGTCCACACTGTCGCGACAATAAGTAAAAGCCTGCCCCATCTCCGTCACCGTAAGCGGCGTAAAAGCATTGCGATAGCGGGGACGGTTAATCGTGATCTTGGCGATGTGGTTGTATTCCTCAAAAATAATCTCCTTAAAGTCGAACCCTTCGACGGGTTTCCATTCTCTATTTGTCATTTACTATAGTTTTTTGTTTTCAACATCTGATAATATTTCCGATATACAAGCGCGTCTCCTTCGGCATCGGTCTGCACCTCCAGCAGGATAGGACGGTCGGAATGAGCGCATGTCAAGACATGAAGCAGATTGTCGAGCGACACCTTGTTACCAGCCGAATAATAGGCAATGCCATTTTGCCGACATATCCCCTCTGCCGTAGTATGATGTTGTGCCACCACAAACTCATCGCAGGCGTCCGACTGTTTCAGGCCGTCGAGCTGATAAAAGATACCGCCACCGCCATTATTCAACAGCAATATGCGCAGATTGCCGCGCAGGTTACGGTTCCACAAGGCATTCTGGTCATAGAAAAAGCTCAGGTCGCCAATCACACAATACACATTTTCCTCTGTCACCACCGAAAATCCCGCCGCCGCAGACAGTGAGCCTTCGATACCGTTCACCCCCCGGTTGCAGTAGATGTAATGCCCCGAGAAGATGTTTCCCATCCGCACCGCCATGCTGTTGGCATAGTGCATCACCGAGAGGGGATCTTCGCAAGCCGTCAAATGCTCCAATGCCTGTACGGCATACATCTGCGAATAAGGCGGTACGAGGGTCTGCTGATGGGTTCTCACCCGCATCTTCAACTCTTGCCAACGCTGCCAAAACGCATCTTTCTCGCGCGACCGCAATTGTGACAACACGTCCACAGGCTGGGCTTGAATGATGCACGAGAGATTCATCAGCACGTCATGAGGCATGCCCTCGACATTGATTTCCCAACACTCCGCCAGCTTGGCCTTGCGCAGAAACCGACGCGTACGTTTGCTTACGAGCGTACCGCCCACATAGAGTATGAAATCGGGCAGATAGCTGTCGTCGGTCTCGACCAACGATACGGCCTCGTCAAGATAACAAGCGGTATAATCATCGCTGCTCAATCGCTCTTGCATCACTACGTATCCTGCAGTCTCCAAACTCTCGCACAGCCCCGGCGGCAGGGCATGCCGCTTCATCTGCCCCATCACAATCATGGGTTTCCGCGCCATACGAAATTTTTCGAGCAACGCCTCGTCAACGTTTGTCGAAATGGGAACGCGGAGGGAGATGAATCGTTCGTCGGGCAGCGCAGCCACGTTATAATCAAACAGCGGTTCGCTGATGGGCACATTGATATGTACCGGTCCGCCGCTCCCCTGCCCACTGGCAATCATCGACTCATTCACCAAGCGGTTGCAATACCACCGCTGCTCGTTGTCGGCAGACTCCGGCAGACTCACAGCTCGCTTTACAAAGCGTCCGAGAGCATCCACTTGAGGTAAGGTCTGCCCGTCCAACTGGTCAATCCACTGTGTCGGACGATCGGCGGAAACAACAATGAGCGGTTGATGCTGATAGCAGGCCTCGGCCACGGCAGGGGCGACATTGAGCAACGCCGATCCCGAGGTGACGCAAACCACTACGGGCTCGTCCAATGCCTGACACATACCCAACGCAAAGAAAGCCGCCGACCGCTCGTCGGTGACAGGATAGCACGCCATCTTCCCGCACTCACGGAGATTGTGCACGATGGGCGAATTACGACTGCCCGGACACAGCACGGCATGCCTTACGCCATGCTTGATGAGCAGCGCAGTGAGGATATTGACATTGTCCTTATTGGAATACATAGGCGGATCAACTTTGAACTTCAAACTTCAAGACCTTAACAGTCGGTACATGGTGAGCAGCTTATTTTGGGTTTCCATCCATTCGTTTTGCTCTACGCTCTCCGCCAGCAGGCCACCGCCGGCATAGAGCGTGCAGGCATCGGGTGAAACCTCCATACAGCGGAGCGACACATAGAGTTGTGTTTCGCCTCGCGGACGGAGCATGCCGCAGAACCCACTGTAATATTTGCGGTCGGTCGTCTCATTCTGCAAGATGAACCGACAGGCTTCCTCTTTGGGTATGCCGCACACGGCCGGGGTGGGATGTAGGGCTGTGAGCAAATCGCCCATACGTGAGGTGGGCATCTTAAACTTAAAGTCGGTGCGCAGATGCAGTAGGTGAGCTGCCTTCGTGGTATAAGGTCCGGTCATCGTAATGCGGTCTGAATATCGATGCAGAATGTCCGAAATATAGGCTGAGACATATCGCTGTTCAGCCAAGTTTTTCTCCGACCACACCGTGTCTCGATAGTCGTCTCCGACCTCGGGAGCCCTCAACGTGCCAGCCAGCGACATGGTTTGCCAGCAGCTGCCGCTACCTTTAAGAAGCAGCTCAGGTGTAGCCATGAGCCATGTGCCCGATTGCTCCGTCGAGACAAGGGCGATGAACTGATGCGGGTACATACGGCAGGCTTTGAGAAAGAGCTGTTCGGCCTGCACCGCATCCGTCATGCTTACCCTCGACCGGCGCGAGAGCACCAGCTTGCCGTATCGTCCGGAAGCCAACTGTGCATGGAAACGCACAAAGTCTTCATGATAGCACGCACGCTCCGCTGCCCGTTCGGGCATCATGGCGACATCGCCCGCCACAGGCTCGCACACCCCCACGGCACACACCTCCACCACATCAGGGCGCAGCAACAGGATGGGATGGTCTGCATTGCTCTCGAAAGGAGCAATCACAAAACCTTCCTCATTGTCCAGAGCCGACACCGATGCCACCGCCTTGGGGGTACCCGTGGCTTGCGCCACAAGCGTGTAATCCGCCTGCTCGGGCAATCGGAAGAGCGCAAAGGCCGTATGTTGATGACGCACTTGCCTCACAGTTCTATTCGTCGACAGGAGGCTGTGGGTACGTTCTGCCCTTGCCAGGCATCACCACATAGTTGGTTATCTGCACGGTGGAGATAAGCTGCCCGGCAGAGTTTCTGATATCCACCTCCCATTGGTGCAGCGTCCGCCCCTTGTATTTCAGTTTGGCATAAGCTGTCACGGTGTCGCCTTCAAGCACTGCACGCACATGGCTGCCATTCACATTGATACCCACGCAAATCTTGTTGGGGCATAGACTCATCGACCCCACGCCCGCCAGATTCTCAGCCAACGCCAGCGAAGCCCCACCCGAGAGGAAGCCGAAAGGTTGACGGTTCACCTCGGTCACCTTCATGCGAGCCATGCAGGTGTCGGGCTCGGGTGTCGAAATAAACTCCATGCCGAGCGTGTTGGACAGTCCTTGCCGGCGGGTCGCTATCGCTTTCTGATGTTCTATATCCATATCTGTCTTTCTTATACCGTTACGTTTCTCATGCTCCGGCTTTCATTGTTCCATACAAGAGCATCGGCCGAAGTTGATACACTACGCAAATTTAGTCAAAAATCCTGATATAAGAAGCCTATCGGGATAAAAACCGACAGATTATTTCTCTTTTGCATTATTCTTTATAAGGAATATTATCCATGCACACAAATAAGTACACAAACTGCTTGGAAGTTTGTAAAAGGACTCCTATCTTTGTACCTGAATAACGTTAGAGCCTTAGAGACATGCTGATTATAACAACAAGAGAATTCAGAGCCAATCAGAAGAAATACTTTGATTTGGCTGAGAACGAGACGATTTTTGTCGCTCGAAAGAATGCACATCCGATTGTCATAAATGTTGCCGACGATGATGATTTTCTTTCAAAGAAGGAACTTTTGACCATTCAAAAAGGACTTGACGATATAAAGAACGGCAGAACCACCAAGATTAAAGATATTAACAATAT
>CAUTTP010000128.1:0-6798 GCA_963541305.1 uncultured Prevotella sp.
AAATACTGTTTTACAAAATGAGATACGCATGTGCTGACAAGCACAGTTATATATCGTTTGATATATTTTCTGTTGTTATTTACTGTGCTGCATCACCAGTCGACGATGCATCGGTGAGGATATCCATGTATCGCTGTAGGTCGGCGAAGATGCTCTGTACCTGAGCGGATTGCATGAATCCGGTGTTTCTTTTCAGCAGCGGCACGATGTTCTCCACACTGTTGGTATAGCACGACAGCTCATTGCGCCGTTGCGTGCCGTGCACGCTCTGCATGTTGATCTCGTTCTCACGCTCGCGCACCAGCTTATCGCATATTTTGGTGAGCATCGGAACCACTACCTTGTTGAATAGGTGATGCCCCTGAATGTAGAGATAGCAGGTGTCGGGCGTTACGCCCAAGTGTTTGACATCTTCTTTTACCCGCAGATAACTCTCTTTGGCATTGGGATTTATCTTCTGCAACTGCTCGATTTTCTTACCCACTTTATGCCTGATATTCCTGATGATAGCATCTGCATTCTGCATTGAGAAGTTACCTGTCTCAATAATTTTGAGGAAGTCAGTAATGGTAAACTTGCCGTAATTGGGTGTTCGATAATACCAGATACTCCACACAAACAGGGGAAAGATGGCTTCGGAATAGTCGCGGAGATACTGCTCTATGTCGAAAATGCTATGGTCGTTGAGCGTGACCGCCACGCAAACATTATGCAGCGAGGGTGCGTAGCACTGCAAATTCTCGATGGCGTAGGCATAGGTATGGAAGACATAAGGGATGGTCAGAATCTGCCGCGATGCCACTGTAATACCCTGTGTGAGGTAATCGTAGTCGGCATCCACACAGGCAATCATGTTCTGCCCCACTTGACTGGCGAGCTGGGTCATGAGCACGGCTTTCTTTCCACGTTCCAACTTCTTTATGCGTGAGGGCAGCATCACCTCAAAATATATCTTGTCGGTCTCGAACCGCGATAGAATTGACCGCCAGAAAAACACGTCATCATAGCTCTCGACGTATGCAATGATCTTACGTCGAGAGTTTCTGGAGTTCAGCTTATTGGCTGCTTCGAAGTAGGATGAGGTAAGATTGTCTCTTAGTCGGCGCCCCATAGGTATGATAGAGGTAGTAAAAATAGAATTATCAGTAAGTGCAGTTGGCGTTTGCAGCTTATGCCACTTCCGGGTCGGTGATGTCGCTCACCTCCGTCACCCTGTCCATCCAGCCATTCATAATGACGGCGGGTGAATGGGTGGCGAGGATGATCTGCACATTGGGATTGAGCTGAAGAATGAGATCGACCAGCTGCTGCTGCCAATCGACATGCAGGCTCACCTCGGGCTCGTCCATGAAGAGCACGTAAGGGTTGTTGTCCTCCACGAGCACGGTGAGCAATATCACGAGAATCTGCTTCTCGCCGCTGGAGAGCTGATAGGGATACAGCGTTTCACCAATCTGTGTGAATCGTATTTCGTTTTCCGTGCGGATGATGGTTTTTCCCGTCTCGGCATAGAGATTGTCGATGATGTCTTGAAACCTTTTTTTAGGTGCAGAGAGCTGCTGTGCTTTTACGGCGGCATCGGGTTGCCCGCTCTGCAGCACGTCTATGATGCGGTTGCCGATGTTCACCTGATAGTCAAGATACTTACGCTGGAGTAAAAACAACTGCCAGTCGAGCTCAGTCACGAGTGGCAAGTCTATCTTGTTCACCGTCTCAGAATTGAGCATTGGGCGGTCGAAACTGCGAATAATATCATAGCGTATCCACTTTGCTTCTTTGGGATGCACCTTCAGTCGCACGCCCTTGAGCATGTGACTGGAAAACTCCCCGCCCGCAGCCAGACCCTTGACCACCTTATTGAGTATAGTCGATTTGCCCACACCATTCACACCGCTCAGTATGTTGACCTTTCGGTCAAGATTCCATACGATGTGCTTCTTACCGCTCCATAGAGAGTCTATCTCTATCTGCTGGATGTAATCTGCGTATTTCTGCATAGACAGTGTGATTATTATATTTGTGACAAATATAATAAAAAAAGTCTATCAAATCGTTTTTTATCTCCTTAATTTATTCATATTTTTTGCTGTCGGCTAAAACTTGAGTTGCATTCAGGGAGAAGGGGCACTATTGTCCTAACTGTTTCAGGAACATGAGAAACCACCTTGACGCCATCTTCCTGAACATCACTCGGCTCTGCCATCAGGCGAAAGTGGCGGCGTACGTCGAACGGTGTACGTGTGTACAACGTTTGGTGTACGTGCGTACGTCGTTCGGTGTATGTGCGTACAGCGTTCGACGTACGTCATCGTCAGGGTGGCAGGCGATGATAAAACGGGTGCGAAGATAGTGTCAAAGCGAAGAATAAAAACTAAAAGAAAAATGTATAGGCGCTTAATTTTGAACACCTGCTTACCTCCCTCTCCTCCAAAAACATCTCACACCGGATCCACATCATAATAGACTTGCAGTGAGGCGTAACCTTTCTGCTGCTGAATCTGCTGTTGGGTTTGCCTGAACACAGTGCATACCTGCGTACGGTTGATGCCGTTTTCGAGCTTCACCACCATCTTGCGGATACTCAAATTCTTCACCCTTGCCACCGCGGGCTTGTCGGGACCCAACACCCGTTCGCCAAGCAATCGGCGCAGGCAGGCACCCATTTCCTGCGCCGCCGCCTCAACAATAGCCTCCTGCTTATGGCGCAGGTAAATATAAACAAGGTGGTGGAATGGCGGATAACGGAACATTTCGCGTTCGGCCAACAGGTCTTTATAGAAAGAGGCATAATCATTATGCACCACCTGACTCACCACGGGAAGTTGCGGCGTCTTGGTCTGAAGTATCACCAATCCCTGCTTCCCCTTGCGACCGGCACGACCACTCACCTGACTCATCATCATGAAGGCATGCTCGTAGGCGCGGAAGTCAGGATAATTGAGCATGGAATCAGCATCCAATATGCCTACTACAGCCACACGGGCAAAGTCGAGCCCCTTGCTCACCATCTGCGTTCCGATGAGCAGATTGGTCTTGCCACAGTCGAAATCGCCGATCAGCCGCTCGTAGGCATTGCGCGTGCGGGTAGTGTCGAGATCCATGCGCGCCACACGAGCCTCGGGGAATATTTCGTGAATACGGTCTTCTATCTTCTCTGTGCCATAGCCGCGAGTGCTCAGGTTGGTGTTGCCGCAGCAGGGGCAAGCATCGGGAACAGACGCTGTGAACCCGCAGTAGTGGCAGGTGAGCCGGTTCATCCGCTTGTGATAGGTGAGCGAGACATCGCAATTCTTGCACTTGGGAACCCACCCGCACACCTTGCATTCAACCATCGGGGCAAAGCCGCGACGATTCTGAAACAGGATGGCCTGCCTGTCACTGCTCAACGCCTCACGTATGGCACTCAACAAGCGGGGGGAGAACGGCCCGTTCATCATCTTGCGACGGCGCAGGTCTTTGATGTCGACCACCTCGATTTTGGGCAGCTGGATATCCTGATAACGAGTGGTCAGCTTGACCAAGCCATACTTTCCCGTCTGCGCGTTGTGATAGCTTTCCATCGAGGGCGTGGCGGTGCCGAGCAAGGTCTTGGCGCCATACATCTGTGCCAACACTATCGCCGTGCTGCGGGCATGATAGCGCGGAGCCGGGTCTTGCTGCTTAAAACTGGTCTCATGTTCCTCGTCTATAATGATGAGACCCAACCGCAGGAACGGCAGAAACACCGCACTGCGAGCGCCCAGCACCACGTTATACGGGTTGGCAGACAGCTGCTTCTTCCATATCTCCACGCGCTCGGCATCGCTATACTTGGAATGATAGATACCCAACTCGCGCCCGAAGACACGTTGCAGACGGTCGGTGATCTGCACGGTGAGCGCAATCTCGGGCAAGAGATAGAGCACCTGCTTGCCCTCCTTAAGCGTTTTCTCGATAAGATGGATATAGATTTCGGTCTTGCCGCTCGACGTCACGCCATGCAACAGCACCACATTGTGTTTCATCCACTGCATCAGAATATGGTTGTAGGCAGTGGTCTGCGCCTCGCTCAACCGTTTGGTGACACCCGCAGGAGCCTCTGCCCCGCCATTCAGTCGCCCCACTTCCTTCTCGTAGATCTGCAACAGACCGCGCTCTACCAATTGCTTCACGATGGCGGCACTGCAATGCGCCATGTTCATTAGTTCCTCGCGGGTAATCTCCTTTGTGTCTTCACCCGCTCTTTCGGGCTCTGCGGAAGATGCGAAGACCATGTCCCAATGAGAGAGTTGCAGGTATGTGAGGAATGTCTTGAGCTGTTTCTGCGACCGCTGCAACAGGTCAATGCCCGCATGCAACGCCGCTTCGCTCCGGTAATGTTCAGCCAGTCGCACGTAGACCTCCATCTTCGGCCTGTAGCCTGTCTCGGCTTTCAGCCCCGAGGGAAGTGCTGCCTTGAACACATCGCCGATGGGCGACATATAGTAGGAGGCTATCCACTGCCACAACCGAAGTTGTCGTTCGAAAAGAATAGGCACATCATCCAGCAAGGCGAGCACGCTCTTGAGTTTGCTGTCGGGCAGGTCGGGCTTCTCGTCATGCACCCGTACCGTCAAGGCCGAATACGTCTTGCTATTGCCAAAAGGCACCAACACGCGCATGCCCATAGCACACCTCGCCGCCATTTCATCCGACATGGCGTAAGTGAATGTGCCTTCTAAGGGTAGAGGCAATATGACATCGACGTATCGCATAGCTCTTTGTGGGAGAATAAGAGTATAAAAGTATAATAGAATAAAAGCCAAATGTCTTGCGGTCATTGCATCCAAGAGGGTTAATGGCTTCTATCCTTTTATTCTGTTATTCTATTCTTCTGTTATTCTAAATTTCTTTCAAAGGTAGCCCTTGTTTACGAACGGGAGGCTATCTCCTACAAACATTAACAGGATTTAACTACATTAAGTAACAATTGTGACCTCGCGCTACGGCTCGAAAGCCTTATCTTTGCCACATCAATCAATAAGCATACAGAATTATGGGTAATCAAATGAAGAACTATCTGCCACAGATAGACGATGACAAGTTGAGGGCATTATACGAAATTGAGACCGACTACAAGGCCGGAAAGATATCCGCACAAGAGGCACAGGCACTGATCAAGGAGCGTGTGGGCAAGGTGAGTGCATACCATGTGGCCTACATCGAGCAGACCATGACGGAGGAAACCGATGACGAGTGCATACGCGAGGATATTCATTCGGTGATTGCCATGCTGGGCGATCAGCTGGACAACACGCGCCCCAATCTGCCCGCCGACCACCCCATCATGCACTATCTCAAGGAAAATGAGGAGATGAAGAGACTCCTGCTCGCCGTGGAAGACTTAGTGCAATACCCCATGATCAAGAATCAATGGCTGGAGCTGTACGACCAGATCGGCCAATATCCCTTGCACTACAAGCGCAAGCAGAACCAGCTCTACCCCGTGCTGGAACGCAAGGGCTTCACCCGCCCCACTACAACGATGTGGACTTTCGACGACATGGTGCGCGACGAGATTCGCAAGGCGGAGCAGTTGCTGCACGAGGAAAATGAGGAAGAGTTCATCAAGCAACAGCAGCGCGTGATCGCTTACACCCGTGACCTGATGGAGAAAGAGGAGTATATCCTCTACCCCACCTCGCTGGCACTCATCAACGAGCAGGAGTTTGAAGACATGAAGTCGGGCGATCAGGAGATTGGCTTCGCTTTCTTCAAAGTGGAACACAAGACCGTCACCGCACCGCAGGCACAAGAAGCTGTACCCGTATCGGGCTTTGCGCAGGACTTACAGTCGCTGCTGACGAAATACGGCTATAGCGCCGGCGGTAGCGAGAAGTTAGACGTGACGACCGGCAAACTCACACTGGAGCAGATTAACCTCATTTATAAGCACCTGCCTATCGACATATCGTTTGTGGACGAGAACGAACTGGTGTGCTTCTACTCAGACACCGACCACCGCATCTTTCCCCGCAGCAAGAACGTGATCGGCCGCGAGGTGATGAACTGTCATCCTCGCAAGAGTGCCCATATTGTGCGCGAAGTGATCGACAAGCTGCGCAGCGGCGAGCAAGATCACGCCGAGTTCTGGATCAATAAGCCGGGCGTGTTCATCTATATATACTATGTGGCGGTGCGTGACGAGAACGGCAGGTTTCGCGGCGTACTGGAGATGATGCAAGACTGCCTGCACATTCGCAGTCTGGAGGGTTCGCAGACCTTGCTTACATGGTCAGGCGAAGACAGGAAAGAGACGCCCGCGGTGGAAGAGAACGTGGAGGATGAGGCAGAGGAGACCATCACAGAGATTACGCCCGAGACACGTCTGAAAGACCTCCTCAAGCAATATCCCGACATGAAGAAGCGTCTGCCTGAGATTGCTCCCGAATTTAAGATGCTCAATACCCCGCTCGGCAAAATGATGATAGGCAAGGTAAATGTCAAGATGATGAGCGAGCGTTCAGGTGTGCCCATAGACAAGCTCATCGAGGGCTTGCGCAATCTCATGAAATAAAATTGCTGATGCCCGCTAAAAGTTGAAACAAAACGATACGATTCCAACCGTTAGCATTTGCTGTTTCATCTTCATACGGCAGTCAAGGTCGCCCGGCGGATTGCCGCATCGTAATCTTGACGAATAACGGTCTGGGATGTGATGTTATGCCGTCATGCCCGAGCGTATGGTTCTCCAAGTGCTTGGCATCCTCCCTCCCTGCACGTTTCGTCGCCGCTTCCCGCTCTGATGGCCACGTACGTCGTTCGGTGTACGTGCGTACG
>CAUTTP010000129.1:0-6727 GCA_963541305.1 uncultured Prevotella sp.
AATAAGGCCAAATGAACGGATGTTTATCCGGCATTTGGCTTTTATTACTTTCCCTCTCGGCATATCAGCCGAGAACAGTGACCTCCGGTTCTAAGCGAAGCGATTATTCTTTTATTCTATTATTCTATTCCGACACACCCTCGTTTTTTATTGTTATGCTGCCTTCAGATGCCCTGTGTCGTTATCTGTGCAGGGCGTGATGAGCACCGCTTATGGCTGTGGGGCCCGCGTACGCCGAACGCCGTACGCACGTACGTCGAACGCTGTACGCATGTACGCCGAACGCTGTACGCGCGTACACCGAACGTCGTACGTCGTCATTAGGGCTGTGCGGCTGTCTGCGAAGCCGTCTCTCGAATCTTGGGATATGTCGTTTGGGCGGAGCGTTAGAACTCAAACTGCACCCGGGCATTGATCTGACGACCGGTCAGATAGTTGGGAACGGCATATTGCCGATTGGTCACGTCAGTGATCCAATAGTAGGAATTCACGTTGTTGATGCCAAAGAGGTTGAGGCAATCCACACCCAACCAGATATTGCGGAATATTGTGTTGCGCGACTTGTCCTGATTGTCGAGCAGGCGATAGCTCATGCCGATGTCGGCTCTTCTGTAGGCCGAGGCGCGAAAACTGTTGCTCTCAAGCTCCTTGTGGGGCGCCGAGAAAGGCAGTCCGTCGGCAAAAGCCAGCTTGAGGCTCATCATCCAACGTTTGGTTCCGGGGAAATAATCGGTGAAATAAAGGTTGAGCGCATAGCGCTGGTCGGTGGGCATGGGGATGGAAACACCGTTGAGTTTCATCTTAGTATCCATCACCGACAGCGAGAGCCACGAGTCAGTGCCGGGCACAAACTCGCCGAAGAGCTTGAGGTCGATACCCGCAGCATGTCCGCTGGCGAGGTTATCGCCATAGTAAACCACCTTTACGTTATTGATAGAGTAGGGCACAAGGTTGCCCAGCAGTTTGTAGTAGACCTCGGCGGTAAATTTGAACGGGCGGTTCATCATGGTGAACCGATAGTCCAGCCCGCCGATGAAATGGATGGAGCGCTGGCTCTTGATCTTATTGTTCAGAGTGGCGTAGGTCACGCCGTTGACGGTCGTGGTGTCGCGAAGCTCTTTATAGAATGGGGCTTGATAGTATAATCCTGTTGCCACACGGAACGTGAGGTTTTGATTGAAGCCCGGAATGATGCCCAGAGCAATACGGGGTGAGAGAATCGACTCCTTGTTGAAGTTCCAGTGGGCGAATCGCAAGCCGTAGTTAAGGGTGTAGAGCGTCTGTTCGCTGGGAGAGCGCCAGCGCCACGTGTCCTGCAAGTAAATCTCCAGTCGGTTGGCATTCAGCACGTTCTTGGCACGCATGGTATATATCATGTTGAGGTCTCTGCCCGTGTGCGGCACGCTGTATCCTGCCGAGTCGCGCATCTCGTATTCGGTCGAATTTTCCTCGACATGCTCTATCTTATAGGTCAGTCCCCCTTCGATATTATGGCTTTTGGCCGTGTGTTTGAACAGCAGTTTGATGCTCTCCACATGCGCTTTCAGATAGTTTCGGGTGTGCTGGAAATACGTTCCCACGCCGAGATTTTCGGAAGTCTCGGTCTGTGTGAGCCAGTATTGGCCTTGAATGTCGTAACGCTCCTGCTCATTGGTGGAATAAGCCGAGCCGAGAATGGAGAAAGAGGTGGAGTCGCCGAGGTGACGGGTGATACCCAACGTGCCGAAATATGTGCGGAACACATCTTTCTCCTGCCCGTCGAAATACACGCGGAAGGAGCGGACGCTCTTTTGAGTACCGAATTTTGTCTCACGGTCTTCGGGCTCAAAGTTGTAGTGATTGTCTGAAATGTTGCCGATGAAATCAATAGTCCATCGCTTGTTGGGGGTGTAGCTCAGATAGGTCTGATAATCCAAGAAATTCGGCTTGTATTCTCCTTTGGTTTCGAGAGAACCCAAAAGGTATTTGTTGGTCTTGTATCTCACACCGTTGGCCCATGCGAATTTCTTGTTGGAGAAGCCGACGTATACACTTGCGCCCAACAGTGAGGCAGTGACGTTAGCCTCGAATTTCTTCGGACGGCGGTAAGTAATGTCGAGTGCCGACGACATCTTGTCGCCATATTTCGCCTCAAAACCACCGGTTGAGAATCCGATTTTCTCCACCATGTCGGGGTTGATCACGGAGAGGCCTTCCTGCTGTCCGCTGCGCACGAGAAAAGGACGAAACACCTCTACGTTATTGATATAGACCGAATTTTCATCAAACGAACCGCCTCGCACATTGTATTGTGACGACAGTTCGGAGTGGGTCGATACACCTGCCTGACTTTGTATCAATTCCTCCACCGCATTGCCCGTAGTCGAGGGCAGCGCCTTGAGCTGGTCGGTAGATACCTCCTGTGTCTGCCCGGACTGTATTTTCTGACCTGTCACGTTTACTTCGGCGATGTCTCCGGTCGATTCGTAGAGTGTGATCTGGAGAGTTTGCGTGCCTTTCGGGTTGCGGAGCACCCGCGTTTTGGTCTTATATCCCAGCATCGAAAACTTGATTACCACCGAGTCGGCAGAGTGTAAGGTCATCTGAAACTCACCTTTCAGCGAGGTCATGGTGGCTTTGCCTTGTGCCAGACACGACACGCTGGCCAGCTCTACGGGATTATTGTCTTCGTCGATGACGCGTCCGCGCAAAGTGAATGTCTGTGCTACGGCGCATATAGTGCAGGCCATCAGGATGGCCGTCATGAGGAGTCTTTGCTTCATAGTAGGAATAACGGCCTTGTCATCAATATATTGTATGATATTGATGCGAAGTGTACGATGAAATGGCAAAAAGATATGGAGGTGGCAAAACTGAGGCCATGAGGATGCCTCTACTTATGGCGGATGGGTTATAGAGACAGATAATAGCCCAACTTATAAGCCTTGAAAAGGAATAGCGAGGGATGGGAAGACAGAATATTCTTGCGCCACGATTTTCCCAATTGGCGATAGAATGCAAGGAAAACGCTCTTGACAATGCTGCCTTCCAGTTTGTCTGCCCAGCTGATGAGTGCGGAATAACCACGCAGATCGGCTTGAAATGTATGTAGTGTACGCAGGGCTTCCTCGGTTTTTTGCACAAAACTCTCGTTGGATTCGTATTGCGAGAAACCTATGGGCGCATCGATATGCAGGATGGGCACATTGGCTTGGCAGAGTTGTTTGCCAAGTAGCACATCCTCATAACCATAATATCGGAATCGGGTGTCAAAGGGATGGGCGAGCATAACGTCCCTGTGGATCATGAAATTAGAGGCATTGAAGTCTTGATAAGGGGTGAGATTTCGTTTGGAATATGCATGTTTGGCCTCCGATTTCTTTTCGTAGCGGTATCGCAGATTACCCTTTTCTCCGTGCATCACCTTGTAACCGCCGTATACGGCCGGTGCTTCCTGCCCGGCTTTTATATACTTTGACAGATAGAGCGGGTCAACAACGCTGCGGTCGGCATCGACAAACAGCAGCCATTCACCTTGTGCTTCCTGTGCAAGGAAATTTCGGATGACTGCCCGCCCGCTGTTTTTCTCTCTGATGATATATCGGCAATGCTCTGTCTGATTGATTTCCTGATTATGTGCTACCACTGTCTGATTGGTCGAAGCATCGTCAGCCACAAGTATCTCCCAGTGCAATCCGTCAATGGAAGAGGCCTGCCGGGCAAGGTCGCCCACCAGTTTCACGCAGTCATCATTGTATGTAGGGATGAGGATGGATAACATAACCTGTTGTTTTTATTCTAAAAGGTTATGCCAATTTTTCTTTCAAATACTTACCCGTCAGGCTCTCTTTGTTGGCGGCAATCGTCTCCGGCGTACCCGCGCACACCAAATAGCCTCCGCGGTTTCCACCGTCCGGGCCGAGGTCGATAACCCAGTCGGCACACTTGATTACGTCCATGTTGTGCTCAATAATGAGCACTGAGTGGCCGCGTTCGATGAGGGCTGCAAACGATTTGAGCAGTCGGGTGATGTCGTGAAAGTGGAGACCGGTGGTCGGCTCGTCGAAAATGAAGAGCGTCGGCTCTTGTTTTTCCTGTCCGATGAAGTAGGCCAGCTTCACGCGCTGGTTTTCACCGCCCGACAAGGTGGAGGAGTTCTGACCTAATTTGATATATCCTAATCCGACGTCCTCCAGCGGTTGCAGTCGGGCTACAATGGTCTTCTGCTTGTATTTGCTGAAGAAGGCGATGGCTTCCGATACTGTCATGTTGAGCACTTCGTTGATATTCTTGCCTTCGAAGCGCACATCGAGCACGTCTTGCTTAAAGCGTTGACCATGGCATGCCTCGCATTCGAGTGTCAGATCGGCCATAAACTGCATTTCTACCGTAATTACGCCGGCGCCCTTGCACTCCTCACATCGCCCGCCCTCGGCGTTGAACGAAAAATGCTGCGCGGTAAAGCCCAACTGCTTGGATAGCGGTTGCTCTGCGAAAAGCTGTCGGATGGCATCGTAAGCCTTTAGGTATGTGGCAGGATTGGAGCGTGTACTCTTGCCGATAGGATTCTGGTCGACAAACTCCACGTGGCGTATGCTCATCCAGTCGCCCTCTATTGCGAGGTATTCGCCGGGTGCATCGGCCACTTCATCGAGCTTGCGCTTCATGGCGGGATAGAGGATGCCTTTGACCAAACTTGACTTGCCTGAGCCCGAAACACCCGTTACCACGGTCATCACATTGAGCGGAAACTCAGCATCGATACCCTTCAGGTTGTTCATGCGGCAGCCTTTCAAGATGATTGATTGGTTCCACGGACGGCGCGATGTAGGCACGGCGATCTGCTCGTCTCCTGTCAGATATTTGATGGTATAGCTGTTGGGGTATGTCTCGAGCAGCGTGGCAATCTCCTCGGCTGTAGCTTTCCGTGATGCGGTTTTGAGCGATTCGGGTACGATGCCTTCATAAACGATTTCGCCGCCATGCGTGCCGGCATCGGGGCCCACGTCCACCAGCCAGTCGGCCTCGCGCATGATTTCCTCATCGTGCTCTACTACAATCACCGTGTTGCCCAGCGCTTGCAGCTCGCGCAGCACATGAATGAGTTGGTCGGTATCGCGACTGTGCAGGCCGATACTTGGCTCATCGAGGATGTAGAGACTACCTACGAGCGACGAACCCAATGATGTGGTGAGGTTGATACGCTGGCTCTCGCCACCCGAAAGCGAATTGCTCAGGCGGTTTAGTGTGAGGTAACCCAGACCTACCTCGCAGAGGAAGTTCAGGCGTGAGTGAATCTCGGTGAGCAGACGCTTGCCCACCTCCTGCTCGTGTTCGGTCAGTTCGAGTTGCCTGAACCATTCTTCCAAGTTACTCACAGACATTTCTACCAGATCGGTGATACTGCGTCCGCCAATCTTCACCCATGTGGCTTCCTGCTTGAGGCGCGTGCCATGACAGTCGGGGCAGACGGTCTTACCCCGATAGCGGCTCATCATCACGCGATACTGAATCTTGTATTGATTCTCTTTCACCATCTGGAAGAAGGTATCGATACATATACTGTCGGCGCGGCGTTCACCGTTTTTTTTGCGTTCGGAGGGCAGACCGTGCCACAACATATCCTTCTCTTTCCGGCTTAGCTCGAAATATGGCTTAAAGATGGGAAAGTCGTCGACCTGCGCCCTGCGGCAAAACTCCTCCTGCCACATCTTCATTTTATCGCCGTGCCAGCACTGCACACAGCCGTCATACACCGACAGCGTGGAATTGGGAATCACCAACTTTTCATCAATACCAATCACACTACCGAACCCCTCACACGTGGGACAGGCACCGAGTGGCGAGTTGAATGAGAACATATTATCGTTGGGTTCCTCGAATCGCATGCCATCGGCCTCGAATCGAGAGGAAAAATCATAGCTGATGTTGGCCGGAAGAAACACTAACCGGCATGCCCCGTCACCCTCATACAGGGCAGTCTCGGAGGAGTCGACCAGTCGGGCGATGGCATCTTTCTCGTGCGACACGCTCATGCGGTCGATGACCAGATACAGCCGTTGGTGCTCGTCGGTGACATCGGGCGATACAGAGAGGATGCTTTCGTCTTTCCGATCGAGAATATCCTCTATCTTATACACCTCTCCATCCTTCATGATGCGCGTGTAGCCCTCTTGCAGATACATCTCCAGTTGCTTCTCCGTAGTGCGTCCTTCCACCACATGAAGTGGCGCGAGCACCATGAATTTGGTTCCCTCCGAGAACTGGCGAATCTGCTGAATGATGTCTTCTGTGGAGTGTTTCTTAACCTCCTGCCCCGACACGGGAGAGAATGTTCTGCCGATGCGGGCATAGAGCAGGCGCAGGTATTCATATATTTCCGTAGACGTGCCCACGGTGGAGCGTGGGTTACGAGCTATCACCTTTTGCTCAATAGCGATGGCAGGTGGAAGACCTTTGATGAAATCGCACTCGGGTTTGCTCATGCGGCCGAGAAACTGGCGGGCATAGCTTGACAGGCTTTCCACATAGCGCCGCTGGCCTTCGGCATACAACGTGTCGAACGCCAGCGATGATTTACCCGATCCTGACACGCCTGCCATCACCACAAACTTGTTTCTTGGGATCTTCAGGCTCACGTTTTTCAGGTTATTTACCCTTGCACCTTTTACCTCTATATATTGGTCTTCCATCTTCTTCTATGTTGCTTTCCAAATAATTGGAAAATATTTGTTATTTATTAACTATT
>CAUTTP010000130.1:0-6724 GCA_963541305.1 uncultured Prevotella sp.
CCATAAACATTGCAATCATTCTTGTCATTGCTTTCTGATTTTTGTTGTTATACATTTAGATTTCACACTCAAAGCCATATTCAGCCTTGTACAGCTTCTTGTACTGCACCGGATTTTCTTCGCGGAGCTTCTCCAGTTCTTCAGCAGGAACCTCGCTCAGCTTTTTGTATTCTGCACTGCCCCCGTCAGGAGCTCCGCCCTGCCTGCCTACAATGGAACTCAGTCTGATCTGTGGGGACATGGCGTCAAAGGTGGCCTTCAGGTCTTCGACACCGATCTTCTTTCCCAGTTCCAGGAACTGCTGTTTCTTGTCCTCGCCGATTTTCTTCTCAGCCACGGCAGCGTTAACGAGGGTTTCAATACGTGCGACACGCAGCATGTCGCGTTCCGTGCGCAGGGTGTCAACCTCTGCACCTTTGGCCTTCAACTTTGCCAGTTCTGCGCTGATGGCAGCTTCGTCGGCATCTTTGGGAAGACCCAGCTCAAGGGCTAATTTCTCTTGATCCATTTCTTTTGTTTTTTGATTGTTGTTACTATGCAGCAGCGGCAGTACTGTGCCGCCATCCTTGCCTAACTCTATGCGCTGCCCGTCTTTCTGCAGCACGATGGCATCGTCATTCGCGCCGATGTCCACCAGCGATACTTCGAAGAGCTTGCTCTTGGTAATCGTCGGGCTGCTTTGCCCCTGTACCAGGTGTTCTTGGGACTCGCTCAACTCCAAGATGTCAATGCCCACGCTCACCATTTTCAACGAGCCGAACTCCCACTGCTTCTTGCAACGTCGGCTCAGCTCGGTCGCCTCGTCGAACACCAGTTCGCCGGTAACTTCCTCTCCTTCGACCTTCAGGTCTTTCACCAGACCGATAACCTGACCGCGCTCGTGCATGTACAGCAATACGGGGTTGCGGTTGTACTGTTCGATATTCATACCGGCTGTCAGGACACGCGTACCATAGCTGTTCAGGCTCTCGTTGCTGATTCTTACTCGTTTTGTCTTACTCATATCATCGCTTTTTGATGCAAAGTTGCGGTATTTAAGACAGCCTTCAAAGAAAGTGTGAAACGGTTGCACACATCTGTGAAAGCATTGCACACTTCTTTTCCTGCCTGCCTGAAAAAGGGCATCTTTGCAGTAGTTTTTAATACAATCCATAAAAACGTTTTTATGACAAAGGCAGAAATTGAACAGAAAAAGACCATCGGGAGGTCGTTGTACCTCTCCGGAATGGAGCAGACGGAGATAGCCGACCAGCTGGGTGTGTCGCGCGTTACCGTTTCCAAATGGTGCACCTCTGAAGGATGGAAGGAGGCGCGCGCCGCAAAGAACATATCACGCCCGGAACTGGTGAACAAGCTCCTGCTTACCATCGACGGTTTGATAGAGAGTGTGAACAAGTCAAAGGACCCGACGCTCATCGGCTCGCTGGCCGACAAGCTCTCAAAACTCTCGGCAACGATAGAGAAGCTCGACAAGAAGGCGAACGTCATCGATGCCATAGAGGTGTTCATGGCTTTTAACCGCTGGATCCAGGACCAGGCGTCATACGACCCGGAGATTACGCCGGAGCTTATCAAGGCCATCAACAAGTACCAGAACAAGTTCCTCATGGAGCGCATGCAAAACCCGTCCACATTATAGTATCACGCTATGGCAACAATATCGGAGCTCAAGAAGATACAGCAGGAGTGGCAGGAACACTGCCGGCAGATACAGAGCATTACGGACACGAAAAGCCTTGTCCGCGAGAGTTCCGTGCAGAAAGAGCAGCGCATTCGCAGGCTGCAGAAGGACTATGCCGCATTCTGCGAATACTATTTCCCTCATTTCCTGCAGCTGCGCGACAAGGTTACGGGTGAGGTTATCCGTACCATCCACAATGCACCGTTCCACAACGCCGCAGCTAATAAGGTAAAGAACACTCCGAACCTGAAAGCTGTCTTCAAGTGGCCTCGCGGGCATGCCAAGTCTACGCACATGGACATCTTCACTCCGCTGTGGCTCATGTTCCAGCCCAAGAGGCTCATCAACTTCATGGTGCTCGTCGGCAAGTCAGAGGACAGCGCAAACCGGCTCCTCGGTGACATTCAGGCGGAGCTCCAGTATAACAAACGAATCATCGCCGACTTCGGAAAACAGATGTCTATGGGCAACTGGACGGAGGGGGAATTCACCACCAAGGAGGGGGTATATTTCCTTGCGTGCGGTCGTGGACAGTCGCCGCGTGGTCTCCGCAAGCGTGAGGCACGACCGGACTATATCGTCATTGACGACCTTGATGACGATGAACTCTGCCGTAACGAACGCCGTGTGCGCGAACTCACCGATTGGGTGAAGGAAGCCCTTTTCGGTGCCCTCGATGTGGGGCGTGGACGCTTCATTATGGTCGGTAACCTTATCTCGAAGACCTCAGTCTTGGCCAACATCTGCAAGACAAAGGGCGTGCATGTCTCAACCATATATGCCGTGGACAGCGAGGGCAATCCCGTATGGCGTGAGAAATGGACCAAGGAGGAAGCCCGCGAATATGCCGACTTTGTAGGCTATCGTGCCTGGAACAAGGAGATGATGCACAATCCCATCGTCGAGGGAACTGTCTTTCGGCAGGAATGGATACGTTGGGCAAAACGACCGGCATGGAAAGACTTCTCCGAATTTGTCCTCTATATCGACCCGTCGTGGAAAAGCAAGAAGACCAACGACACCAAGGCCGCCAAGCTCTGGGGTAAACACAAAACCTATCTTTGGCACCTGCGCGCTTTCGTGCGCAAGGCCTCTGTTGCCGAACTCGTCCGCTGGTGCTACGACCTCTACGAATGGAGCCAGGAAATCGGCATTGCCATACGCTTTGCCATCGAAGCAAGCTTTATGCAGGATATTCTCCTCGATGAGTTCACCACGGAGGGAGAGATCCGAGGCTATCAACTGCCCATTACCGGCGATACACGCAAAAAGCCGGACAAGTTCCAGCGCATCGAGGCCATCAGTCCGCTCTGGGAACGGGGCTTTGTCTACTACGACATCTCGCAGAAGGAAGACCCGGACATGCAGGCTGGTGTCGAACAGACGCTCGCCTTCGAGAAAGGTATGGCTGGCAACGACGATGCGCCCGACGCAGACGAGGGGGCCATCTATATCCTTCAGAAGAATACAAGGCAACAGATTTATTCACCGAGGTTCGGCAAACGCCCGACCTCCAAAAACCAATGGTAAATAACATGATACGGCTTATAAAAGACATTATCTTCGGCTTCCGCTTCAAGCGTGCCGTCAGGAAGGCAGACCGCTTTCACCATATCACGCACCGCAAGTACATGGTGCTTGTCATCAACAAGAAGCTCGAGGTTCTCTCCAAACAGGAGGTGAAAAAGTTTGTGGCCAACGGCATTTTCCAAAAGGGAACAACCGTCGGAGATATTGAGAGTAAGGCATTATATATAACGATGTAGGCTTATGTTTATCACAGATGAAGACTATAGGGTGGTCATTGGCGAGCAGGCACTTAAAGTGGTGTCTCAGGTCAGCGAGGAGAACCGGGTCAACGCCGAAACGGAGGCCGTTGAGGAGATAGCCGGCTATCTCCGCCCGAAATATGATACAGCTGCTGTGTTCAGCGCTTCAGGAAGCGACCGCAACAGGCTCGTGGTGATGTACGTCTGCGACATTGCCATCTACCACATGGCTGCGTCCACACCGCAGAAGATGGGAATGGAGATACGCAAGGAACGCTATGAGCGGGCCGTCAAGTGGCTGGAGGGGGTACAGGCCGGGAAGATTGTGCCGGATCTTCCACTCGCAATCGATGAAAACGGCGATACCATCGGCCTCCCGATGAAGTACGGAAGCCAAAAGAAACAAAGATACAATTGGTAATGGCTATGGCAAGAAACAGGAATACAGGCAACAAAACGCTGGTGCACACGCCTTTCGGCACGCTCCGGCTTGCAAGGAACGATGCGAAACGGTTCCACAAAACGGTGATGGAACTGCAGCGTACCACCGATTCGCTCACGCGCAAGGACATAGGCGACTGGCGTATAGCGTGGCAGATGGCCATCAATGTCGATAACCCGAACCGTCAGCGGCTATATGACATATACCGCGACGTGGAGGTCGACCTGCACCTCTCCGGGTGCATCCAGCAGCGTGAGGGGTTTGTCCTGTCGCGCTCATTCAAACTGGTCAACGAGAAAGGTGATGAAGACGAGGAGGCTGCAGACTATTTCAACACGGCATGGTTCAAGCAGCTCATGAAGTTCGCGCTCGATGCCAATTACTGGGGGCACTCGCTCATAGAACTGGGTGAGCTGACAACCGACACTAACGACCGGCTCTGTTACGACGGGGTGAAACTTATCCCGCGCAAGCATGTCATTCCGGAATATGGCAGGGTGGTAGCCCAACTGGGCGATGACTGGAAGTCGGGCATTGACTACCACCGCCCTCCGTTTGCCGACTGGCTTATCGAGGTGGGACAGCCGGACAGTCTCGGGCTCTACCTAAAGGCAGCCACGCAGACCATTCCCAAGAAGAATGCACTGGCGTTCTGGGACACTTTCGCTGAGATATTCGGAATGCCCATGCGCATAGCCCGCACCACCACACGCGACGAAAAGGAACTCTCCAAGATGGAGAAGATGATGGCCGAAATGGGTACCGAGGGCTGGGGCGTCTTCCAGCAGGGAACAGAAATTGAGGTCGTGGAGTCCAGCAAGGGCGATGCCTTCAATGTCTATGACCGCCGCATTGACCGTGCAAACTCCGAACTCTCCAAACTCATCATCGGGCAGACCATGACCATCGAGGACGGCTCCTCGCTCTCCCAGTCGGAGACTCACCTTGAAGTCTTCCAGAACCTCGTGGAGGCGGACTGCGACACGCTGCGCGATATGGTGAACAACCAACTCATCCCGCGCATGATACGGCACGGATTCCCTTTGCAGGGCATTCACTTCGACTGGGATTACAGCGTGGACTATACGCCGGAACAACAAGTGGCTTACGAGCAGCTCGTCTTGAACAATTACGAGGTGGATCCATCCTACTTCGAGGAGAAATACAACATGCCCGTAGGCGAGCGCAGGCAGCAGGTTCCCGTTCTTGGCCCCACACCCCCCGACGGTGGCGGTGAAGAGCCCAAGGGCGATAAAACACCCAAGCCGGGCAAAAAGAAGCGACAGGAACAAAATAAACGCCCTTTTTTCGACTGAGCCCCTCTGACTACGAGGGGCTGCACGAACGCTATGCCCATCTGCTGGACAAGTCCGCACTGCAAGCCACTTTCAGCCGTGAAGAGGAATTGTCGTGCCAGCAAGAGCAAATCGAGCTTGCTCAAGATTTGCCGAGCGCAGCCGACAATCGGCTAAGCCAGATAAGGAAAGAACTCTCCACGCTCTTTGAGGGAATGATGCGGACACTTTACAAGGTGGAGGGGGCACAGTTCCGCATTGAGATTCTGGAGACGCCTAAAATGCGGGACTTCATTGAGGCGCATGCCGCTGCATTGGACTCTTCCTTTGAGAAAGTAGCGATGTCCGATACGATGCGAAAGCGGCTGCAACGGTCTGACTACATATTCTCCGGCATGAAGACCTTCCACGAACTGAACGAGGCGTTCCCGTCGCTACTCGATGAGAACGGCAATCGAAAGTCATTCGAACAGTTCCTGAATGACGTTCAAAGCATTGACAGCACATACAACCGGAACTATCTCCGTGCGGAGTATAATTTTGTGCAGGCCTCCGCACAGATGGCTGCCAAGTGGGAGGGTTTCATGCAGGATGGCGACCGGTACAACCTCCAGTACCGTACTGCAGGAGACGATAAGGTACGCCCTGAACATGCCGCTCTTGACCGTGTAACGCTGCCCATCACTGACCCGTTCTGGGAAGAATATTACCCGCCGAACGGATGGAACTGCCGCTGCACGGTTGTACAGGTGCGCAAGTCGAAATATCCCGTCACACCACACGACGAGGCGATGGCTCTCGGAGAAGAGGCAACGGGCAAGGATACAAAGGGGATATTCCGTTTCAATGCTGGACTGGAGCAGAAGTCCGTACCCGACTACAACCCCTACACCATACGCCGCTGCAGGGACTGCGATATTGCCAAAGGTAAACTGAAACTTGCTTTCATTCCTGACAATGAACTTTGCGCTGCTTGCCGGCTTATAAGGGCTCAAAAACACGAGAACATAGGGGCTGCAAAACGCATCCTGAAATATGACGAAAGAACATGGGAGAGAACCTATATCTCGCCAAAGGACATCGGACTCGTGGCCACGCAACTGGAACGTATTGCAGAGGCTACAGCCAGCAAGGCTGAAAGAAATAAGTTCGACAAGGAAATGAGAATGTGCAAGGTTCTTGCCGACAATGGGCACGATGTCGAATACCTGCAAGGTGTGAACAGACCCGCCGGACAGACCTACGATATTAGATTCGACAAGGTAAAGGCTGACCTGAAATGCGTAACCGGTGGGTCAGGTAACATTGTCAAATACGCCAAAAAGGCACTCACAAAGCAAGGAGGAGAGGCGGTCGTATTCGAGATACCTACACATGATGCGAAATACTATGCCGCTCTGACAGAAGCACGACGAAAATGTACCGGCAGGATTTTCTTCTATATAACGGACGAAATGGTATTGAAGGAATTGAAGATATAAAAAAAATAAGGCCGCTGAAAAGCGACCTTGGGGCGGTACACGGTCATTACTTCGAC
>CAUTTP010000131.1:0-6616 GCA_963541305.1 uncultured Prevotella sp.
AGGAGTTAAGACAAATGTCTTGCGGATGTTTAGCATCCGTTTGTCAGCCGTTTAGCCGAATGTTTATCAAAGTGTTGTCTTAACTCCTTTAACTCCATAACTCCTGAACACCATAACTCCTGAACCAAAATTTCTATAGCTTTATTCTTTTCTTCACAGGACTGCTTTCATTCGACATTCGGTCAAGTGCCGTAACAACGTAAGTATATCGTGTATTGCCATCCTGATAAGGTAATTTATACATCGTCTCACCTGTCACTGCAATAATCTTTGAAGGATCATCAATGGATACAGTCTCGTCTGGACCAAAACGGTAAATCACGTATTTGTTGACTTCATCTCCCCAATCTCTGGCCTTAGGAGCTTGCCAAAACAGTATGTAACCATCACTCGTCCACACCGGTTTCACTTTGCGGGGTCTTTTAGGGCTCTTGTCGTCGATAAAGGTCATGCGCGGTTGCAAAGCAGGGTATTTCCAATAATGATTGCGAAGCACTTGTCCGTAATTGCCCACATTATCAACCACGGCCTTGGCATACCACAATACCGTGCCATTCACATTGTGCATCTGCCGGTGCAGCCTGTATTTGGCCGGCATCTGATGACTGTTGGGATTGCCGGGATCGGCATATTTCACCGTACGCTCCACATCCTCACCAATGAACAAAGGGCGGTTGGAAGCATGCTTGTTCCACCATGTAATCAATGTAGTGTAATCGGCTGAGGGATGCCCTATCTGCCAATAAATCTGTGGTACACAATAATCTATCCAACCATTATTCACCCACAAGAGGACATCGGCATACAAATCGTCATAATCCTGCAAACCATTGGTTGCTGATCCAATCTTCGGATCGGTTTTCTGATTGCGGTAAATGCCGAAGGGTGAGACACCAAATTTCACCCACGGCTTACGGCTATGGACGGTTTCGCTCAACTGCTTCACGAAGATATTCACATTGTCGCGGCGCCAATCGGCCAAGGATTTAAATCCTCGGGTGTTGCTAAGATAATATTGCTGATCGGGAATCACCTGTCCTGCGGACGGATAAGGATAGAAATAGTCATCAATGTGGAAGCCGTCAATGTCATAGCGGCTCACGATATCATCGGCCACCTTACATATATAGTTGCGGTTCTCTTTGGAAGAAGGGTAGAGAATCAACTGGTCGTCGTAAGAAAACACCAAGTCAGGACGCCGGCTGGCTATATGCCCCGGTGACAAAGACGTAGTGCCTTTCGTTTTTGCCCTATAGGGATTGATCCATGCATGAATCTCCATCCCGCGCTTGTGACACTGTTCCACCATCCATGCCAACGGATCCCAATACTGACGGGGTGCCTGCCCCTGTGCACCTGTGAGGAATCTGCTCCACGGCTCTATCTTGCTTTCATAAAGTGCATCGCACTCAGGGCGCACCTGAAAGATAATGGCATTGACGCCGTCTCTCTGTAATTCGTCAAGCTGATAACGTAACATGCTCTGCATCTTGTCGCGGTCCATCCCTTGAAACTGTCCGTTAACACATTGGATCCATGCTCCTCTAAACTCACGTTTCTGGGCAGAAGAGGGTAAGAATGCCGCCAATAAGGCAAGAAGGATATATATACGATTCATGTTTCTTATAAATATATTGTAATGATACCGCTTGCAAAGATACACAAAAAATGGAACTTATCTCACGATACGTTCCATTAAATACTTACTAAAACTAAATTAACCACTAAAAAAACTAATCTTATTAAACTATTGTTCTATATAAACTTTATTTCCAATAATTCATATTTACGTGTTGCAAAGTTACATAACTTTCTAATGATGAGCAAGGCTTTGAGAATGTTTTTCCAAACACTATCGGTTATGGGAATACATTCAAGAGCCTTGACAATTCGTTTGTCAAGGCTCTTGTCCATACACACGGCATGCTTAGATTAGAAGCGATAACCCACGGTGAAGAGGAGCTGATGGCGCTTGTTGCTCACATCTACGGCATCGGTAATGTTGCTGGCAGAGGCGTTACCGTCGACATAATAACTTATGAAAGGATAATATTCACCATCGGTCTGGCTGTACTGGTAGGCCAAGTCGAGCGTGAACTTCTTAATGGTATAACCCAAACCACAGGTAAAACGGTTCGTACTCTTCCAGTTGGTATAATCGGTAGAGGTGGCGTATGCCGAGCCGGGAGAATTGATACTGCCATCACGATAACCATCTTTGTCGAACATAGGGCTGAGATAGTTGTAACCCAAGCGCACGGCTAAATCCTCAACGGGCTTAAATTCCAATCCAAGTTTGAGCGTACTCACACCTTTCAGGGTCGCGGAGGTATGTTTGTTCATGGCATCATCACTGACGCTGCTGTCATAATACATACCTGACCAGTAGTCATAATAACCGCCGTCATTCACACGATTGTCGATAGAGCCATAATCGGCATACTCGTATGTCGCACCCAAAGCCAGCCGACGACCTACTGTGTGACCCAGACTCACCCCGAACTTCCATGGCGTATATACTTTGAAATTATACTTATCCACCTTATTGCCGTGGCTTTTACTGCCGGATGCGTCAGCCATCGTGATGTCATTGGCACTGGACAAATCCAAGTCGTAGAACGTAGGAGTATGCACATAAACACCTATACGGAAAGGAGATGTTTCGATGGGGCGGAAGATAGCGCCCAACTTCACGTCAAAGCCCGTACCATCAATATGGAGATCTTCCCAAGATTCTGCAGTTGTGTTCTGCTCCAGATTCTCTGTATAATAGCTGTTGCTGCGATAGTTCACGTCATGCAGACCAAAGGTCACACCGAGATACACACGATTGTTGATATTGCCGCTGACACTGAAATCATACTCGCCGATGTAACCTTTCTGATACTGTCCGAAGACGTATGCCGTACCATCAAGATAGGACATGGTTTTTGCCGCGGTGTTAACTGTCATCAGTTCTTTGTAGTTTGCATCTACTCCATTCCAGTTATAGTCGGTTGCATCAGGATACTTAATGGATGACAGCTTGTTCTGCGAGGCATAGCTCAAACTGTTGGCAGCCGTCAATATCTGGTCGAAATTGCGGCTCTTGTGATAGTTGAAAGCGAGATTCAGAAAACTATTGCGGCCTGAAGGCATGGAATAAACAAACCCTACCTGATCAAAACTGGCATTGGTCTTTTTCCCATCGAATTTCACCCCGGTTATTCCCTGATATGAGGGTGTGGTGGTTTCGCCTGCCTGACTCACAAGTCCACCCGACACCGACACCTGACTTGAGCGAAACAGACCCACGCCGGCAGGATTGGTGCTGATGGTCGAGATGTCGGCTCCAAGAGCCTCCATCGCTCCACCCATACCCACGTAACGTGCCGTTCCGTTCAGATCATTGTCTATGAGTTTTGTGTCCTGATATGTTTCTTGGGCGGCCAGTGGCACTGCAACGAGCGCCACAGCCGCTAACAAACTGTACTTTGCATTCATATCCTTGTATATGTATATGTTAATCTTTTTACTCTGTTGTTATAAAGTCATATTTATCTACGACCACCGCCAAACCGACCACCGCTTGGGCTGACACCTGAATGGCTGCCGCCAAAAGTTCCGCCGGCCGGGCGACTGCTGCCGAAACTACCGGAATTGCCGCCAGAAAACGTACCGCTGCCAAAACTTCTGGTCGAAGACTGCGATGGGCTGTAGCTCCGGCTCCCCGTCATAGAACCGGTGGTACTGCGCGAACCGAAAGCACGATTGCGTGCGCTACGCGAAGTATAGGTACCACCATCGGGGCCTGTGAAAGTGCCACCGGTCACCGTGCGGGTCGATCTCGGACCCGTCCACGTGCGGTTGCCTGTCAGTCCACGAGGGTTGCCGCCGTAATTGTAAGCATAGTCTCTGACGTAAATGCGGGGCACTCCCCAGCCCCAGCCGTAGTATCCGTAATACCACGGATTGTACCAGCCATATCCATACCAGCCGCCATAATAACCGTAATACCACGGGTCAGCCCATCCCCAGTAGCCATAATACCATGGGTCATACCATCCATAGCGCCACGGGCCGTAATAGCCGTAGAACCATGGGTCATAGAATCCATCCCATCTGCTCATTCGTCGGGTATAGGAATAATCGTCCTCGTCAAATCGGGCACTTCCCGGATAGACATACGCCGTATCAATATAGGAAGAATCCGGATATACGCCGTTTCCCGCACGGAAAGTGATGATATCATTGCCCAGCGAGTCTGAACCTATTTTCTGGTAATAACTGCGAAATTTTCCTCGACGATTATATTCGTCCACATTTCTGTTGCTACCCGCATAATAGGTAGGCGTATCATCTACGGAGCTTCCTTTGGTGACCTTACTTGTCGAGAAGTAGAGATCATCAGTTTGTGCCATTGTCAAAACAGGCAATGCACAAACAAGACCTAATGTCAAAAGCAACTTTTTCATTTTAGTACTCCTTTAATTTTAGATTCTTATTTACGATACAAAAATACATCTTATTTTAATGCAAATATACGGAAAAACCCTAAACCCAGATAGGTTTTTCCCTATTTTTTTTATTGCTGTTCGCTAAAAATAGATAGCTGGTTCGGAAATCCTCTTTGCATCATATTTATAAGCGCTTTTGCCGTAAAGGGGCTTGTCTAAGCGGCATATATGCCAAACGACACATTGCTCTCATTCCGATGCCGACGTACACCGTACGCCATACGCACGTACATCGTACGCTGTATGCACGTACACTGTACGACGTACGCACGCACACCGAACGCCATACGCACGAACACCTAACGCTGTACGTCGGCATCAGAACGAGAATCGGCGACGAAACGTGCAGAGAGGGAAGATGCTAAGCGCTCGGAGAGCCATACGGCCGGGCATGACGGCGCAACTCCACATTCCAGATTGTCATCCGTCAGCAGCGGCCTGTTGGGCGGCCAGACCGCTGTATGAAGATGAAACGGCAAATGCTGACGGACGGATTTGTATTGTTTAGTTTCAACTTTTAGCAGCCAACAATATATTTTTTATAACTTTGTAGTCAAATATATACATGGAAAAATGAAATACATTGCAGCTGATTTTAAGATAAACGCAACGCACGAGCTATTGCAGACGGCTCGTGACCTCGTGGCTGATGCGGCAGGAAATGCTGGTTTTGAATCGTTTGAGGACACTCCCGAAGGCTTGAAAGGATATGTTTCAAAAGAGCTTTTAGACAAAAAACTGCTCGCAGAGCAGATGGCAGACATCTGTCTTCCCGATGTCACTGTCAGCTATACGCTGGAGGATGTGGAGGATAAAAACTGGAACGAAACATGGGAACAGAATGGTTTTGAGCCGATTAGCATCAATGACAAGATAATGCTTCTTGATGCTCGAAAGAACAATCCCGGGGAAGTCCAACTCCCCAAAGGCGTCTTAGGAATCTATATCCAAGCCCGTCTTGCTTTTGGAACGGGTACTCACCAGACCACACGAATGGTCATCTCTGCCCTGCTCGACCAAGATCTACAGGGCAAGCATGTGCTCGACTGCGGGTGTGGCACGGGCATACTGGCTATTGCTGCTACCAAACTCGGTGCCGGTGCTGCCGTGGGTTACGACATTGACGAATGGAGTGTAGATAATGCGCGCCACAATGCTACACTCAATGGCAGCAATCAGTTACAGATATTGCATGGCGACGCTGCCGTGCTGAGTCATGTCAGTGGGCTGTTCGACGTGGTGCTGGCTAACATCAACCGCAACATTCTGCTAGCCGACATGCCCACATTCAAGCATGTCATGACTTCCGACGGCACACTCATCTTGAGCGGCTTCTACGAACAAGACGCTGATATGCTGATAGATAGAGCCTCGGAGCTACATCTTCGGTTAAAAAATAAAATGGTGCTTGATGACTGGTGCTGCTTGATTTTCACTCTTGCATAAGTTCATCGAAAAAATTATCAAGCTCTCGGTCTAAGTCTTTCATCAGATCTCCACCCACGATAATCGTTTCATCATCTGCCACGTAAAGCTCAGCCACAGTTTCTTTCTCATCATCTTCGAGAACGAAACTATAGGGCTTGAGTATTCCTAATTGGTCTGCAATGGCCGCGTTCTTTCGCAGTGCGTTCCGCATAATGAGGGTCACACTGTCGAAAAACCGCTCCTCCTTGTTGTCGATCCATTGTTCCACCACGCAGCGGGTAATCTCCTCATCGTCATCATTGTAAGCCAAAAGCTCACCACTATCCTGTGACACCTGTACATGAATGTCGGTAAGGATAGACGTTCCGTCCATCTGTGGAAACTTCTGCGCAATCTTTTTCAGGAAGCGCTCAATCTGCTGTGTGGTTTGCTCTGTAGCTTTCATTTCTCATTTGCTGTTAGAAATCCAATGCAAACTTACATGATTTTTTCCGAATAATCGCACCTGTTGCATAAAAAAGTTGTAAATTTGGATATAGAAACCGTCTTAGCTTTTGTCTCCCCCTCTTTACCTCTTTATCAAAGACAATGCAATTTTATGTTTGCCGGCTCGTTAATATTGTCTCACAGGATGCTCACTCTTGAACCTCCTTTTAAATTCGTCTTTCGGCATCTTGTACTTCAGATATTGG
>CAUTTP010000132.1:0-6602 GCA_963541305.1 uncultured Prevotella sp.
CGGTGTACGTGCGTATGGCGTTCGGTGTACGTGCGTGCGGCGTGCGGTGCACGTGGGCATCGTAATGAGATCGGCATGCCGTTTTGCATATACGCCGCTTAGGCAAGCCCCTTTACGGCAAAGGGGCTTGCAGGTATGATGCATCAAGGATTTCCTGTCCGGCTATCTGTTTCGGTTTCCTACTTCGGCAAGTGGAACACCTGTGAGAGCTCTTTCATCTGTTCATTGCTCATTCCGTCGGGTTCGAAGCCCATCGATCTGCTGTCCAAATAGATAACTGCACTTTTTGACAACACGTCTACTTGGTCAAAAGCCTCCATGATATCCGTGCTTTTGGCAAAAACGCCATGCTTTTCCCAGAGCACGACATCATAATCTTCGAGTTCTTTCAGCGTTCCCTCGGCCAAGGTTTTGGAACCGGGAATAGCGTATGGTACAATGCCTAATCCCAACGGACAGAAGGCTTTTGTCTCCGGAATCATGCTCCACAACAGATTGGTCAAAACATCTTTCTCAAGGAATTTCCTGTTGTGGCTCAGGGCAACAAGCTCTATCGGGTGTGTATGCAGCGTGGCCTTATAGCCCGTTTTGTTTTCTATCTGGCGGGCATGTACCATCAGATGGCTTGGCAGTTCGGACGTTGGAAGCACGGGATTGTCGGCTATGATAACATAGCTGCTGCAATCATCAAGCACCCGAATGACACTTCCGTTCTCCATTGGCCAACGAGCAAGGTCGCGCATTCGCTTGTTTGTTCCTTTGCAGAAGAAATACTGCCCCTTCAAAGCCGGCAGTGTCAGCCCTATCTCCTTTATCTCACTGATGGCCGGCAATGCCTTTATATCATCGTCTATGAACTCGGTGATGTTGACGGTTATATTTCCACCGTTACGCTCTGCCCATCCTTTCTGCCAGAGGTATCCGGCTACTTCTGCAATCTTGCTGACCTCTTTTTCCAACAGGGGACGCCCGTCTAAAATACTTTTCATAATCATACTCCTAATTTATCCGTACACAATCATAATAATTGGGGCAGAAACGAAGAAACAATCAGAATGATGATACCCGCGATGAGCGTAGCGATTGTCTTTCGCCCACAACCTTTCCACTCTTTCAGAATAATGCCCCAGACATTCGAGAAAACAACATTGAGCGCCATCAGAATACAGAAAGAGAAGGTGATAAGCACAGGCGATTCTGTGAGGCACCCCTTGCCCAATGCCAATCCAAAGAACTGACTGTACCACAACACACCGGCCAAAAGGCAAAAGAGGATGTTGTTGCCCCACACCTTTCGGTTTCCGTAATCGCCCCAAGTGTGGTTCTTCCGATTTTGCCAGAGACAATAGCCGGCATTGGTAACAAATCCGCCGAGCGTAACGAGAAATGTAGCAGGTAGCGTCATGAACAAACTCGACGTGTCGGCAAAGTGTAATCCGCTGCCAAACTCCAGTCCTACATTGAAGCAGGCGCTCATAAAACCGGCCAAAAGTGCAATGGCGATACCTTTGGGGAAGTTGAAATCCTTGACGGCCTCGCGCTTCTCTTCCTCACTTAGTTGTGCAGACTTCATCGAGCCGGCTATGCCGATGACGGTAATACCCAGCAGTGTCACAATAATACCAATGAGCACAGAGCCTGTCAGCTTCTCCAAATGATGCCCCTCCGGATAGATGACGTTCAACATGATTGGGGCAAGCACCGTACCCAGTCCGGCACAGGTACCCAAAGAGATGCTCTGCCCGAGTGCAACACCGAGGTAACGCATGGAGAGCCCGAACGTGAGCCCTCCTACCCCCCAGAGCACTCCGAAGAGAATCGTCATGCTGATATTGAACGAATTACTTGCCGTGAAGAGTTCAAACAGTGAATGCTCCGAGGGGACGGCAAGTAAAGCTCCCAACAGTGGGAGCACCAGCCATGCGAACACTCCTTGCACTATCCAATATGTCTCCCAGCTCCATCCTTTGATGCGATTGATGGGAACATAGCAGCTTGATTGGCAGAAGGCACCAAAGGCAATGATGAAAAGTCCAATGACAATGTTCATTTTATCCGCGCTTAATCAACACATCCTTTTCATATTGCTCTATTGCCGGAATAAATTCCTCGCCGACAGGCACATTGCTTGTCAGATTGAAGTAGTCGTAGACAGCACCGAAAGGCAAACTTTTAGCCTCTTCAAGCAAGGCCAAGCGTTCGAACCCCTTGTCGTCATCCTCATAGGAACGGAGTTGCTCAATGGGTTCCAAGAATGCCTGCAACAAGCACTTCTGTGTGGCACGCGTGCCGATAACATACGCCCCGATGCGATTGATAGATGCATCGAAATAATCTAACCCAACATGTGCACGATCAAGCGCGTTAGCGCGCACCAATTCCTTGAACAGGTCAAGCGTCTGGTCGTTCATGATGGTTACATGATCGGAGTCCCAACGAACAGGGCGGCTCACGTGGAGCATCAGTTCCGGAACAAATAGGAGAAGTGATGCTACCATATCGCTGACATTCTCGGTCTGCTCATAATGCCCGGTGTCGAGGGTGTACATCAGGTTGCGTGTAGCACAGTAGCCGGCAACGAAGTCATGCGACCCGACAGTGTAACTCTCCAAACCGATACCAAAAAGCTTTGCTTCCAAACAGTTCTTTACACCCTCAAGTTTTTCAGCCAATATCTCATCCAAGCTCTCGACCATAATCTGGCGATAACGCATCCGCTCGACAGTCAAGTCTTTGCTGCCATCATGTACCCAAATATTCATGATACAAGGGTCGCCCTGTGCCTTACCCATTGCATCGGCTATTTTGCGGCAACGCTTGGTATGCTCAATCCAGAAATCTCGGATACCCTTGTCAGGATTAGCCAATGACAGACTGCCGCTTTTCGGATGCGAGAAGCTGGTAGAGTTGAAATCGAGCTTCATGTTATTCTCCTTCGCCCAATCTATCCAACTTTGGAAATGCTTGACTTCTACTTGATCACGATCTATCAATTTGCCACCGAAGTCACCATACGTTTCATGAAGATTCAGGCGGTGTTCGCCTCCCAACAGGCTCTTGGCAAAAAGGATATCCTGACGCACCTCCTCCATGTTTCGGGCACGCCCCGGATAGTTACCGGTTGTCTGGATTCCCCCAGAGAGAGCCTCATTGCGTTCGAAGCCAACCACATCGTCGGCCTGCCAGCAATGTAGGGAAATGGGGGTTCCCTTTAAAAGTTCGATAGCTCTGTCTGTGTCTACACCCACTGCTGCATAACGCTCTTTTGCGTATGCGTAAGCTTTTTCAATGCTTTCCGTTTTCATAACTTTAGGTTCTTATTTGTTTTGGGGATATAATTTATTTAATCTTTACTTCCACCTGTTATATGCAAGTATTTCTCATAAGCAGCCTCCCACAGGTCTGCATCCTGTGGAATAAATCTTGCCGGCGATATGCTATTTGCGATGATTTGTCGCATTTCCCACACATCTTTAATATATCCGGCTGCCTTTGCCTGCAGCATGATGTTACCTATGGCTGTACACTCTTGAGGGCCGGCAAGAACGGTGACGTTGCATGAATTGGCTGTAAACTGATTTAGATAGCTGTTTTGTGAACCTCCACCTATTACGTGAAGGACGTCTATCGGAAACGGAGCGAATTCCTTTAACCAGCCAAACACCTGCCGATAGCGTAATGCAAGAGAGTCATATATACAGCGACAGAACTGCCCTCGGGTTTCAGGAACAGGCTCTCCATGTTTGCAGCAGTAAGCTTGGATGGCTGCTGTCATTGAGTCAGGGCTGGCAAACATTGGGTCATCGGGATTGATGATACTTCTAAGCCCTTCTGCTTCCATTGCTTCTTTTATCAGTGTGGCATGACTGATGCCGATATTCGAATCTTTCTCCCATTCACGACGGCAACACTCGTATAGCCACATACCACAAATGTTTTTCAAAAAACGAATTGTCCCGTCTACCCCTCCTTCGTTGGTAAAGTTGCGCTCAAAAGTTTGTTGGTTAACAATGGGCTGTTGTGTTTCTATCCCCATCAGGCTCCATGTTCCGGAGCTAAGGTAAGCAAAGTGGGAGTTGGAGGCCGGAACAGCAGCCACGGCACTTGCCGTGTCGTGTCCTGCCACGGCAACAACAGGAAGTGCTCCCAAACCAGTCTGTTTCTGAACATCTCTTGTCAGTTCTCCAATGACTGTACCGAATTGAACCAATTTTCCAAAATGTTCTCGATGCACCCCCCACCCCTCAATCAGTTCTTTGTCGATGTCTCTCGTATGTACATTCAGCATTTGGGAAGTAGAGGCGATGCTATATTCACAGACCATTTGTCCGGTCAAGAGATAGCTTAACGCATCGGGAATGAACAGAATTTTTTCAGCATGCTTCAAGGCCGAGTCCCCAGCCTTGTGCATCGCATAGAGTTGGAATAGTGAATTGAAGTTCATAAACTGTGTACCCGTTTTTTCGTACACCAATTCTTTTGGCATCACCTGTTCAAAATACTCTTCCATTTTACCTGCGGTATGCGGATCACGATAGGAAAGCGGATTGCGCAACAAATGTCCGTCTGTACCGATGCACACAAAGTCACATCCCCAAGTGTCAATGCCTATGCTCTCTATATGGTAGTTTCTTTGGGCTGCAAGTCGGAGGGACTCAATTATTTCCTTGTAGAGAGCAAACAAGTCCCAATAGAAGTGTCCATGCATCGGGATCAGTGCATTGTCGAAACGAGTCAGCTCTTCCAACATGATAGTCGGCTTAGCAGCCGTACAGCCATCTGCACTATTGCCTGAAATCGTACCGATAATGGTTCTGCCACTTGTAGCACCCAAGTCTACAGCGAAGAAAATTTTGTTTCCTTGTTGAGATTTTAGTTGTTTCATCATTGTATGTTTAGTAATTACCTCCTTACAGACTTTCGATAGGCCGTCGGCGTAATTCCATTTTTTTTTCGGAAAGTAGTTGCAAAATAGTCTACCGACTCATAACCTACCTGATAGGCAATGTCCGTTAGCGAAAGATTGGTATTCGCCAAAAGTTGTTTGCTTTTCGTCAACCGCACTTCCTGAATGTATTGGAGTGGAGCATAGCCTGTAAATTTCCTAAACACCTGACGAAATCTCGAGTATCCCATATTGAGTTCTTTCGCTACTTCTGTCGGTGTAATGTCATTTGACAGTCGTTCCGTCATAATAACCTTCGCCTTTCTCATCTGCTCAACCACCTCACAATCTGCAAACTCGTTATGTCGGTTGAAGGCGTAAGCATAGCCCTGCACCATGTTTGCAGCTCCCGCTAACATCTGTTGATAACCAACATTCTGTTCCTTAGCAATCGTTATGGCATTCCTAAATACCTGCACAAGCTCATCATGCAGTCCGACATGGAATATTGGCTCTCGTGGAGAGAAGAATCCGTTCGCAATACGGCTGTCTATGTTCTGTCCCCTAAAGCCTATCCAGTATTCATTCCATCCCGTTTTCATGTCAGGATGATAGCTGTGCCACTCCCCGGGAAACAACAGGAACATATCCCCCTCCTTGATTTCTGTCTGGGCACAGTGCTCTGAACGAAAAAGACCTCTCCCTGCTGTAATATAGATAAACTGATATTCGTTTAGACGTCGGCCTCTGTCAGTCAGGAAAGAATATTCCTGTGGATGATTCTTTGGGGGATAGGCTTCATTGGAGTCTATGTGCTGAAAACCGACACCATTGACTGTTAGTCCCCAACGAGCATCCTGCTCGTTGTCAATAAGGTATTGTAATGTTTGGCTATAACCCATAAGAGTAATTCGTATTAGTTAATAGGTCATCGCTGCAAAAATAGTAATTTCCTGTGTTAGACGAGTGCTTTTTTTGACATAAAATACTTGATATTTGACATATTGATGAGTTATAATAATGTGAGTTCGGTATAAGGACTATACGATAAGTTTGCTTTTGTCTATGATCTCAATGTTCATCATCTGTTCCCGCCCGTAGATAAATCAACTATTTATTATGAGAAAGAAGTAACAACAATGAGAAATATCGTCAAAAAAGGTATTACCCAAGAAATATTATTTATCAAACGTTTTTTTACTATTATAGTGTTAAAACCAAAAATCCCAATCCAACCGAAGAGAAAGAAAAAAATATTTGATTGTAAGACATAACTTAGAATGTCCATAAATATCCAAAATGTAAATCGTGGGTTATCCGCATTACTCAGTCCAAAATATTGAGAGTACTCACTCCTTGCAGTAATGTGCTTTTGATTCCGGATAGTATAGAATACGACATTCTCTCCTTTCTTTCCATTATGCTGCAGATTTATCCATCCGCCGACACGCTCTTTAATATATGTCAAAGTATCTTTTTCTATTTGTAAATATGCCGTATTGTATTTTCCTCCTGTCCTATACCAATAGGATACAATACCACTTCTTTGTTCAAGATTCTTATAATATGAGACCATCAACAAAGAAACGCCCGAAATGAAACAACTCATCTCAGGCATCCAAGAAGTAAGCAAACACCTTCGGGAGATTGCCCAAACGCACCGTCCGAGACCTCTGCAAAAGTACTTACTATGGTTATTTATCCCCTATGGAGTTGC
>CAUTTP010000133.1:0-6538 GCA_963541305.1 uncultured Prevotella sp.
CCATTTTTTGCTCTTTCATCATACCCGGAAGCGTCTGAAAATGTAATGATATATTTACAAACAAACTGCCATTTTGTACATTTTTCGGCATAAAACATTCGGAAAATAACGGAACAATCAAGTTCGCAGTTCCTATTCTGCAAGCGTGTCTCTATGGCACTCCGTGACATGCCATAGCGCCCACACATGTGTAACGAGGTGACCAGTGAACAGGAAAGCGCATCCTGCTGCCGGAAAAAGACCGTTTGGTCAAAATATATGTACAATAAGTAAACCCATATAACGTATAATGCTATACCTTTGCAAGTATAACCCAAAATATAAAACTACATTTTTATTCGACCTATGAGAACGAAGAATCTATTACTAATGACGCTATTCTTATGCACCAGCATAATCGCGATGGCGCAGCCCCACATGATTTCGGGTAAAGTAACAGACGCGCAGGGAGAACCGCTTATCGGTGCTACGGTAAAAGTGGACGGCAACCGGAACGCCACGATTACTGACATCGACGGGTTGTTTTCTATTGCCGCCAAAAAGTCTGAAAAGCTGACCGTGTCTTACATCGGCTACTATCCCAAGACCGTTTCGATTGACAAGGAGCAGGGGTTGATTATCACACTGGAGCCCTCTGTCAACGAAATGGACGAAGCCGTTGTTGTCGGATACGGCATTCAGAAGAAGAGCGACATTGCCACAGCAGTCTCGTCAGTCAATGTCGAAGACCTTGCCAAGAGCGGTTCGTCGCAAGTTCTGCAAGCCCTTCAGGGTAAGGTGAGCGGTGTTCAGGTGATGTCGTCGGACGGTTCGCTGTCCGGCAACATGCTATTCCGCGTGCGAGGCGTCAACTCCATCACGGGCGGAACGCAGCCGCTGTTCGTCATCGATGGCGTACCCATGCCCGTACAGCCGATAGATGAGACGACATCCGGCTTGTCAAACAATCCGATGATGGGTTTGAATCCGAATGACATTGCCTCCATCGAGGTGCTGAAAGATGCGGCGGCGGCAGCCATTTACGGTGCAAAGGGCTCCAACGGTGTTGTCCTTATCACCACCAAGCAGGGCGAGGCCTCCACTAAGCCGAAGTTTGCCTTTGGAGTAACAACCGGCCTTGACTTCATGCCAAGCACCCCGCTCAAGACGCTGAGCCCCGAGGAGTATGCTTACAAGATGAGAAAATACGGAACCTACGACACCCCCAACCTCATCCGGTTCTGGGATGAGGTCATCGCCAACAAGGGATGGAATGACCCGTCCGTACACAAATGGCTCGATGAAATCACGCAAACCGCGCACAAGACGGAACTCAACGCCAGCATGCAAGGCGGCACAAAGGGAATGACCTATATGCTCTCCACAGGTTATGTAAACCATTCCGGTGTCATTCGGCGTTCCCGTTTCGACCGCTTTACGTCGCGCTTCAACCTTACACAGCAAATAGGAACCAAGGGGAGCATTGGCCTGAACTCCTCTTTCTCCACATCGAAAGATAAAAATCCGATCAGCGACTGGTCGCAGTCGGGCATCGTTCTCAATGCTTTGCAACGCTCTCCTTTCCTCTTCTATCCCGGCTTTGCCGATATGATGAACTACAGCAACATCAATATCATGAGTCCGCTTGTAGCCGTGGAGCAGGTAAACATCAATAATAAGTATGACGAACTGAACGGCAACCTATGGTTCTCTTACAGCATTCTGCCCACGCTGACGTTCAACACCAGTGCCTCTTATCATCGTTACACGGTCAATTCTACCCGTGAATGGGGCTCCGAGACATGGTTCGGACAGTCAGAACAAGGACGTATGGAGCTTAGTAACCGTGAGGAGAACAGTTGGGTTTGGGAGGCACGGTTGCAGTATGCCAAGTCCATCGGCAAACATTCCTTCACCGTTATGGGCGGCTTTGAAGCCAGCAAGTGGTGGAGCAAATATCTCTACACCAAGGCAACCAACTTTGAAGACATGATACAGGGCATCTACGGCATCAACAAAGGGCTCGTGACTTACGCCCCGTCTTATCTCTACGACAGCAACAAGATGGTGTCATGGATAAGCCGTGCCACATATAACTACGCCGATAAGTATATCATGAATGCCTCTCTCCGCGTTGACGGCTCGTCAAAGTTCGGCAAGAACAACCGCTTCGGATACTTCCCCGCACTCTCTTTCGCATGGCGAACATCCCGAGAGGAGTTCTTCCGCAACATCGAATTCATCAGCAACCTGCGTTTCCGCGCCAGCTTCGGCATGACGGGCAACAACCAGATTCCCTCCTATCAATCATTGTCACAGCTGGCCGACAACAAGGTAGTGTTTAACGGAAGCACAGTTGAAATCGGGCGCTACCCCACCAATATCACCAATGAAGACCTGAAATGGGAAAGCCAAAAACAGTTTAATGTAGGTTTCGACATTGCCGTATGGCAAAACCGAATCCAACTCACGGCCGACTTCTACTACAAGCGTATCGACGACATGCTGTTGCAGGTGAACATCCCCGCAACCTCCGGGTACAAGAGTGCATGGAAGAATGCAGGCTCGCTTGAAAACAAAGGCATGGAGTTTCAGCTGACAGCCCATTGGCTCCGCGGAGCACTGCAATGGTCAACCGACTTCAACATCTCCTTCTACAAGAATAAAATCCTCAGCCTTGATGCGGGACAGTATCAACAGTTCTATGACCGCGGGCTGAACTCTAAAATCACAAGTGATGTCATTCTCCGTGTGGGCAAACCTGTCGGCACTTATTATGGATATATCAGCAATGGCGTGTATAACAATGACACCGAGGTGCTTAACGGCTATCCCGGCTCCAACCTGAAGCAGGGCGAGCTGAAGGTGGTTGACGTCAATCATGACGGCATCATCAACGCGTATGACCGCGTTCCCATCGCCGATGTCAATCCGACACACACCGGAGGTATAGGAAACACGCTGAAATGGAAGAATTTCGACCTCTACTGTTTCTTCCGCTGGTCTTACGGCAATGATGTTATCAACGGCAATGCCTATTATCTGCAAGGCGCGACCAATATCAATAACATCATGACAAGCATCAACAATGAGATTTGGAGTGCCAGTGACCCGTCAAAGAATTTCCCTCTCAGCGGTGCAGGAACATGGAGTGAAGCCGTGATGAGAAGCGACTTGGTGGAAGACGGCTCATTTCTCAAACTCCAGACACTCTCACTGGGATATAATATACCGGAGTCCATTCTACGGAGTATGAATATATCCAAGGCAAGAGTGGTACTGACAGGCTCTAATCTGTTTACCCTCACCCGCTACTCGGGCTTCGACCCGGAAGCAAACACGGGCAATACCACCGTCTCGCGCATCGCTCCCGGAATGGATATGAGTCCTTATCCACGCCCACGATCAGTGTCATTCTCTATCGAACTCGGTTTGTAACACCTTTCTAACAGCTTTCAACATGAAAAAAAATCATATATTTCTCGTCTCCATAGCCTTGCTGGGCTTGGGCAGTTGCTCTGACTTTCTGGAAGAAGAGCCCAAGAGCGTACTAACAACAAAGGATTTCTACAAGAACGAAACTCAAGCCCGGCAGGCCGTAAACGGCGCTTACCGCAATCTGGCAGGATCCAACGTGACAGGCTACGAGGTAAGAGAGATTCCCAATGACCTGCTGAAACGTGCCACATGGGACGAGGCTAACGGCTTGGGAGACTTTACCTATACGGCTGAAAACAGCTATATAGCCACGATGTGGCAGGGACATTATGCCGTCATAAAGGACTGCAACTCCGCCATAGAAAAGATAGAAGCGGGCAAAGACAACATAAACAACTGGGAACGCTATCTGGCACAAGCACGAGGAATCAGGGCATTCTTGTATTTCGACCTCGTGCGATGGTTCGGGGACGTTCCGCTGGTACTTGAAGAGCCTAAGACACTGAATGACCTGCAAATTCCTCGTAGCTCGCAGGCAGAGGTATTCCGGCAGATTATCAGTGACTTTGAATACTGCATGGAGCATACCATGGACAAAGGAGATACCTCTAACGGCTATCAATATGGCAGAATGACCAAAGATGCCTGCCGCGGATTCCTTGCAAAGGTATATCTTTGGTTGGGAAGTGTGGCTCAGCGTGACAATAAAGAGGTTCTGGGCAGTGCTGAAAGCAACTTCAAGAAAGCAATGGACTACGCCAAAGCCGTCATTGACGGACAGCGTTATTCGCTCTGCGACTATTATCCTGATGTGTTTAACGCGAAGACCCGGGAGAAAGCACAACAGGAAGTGCTCTTCTGTGTAGAAGGTATGACAGGTGACAACACGGGTACATGGACGGGCATGATGTTCGGAATCCGTGGCAGTCAGGAACTGGGAGGTTCGTGGGACAATATCTCCAGTTCCGATTTCCACCGTATGATGTATGAGCCAAGTGACTCCGTACGACGGTTGTGGAACTGTCCACGCGTGCAATTACAAGAGGACGGAACTCTCTGGGGATGGGATTACCGGATATATTGGGACACACGAGCTGACCAGAAACTCAGTGAAGCCACGGAAAACAACAACTGGGTGCAATGGTGTATAGGTAAATTCCGTCGTTTCCCGCTGGCCAATCCCAGCTCATATAACTATACTAACTTTGGCATGGACGAGCCTCTGCTGCGCTATGCAGATGTGCTTCTCATCTATGCCGAGGCTTACAATGAGGTGAATCACAGCCCGGGAAATTACACGGCAAACATAAGTACAGACCTAAGCGGCGCGGGAATCCAGTCGGCTTACGATGCTGTCAACCTTGTGAGGAAACGTGCCCGCATTGCCAATGCAGGCATTATCCACGAAGATCCCCTGCCACGCGTACTGAAAACAAACTATGCTTCGCTCTCTGACTCTTGCGTACCGGACTGGCAGCCGGGGTCCTACGGATTCATCTATGACGGTGTTCGCAATCCTATGACCTACAACCATTATCAAAGTGACTACGAGGCATTCAGAAACGAGATTCTCAACGAACGTGCACGAGAACTTGTCGCAGAAACAACTGACCGTTGGTGCGACCTCGTCAGACGCGGAAAACTTGTCAGTCAGATGCAGATGTGGCGCCAGTATAATCCCTTCATCAGCACAACGGAAAGGAATATCCTCACACCGGGAGCTCCGGAAAACATCTCTGAACGCAATATGCTCCTTCCAATCCCGTTGAGCGAGATGGATACAAACAAAAAACTTACGCAGAACCCGGGTTACTAATTATCTTAATACATTATCAATTATGAAATCATATCCTATTTATATGGCAGTTCTTCTGGGCTCACTCTTCTGCAGCTGTGAGAGCGAAGCCCCGGAGGTTAACCTTACTGTTACTGCAGACAAGGTTGAGTTGGCAGCAGGAGAGACCGTGACACTTTCCATCAACCATAATGATATGCTGCTGACCGTTTACAACGGTGAAGAGGGACATAACTACGAATTGAGTGCCGACTACATTCTGGCAGGAAAGTCGGACACAGCTCTGCAAAACCACAACTATCGCCCGATAGACCCGGAGATTCTGCCTTACGCTTGCGACCTTGCCGACACGCAGGCCGGAAGCACTTCCATCAAGGACAACCTGCTTGAGGTGAGAAACGCCAATTCCGGCGATAACCTAATAGGGGTAGAAGCCGACGTTGTAACCGACAGTTCCATCGGGCAGAACGCGCTGAGGATTACCTCTACTCACCCCAACTGGTGGTATCAGGCTATACGTGTCAATACCAATACGAAGCTGGGTTCTGATAAAACCATGACGCTTCGCATGCGTTTTGACAAGAATTATTTGGAAGATATTACGACCGGGATGAAGAATACGGACTATTCCACCTTTCCTGTGGTTATCCGCCTCGGTGGTATTCCAGAAGGGGCGGAAGACGTTGTCTTTAGCGACAATACTGTTTGGGATATCTACTGGAATCCATATACCACCTACACGGACTACACCGTTGACCTTTCACGCATCATCAAAGCGTGGGAAAGCGGAACCGGAAAAACGATGGCGAAACTGGCCTATGCCCAATTCCTATTCACAGCAAATGGAAATGTGGGCTATGTGGGCGACTATTATGTGCAGAAAGTTACCTACGGCAGTTACGACTATAAGGCTTTCGACACAGGAGAGGCCATAAGTACGGATGCAGGACCGGGCGTCGTAAACTATAAGCATACTTACAGCAAGCCGGGAACATACAAAATCGTTGTCATCGGGTCGACTGTCAGTGGTAAAAACTACGGCAACGGCGGTTACAAGGATGGTTACGCCGGTAAGGTTTCTGCCGACGAGTATAATTATAACAAGGTCTTGAAGACCATTGAAATAACCGTAAAATAAAATATCACTTGCGCTAAAAGCAGATTGCCTACTCTGAAATCCTTTATGTATCATACCCATAAGCGCCTTTGTCGTAAAGGGCTTGCCTAAGCGGCGCGTGCGTCAAACGGCACACCGATCTCATTACGATGCCCACGTACACCGAACGCCGTATGCACGTACACCGAACGCCGTATGCACGTACACCG
>CAUTTP010000134.1:0-6243 GCA_963541305.1 uncultured Prevotella sp.
CGTTCAGATTTTCGTTCATTCTAGAGCGAAAAATCGGGGTGGTCGGGCAAGATTCAGGTCGCGGGAGGTCGAAATTTTCGGGATAGGGTTGCGATAGCTATGCTTTCGCATCGCGATAACGGCCTAATCGCAGTGCGATCTCAATGTTCTCGCATCGCGATAAGGGTGCTTTCGCGATGCGAAAAGGGTGCTATCGCGAGGTGGGAAGATGCATATCTATGACATATTCTTACTTTTCGCCCGTAACTCACTGATGCTCCGAGATTTACGTAAACCCCTCTAATTTTCGCGTATTTCGGACAAAAGATTTTCAATTTTGCTACACGCGATTCTCTAGAGGGTCTTTGTCAAGATAATTCAGCATCCCCAAGCCCCTTCGAAAGCAAGTATGTTCGACAGCGATAACTTTTTTTGCTTGTTGCGTGAATAATTTTCCTATGTGGAATGTGCAGATTATGAAAAAAGTCGTAACTTTGCATCCAGATTGGTATATCCCGTGTACCATGTAATTCCTGCGTCGGGGTATAGTCGCTTTCAGCGGTTAGAATAGGATGTCAGGCATCATGTTTAGGAGAGATATATATAAAAGAAACTGAAAGGAGAGTTAGTTATGAATAACCGATTGTTCAAGCGTTTAAAGTCATCATGGTCTTCAATAGCGGTCTTGCTTTTCCTGCTGTTGATTATTACTCAATTTTCCTCCGCCTTGAAAGGTGAAAGACGTCGGGGTAGGAAAGTTGCAGTGGAGAGAGCTTCCGATGGTGCTTTCGGATTGTTTGTGAACCTTTGGGGCACTTCCGATGATGTGGATGTAGAGGAAGGTTCCGGTGGGGGCGGAGGCTTCACAAGTATTTTCTCGGATATTTTCGACTCGGAATCGGGGGTGAAAATCAAGAATTATCATTCGATGGAGGATGATAATTTGTCAGACCTCGACAGGTAGTACCGTTCGCGCGGGTCTGCGCAGTCCGAGATTCCTCGTGCTCACCACGCTATCTGTCGCCTTGTGCCCGCGTGTATCTCACCTCCTTGTTCTGTCCCTCTTTCGTTTTCACTAACATGCGGTGCGTTCTGCCCTCGATGAAAGGATAGCGCAGGAAATCTTCGAAAGTGGGCACGGCCTTGCCATCGATGACAAGAATGATGTCGCCCTGACGCAGCCCCGCCTTGTATTCGCTGCTGTTTTTCAGCACCAGACCGATTGAAGCCTGCCCGTTGTGAGGCACGAAGGCGATGGAGTATGCCTTGTTGTTTACCTCCACACTGTCTGCCGTCGTGTCGAAAGGCTGAAAAGTGATCTTACGGCGGAAGCCATTGATGGTGATGGTACCATATTGCAGGATTTGCGCGCCCACTCTGCTGGCTCCCTGTGTGGTCATCGCCCGCACATGGGTAAACGCGAACTCATCCCACTTTAATCGGTTGAGCTTCAGGAAAACAATCTTGTCGGGTGCCTCCTTACCGCTGTGCCCTATGGCAAAAGACCCCTCGGCAGTGCCTTCTACCTGACTGTTCACATTCTTGCTCTTATAGGCATGCGTGTCGAAACTCTTCTTGTTCATGCTGTAGAGCTGGCGTGCCCCGGTGTCGAACAGCACCTCATCGACATGCCGCTTGAACGGACTGAGCAGCAAATAGGGCACAAACCACTTCAGCTTGTAGCGTATGCCATAGCCCGGTTCGCCGTCGAAGAAGTCGCGACGGTCGGTGATAATCATGATTTTCTGCCGCGTGTCGATCTTGCAGCACAGTCCTTTATTAAAGAGGTCAAAGCCTAGAATGACATCATAATCCTTGCGTATGGGCTTGCGATCGAACATCGACACCACATAATCGGACACAGTGAGCGTGCCCAACCGGAACGGCGGCAGTTGCACCACGCGTACGGTGTCGAGGTTGCCCGCCCCGTCGCGGCTCACCACATTGCCCAACTCCGTCCAGCTGCCTATGCGTGCGCCGCGATAGGTGGCGCCCTGACTCGAACCCGTGTCGAGGTTGAACCGGCGCTTTTGTCCGTTCATCGTCACCGTGACATAGATCTGATCGCGCTCGAATTCGATGGGAATCGTGTCGACAAAGTTGTGTGGAGAATATCTGAAGTTGGTGTCATAGCCCCGCATCTGCGCCATCATGGCGAGAGCAGAGACAAGGGCAGTCGCCATGAGGATTATCCGTTTGCTCATCTGAAGTGTTGTTTTGTTGCTTATAGTCGCAAATTTACGCATTTTCTTCCCCTTTTCGCCGTCTCCTTCCATTTATTTAACGAATCCCGCTCGCCTTTTTCTTCGTGTTTTCGTATCTTTGCCAAAGATGAAAACCGAATATGAGAAGATGAGGTCGCAGGAGTTGTACGACTTCTCCGATCCGGAGATTATGGCCGGTCTGGTGCATGCTAAGGAGGCTTGCCTGAAGCTGAATCGGCTCACCATCACGTCGCCCGGCTATCGTGAGGCGTTGCGCGAGGTGGTGCCCGGCATACCCGATGATGCCGAGATATGCCCGCCTTTCCAGTGCGACCACGGTACGGGCATCAAGATAGGTGCCCGTTCTTTCATCAATTACAACTGCGTGATTCTTGACGGCGCCACCGTGACGATTGGCGAAGATGTGAAGATCGGGCCTTGCTGTCAGCTTGTAACGCCCCAGCATCCTGTGGATTTTAAGGCGCGGCGTGGCACCTGCGAGACATCCTACCCCATCGAGATAGGCGACGATACATGGCTCGGTGCGGGTGTCATCGTATGTCCCGGCGTGAAGATCGGCCGGCGCTGCATCATCGCCGCCGGCTCGGTGGTCATTCGCGATATCCCCGACGACTGTATGGCGGCAGGCAATCCTGCTGTGGTGAAGCGTAAACTATAGAGGCGCCCTCCCCAAACTCCACACAAGAGGGGGATGTTAAAGAGTCTGTTTTGCTCTGGAGTAAAAAGAGGGAGACAAAAAGATAAACCGATGAAACGACTTGCCACTTTTCTTCTTCTGCTTGTCATGGCCGTAGCGGTATGGGCACAACCCGAGCGCGCAGTCATCACCCGCATGATTCGGCAGCTGCAAGTCTTTCCTCAAGAGAAGACTTATGTCCATACCGACGGCACCGATTATTCGTGTGGCGACAGGATATGGATGAAGGTGTATGTGGTCAATGCGCTCAGCCATGAGCCCACGGACGAGAGCCGCTATGTGTATGTGGAACTGATATCACCCGATGGCCGGTTGGTCAGCAGGGTGAAGCTGATCAGTCGTGACGGTGTCTATGCCGGATATATAGACCTCCCCTCCGATGGTGAGGCAGGCAGATACACGTTGCGTTCCTATACCCGGCTGATGACCAATGTGCCTGCATACGAGAGCGTGAAGCCCATTTATGTGGGCGGGCGGCAGCGGTCGGCTGCAGAAACAGCGGCTGATGAACCCGTCACCGACGTGCAGGGCGACGACCGGTTGTGTTTCGTACGAACCGAAAATCGGGTGAAAATAACGACCACAGAGGCCGACAACAAGTGCTATCTCGTGGCGCACTGCCGTGCATACCCTTTCTTCATCGGACGTATATCTGCCCGCCAGCCCGTGATTTTGCAGCAAGACTCCTTGCCGCAGGGCGTCATCTCCTTATTATTATTAGATGAACGGCTGAATATTCTGGCCGAGCGGCTCTTTTTCTCGGACAATGGGCGTGAACGATGCCGGCTCGACATCACGACCGATGAGACCACGCGGGCTGCCGGTGACTCGCTCGTGGTGCGACTTTCGCTGCCTTCTCTGCATGCCGGCGAGCGCGCCGACCTCTCCGTGTCGGTGCGCGCCGTGGGTACGGGCATGCGTCATCAGCCGTCATCCATATTGGCGCACCTCTTTCTTGCCACCGATGTGGCGGGCGGCTTGGCTGATGCAGAACGTATGTACGGGCAGTCGGCGGCCGCCATAGACACACTGCTTTGCGGCAAGCAATGGGCTCGCTATGACATGCGGCGGATGCTCTCCGGGCAAATTGTCTATCCCGAAACACCGCGTGAGACCTCCAATGAGATTTCGGGCAGGGTGCACACGTTGGTGCGCAAGAGAGCGGTGGCAGGTGCTACAGTGCAGTTTATCTCTCCGCAGGCAGGTGTTTTCTCCAGTGTCCGTACCGATTCGCTCGGGCGATTCTCATTTGCAGATATGGATTTTCCAGAGCACACGCAGTATGTGCTGTGTGCCCTGACCGATAAAGGCAGTGACAAAGTGGAACTGACGATGGACGAGTGTGCCTTTCCTCATTATGATTTGCCGGTTCGTTCCGCGACGGATGAGACCGCGGAGTGGCTGCCGTCCGATACGCTGACGGGTAGAAATCCTGATGCCATATTGCTCGATGATGTGGAGGTGACGGCCAAACGGCGCAGTTCGGCGAGCCGTGGCGATGCCGTGGCGCAGCTGGCCGACTTCTCGTTTGGCATGAAGCAGATCATGGAGATGGACGCCACTTGCCTGCATGAGGTGTTGAGACGGGTGCCGGGCGTGTTCATCAAGGAAAATATGTGCTATGTGCGGGCAGCCACATCCATCGATGACGATCGCCCCGCAGCGATTGCCATCGATGGCGTTTTCGTGAGCAGCGATTACGATCTCGATAATATTCAGATGGCAGACGTGGCGCGTGTGGATGTGTTTAAGACCGGCTCGACCGTCATCTGGGGAGCGGCGGGTGGCAGCGGCGTCATTTCCGTGACTACGAAACTCGGTAATTATGGCGTGACGGACACCGAACAACTGAACCGGAAAAAGATTTCGCCTTTGGGCTATCAGCGCAAGGCCGACTTCTCACAATACAGCGGCACGCGCAAAACTGCATATTGGAATCCTGCACTGGCCTGCGACAAATTCAAGATTGATGTATCTCGTGCCTTCGGAAGATACATCATTGTAATAGAAGGCGTGACGACAGAAGGCCGATTGATACACGAAGAAAAGGAAGTGGAACTGCAATGATTCCTCCTTGAAGGAATTATGCAACACAGATGTAAATCCTCATACCTTTCCGGAACCTCATGCTCCGACGCAGATGAGGTATGGGCAAAAAAAAAGCCGGGCATCACTGCTCGACTAATTTAAAGTCTCTTTTTTACTAATACTACCTAAATAATATCCAAAACCTATTTACTAGCTTGGTTTTCATCTTTAATATTCCATCTCTATGGGTATCCTTTGAAAACTGTTGCAAAGATAGATGAATCGCACATTCCATAACCATGACATTTGTTCAAAATGGTGGAAAATCGTACAATCGTACACTTTTTTGGGCTTTTTCGAGGCTTTTCGAGCCGTTTTTTGCCTCATATTGTACAAATTTACGGGTTGCAGCAATGTGCCATTGATAATATTGAGGTATCTGTATGACCGTACGCTAACGCCTTATGAGCGGCAGCCGACGCCACATGAAACGGGGTACCAATCGCCAGAAAAACACCACCAGACGCCATCGCCAATCAATGATCCGTATGTGGCGACGCATGCCGATAGCCCACATCATTTCATCGACCACAAGATCCAGACGCATGGTCATGGGGAAGTGGGAGCCTTTGATGAGATCGGTGTCGACGAATCCCGGACGGATGTCGGTAAACGTGATGTTGAGGTGTCGGTTGTCGGCCAATTGCTCGAGTGCTTGGATGTAGGTGTTTTGAAAGGCTTTGGTGGCGCTGTAGGATGCTGCAGGGCCTAAACCTTTAGTGCCTGCTATGCTCGATACGATGGCAATGTGCCCACCGCCATGTGTCTCCATCCAGCGGAAAGCCTCGCCCACCATGCGCGTGAAACCGACGCCGTTGGTGCGGAGAGTCGCGAGTTCCATCTCCTCGTCCAGCGTCGGGTTTCTATATCCGATGCCTGCCGAGTGAATATAGAGATTCACACCGCCCAACTGCTCTATCAGTTGACGCAGTTTGCCGGCAGCGTCAGTGGCACAAACATCAATCTGCGCCACGAGGAGGCGCCCGTCATACGAGGCGGCCAGTTCGTTCAGCATGTCGATTCTGCGTGCTGCCACCGCCACCTGCCACCCGTCTTTGAGCAGCCGTTCAGCTGCTTCACGCCCGATGCCCGAGCTGGCACCCATCACAATAGCTTTTCTTTCCATGTTGTAAATATAGCGATTTTGTTTATTTCTCGGCTTATAATTAAAGGTAATTTAACGTTTTCCGGAGCAGGAAAAATGGTTCTTCCGTTAAATGCGTAGATACAGAGCTATGAATATCTAAAAAGAGC
>CAUTTP010000135.1:0-6115 GCA_963541305.1 uncultured Prevotella sp.
GACCCGAATCTTGCCCAACCACCCCGATTTTTCGCTCTAGAATGAACGAAAAAGTGAACAGAATTTTTATAATGATTTATTTACAAAAAGACTTGGATTGGAATTTGGGCAAATACTAAGGAGGTATTCTATTTGTATTTATAATAAAACCAATATGTTTTACCATAGCTGTCGCGGAGTTTGGAATATTGTTCCCGCTTGTTGCTATATTTGTGCGCCATGGCCTGAAAATCCTTGAAGTCTGCATCCATCACAGAATGGTGATATACCACACGGGGATGTGAGCGCTGGTGAGCATAGAGAATAAGAGCCTCGCGATAATGCTTAGGCAGATGGTCGCCAATGCTGTCGTATTTCTCCAGAGTGGTTACAAATTTATCAAGCTCACCATCCAGAAGATAAGCACAGAGCAACCAATCGTGGGCTGCAGGCTTTGCCTTGCCGGCTGCATGCAGTTTCTCAAGATATGTTTTGGGGCTTAGTTTTTGGGTGAACACAGCACCTAAATACTTATACAACTTAATTTCCGGCACCATCATCAGCTGCACTGAACTGCCGTTTGGCATCATGGCATCAGAGCCTCCTACCAGCGGATATTCAAAAAGCCGGTCGCCAAGACAGTTGTTTTCAGACAGTGCCCAAATGCGAAGCATTGTCAGACTGCTATCGGTCGTTTCTTCCTTGATGCCCACTTGTGTGGCATGCTCATATCTGCCATCGCTCAAATCATTCTCAATCCTCATGCGATAGTGAAACAGTTCGTCCGAACAACCGATAAAGACAACCATCACCGACATGGCAACCATCCCCAAGAGATTGAGCCATACATTACGAGAGAAGACGCCAATCATGTTGCCCTGCTGTTCAAGGGTTTCCAGCTGGCGGCATATCCATACTACGCCGGCATAAATAACCAGCAACAATGGAAAGCCCCACACCCAATGCCCCAGATAGCTTTCATGCAGGATGTTTGGGGTAACATCTGTCAGCACAGCCAGCAGGAGGAATGAGGGGAAGTAAGTGAGGGCATGTGCATAGCGGTTTAGCCGGGTGAGAGCATATACTCCTATCTGGATCAGCCATAAAACGAGGGTGATGAGTATTGCACCTATCGTACGTTCATAATGCGTTGCACCATGCGAAAGCACATGCTGAACTAATGAAAGTATGTCTGCCTGATAATTAAATAGGTAGAGAAACGTGAAGAGTAAGAAAAAAATGGCACATATCACCCGCATGATGGTAGTGCCATTCTTGGTATTTTTAGACATTTGCAAATGAGTTATCTTTTGAGTTTGAGCACCACTGCCGATCGTGCGGGCACATAGAGCTTGAGCCATTCCTTGTTGTCTTTCTCATACAAGGGATCAAAATTGGTGAAGTGTTCCACACTATCATCGGCAAATCCGTTGCCGCCAAACTTGATTGCATCGGTGTTAAGCTGCACTGTATAGGAGCCTTTGGGCACAAGGAAACCGTAATCGGTAAACGATTTTGTAGGCGAAAAGTTGAATACGAAGATAAGATCGCCTCGCATGAAAGCCAGTATCTGATCACTGTCGTTATGCCAAATCTCTTGCACAGGAGTCTCGTTGAACCTCTTCTCCTGCTTGATAACTCTCAGCATCTCACGATCGAAGTCGCCGAGATAGTGATAATCCAGTTCTTGATTGTCCACCAAATTCCATTGGCGACGCGCATACTTATGGCTCCATCCGTTGCCCTCGCGCGGGAAGTCTATCCACTCGGGATGCCCGAACTCATTGCCCATGAAGTTCAGATAGCCGCCATTCATCGCAGAAGCCGTGACCAACCGTATCATCTTATGCAAGGCAATGCCCCGGCGGGACATCTCGTTCTCGTCGCCTTTCTTGAAATGCCAATACATATCGGCATCGATCAGACGGAAGATAATGGTCTTGTCTCCCACCAATGCTTGGTCGTGGCTCTCGCAATAGGAGATGGTTTTCTCATCGGCACGGCGGTTTTTCACCTCCCAGAAGATGCTGCTTGGTTTCCAATCCTCATCCCGCAATTCCTTGATGGTTTTGATCCAATAGTCCGGGATGTTCATTGCCATGCGATAATCAAATCCATAACCGCCATCCTCAAACTTTGCGGCCAGTCCGGGCATGCCGCTCACTTCCTCGGCAATGGTGATGGCGTGTGGATTGACCTCATGAATCAATGTGTTGGCCAATGTGAGATAGCAGATGGCATTGTCATCCTGATGGCCGTTGAAATAATCGCCATAACCGCCGAATGCCTCACCCAGACCATGACTATAATAAAGCATGGAGGTGACACCATCGAAGCGGAAACCGTCGAAATGAAACTCTTCAAGCCAATATTTACAATTGCTCAAGAGAAAGTGTATCACGTCATCCTTGCCATAATCGAAGCAAAGACTGTCCCATGCCGGGTGTTCGTGCCGCTCACCGGGATAGAAAAACTGATTGGGGTCTCCCGCTAAATTGCCCAGACCCTCTACTTCATTCTTCACGGCATGCGAATGGACAATGTCCATGATGACGGCTATGCCCTCCCGATGGGCTTCATCAATGAGGGCTTTCAATTCCTCGGGCGTACCAAAACGGCTGGACGGTGCAAAGAATGAGCTGACATGATAACCGAAACTGCCGTAATAGGGATGCTCCTGAATGGCCATGATCTGAATGCAGTTATAACCATCCTTCACGATGCGAGGCAGAATCAGCTCCTTGAATTCCGTATAGGTTCCGACTTTCTCCGCATCTTGTGCCATACCTACATGGCATTCGTAAATCAGCAAAGGATCTTTCTTTGGGCGGAAAGACTTCTTTTGCCATTGATAATTGCCATTTTCCGGAGCCCACACTTGAGCGGAGAATATCTTGGTTTGGTCGTCCTGCACCACTCTCTGAGCCCAAGCAGGGATCCGTTCCCCCTCTCCCCCATTCCATTTGACATGCATTTTGAACAGGTCGCCATGCTTCATTGCACTTGCCGGGAGATTGAGTTCCCAATTGCCCGTGTCCTCAACACGTTGACAGCGATATTGCTCGGTTTCTGTCCAATCATTGAAGTCGCCCACCAGATAGATGTCGGTGGCATTGGGTGCCCACTCTCTAAACACCCAACCTCCACGAGAAGTCTGATGGAGGCCGAAGTATTCATAACCATTGGCAAACTCCGATAAGGGCATCTTTCCGTTTTGGGTAAGTTGATTGAGTTTCCATAACGCATGATCATGACGGCCTCGGATGGCATCCTCGAAAGGTTCCAGATAAGCGTCATGAGCCACCAGACCGATATGTTTCGGCGTGGCAGGCTTTCTTGTCTTTTTGGCTGCAGACTTCTTTGCAGGTGCAGCAGGGGATTTTTTTGTTACCATAGTTATAATGGATTTTTTATGCCTTGACTTTGAAAACTGCTTTTCCTATACTATGCAGTGATATTTCGGTTTACTTATTATTGATTCTTCTGCCACTTTCGTAATGCCCTTGAGCCGTGATTTGACCGTTACGGTCTTTCTCCACAAACTTGCCGTCGCGCACATCATTGACATAGGTTCCTTCAAAGCGTTTGCCATCTTTCGTCTCTTCTATAGCCTTTCCATTACGCACGCCATTCTTATATGTTCCCTTGAAACGACTGCCGTCAGCATAATGAATTACCACTTCACCATTGATCTTTCCTTTCACAAAGTCACCTTCAAACACGTCACCGTTTTTCTTGGTCAGCTTGCCATGTCCATTCTGCACATCACTCTTCCAAGCGCCTTCATATTTGTCACCGTTATGCCAAACGAAAGTGCCGGTGCCATTGCGTTCTCCTTCCGTAAAGTGGCCTGTGTAGCGATCTCCATTGGCATACTTGAAGATACCTTCTCCGGTGCGCTCGCCCTGATCGTAGTCTCCTTCGTATCGGTCTCCATTCTGAAATTCATAGATGCCGCGACCTTGTTGAATATCGTCTTTCCACTGTCCTTTGTAGACGTCGCCGTCCGCATAGCGGTTAACGCCATAACCGGCACGCTGATTGTTAGCCCATTGTCCGTCGTATGTAGTTCCGTCTCCCCAATCGAAGAAGCCTTTTCCTTCTTTCCTGTCAGCCTTCCATTGTCCGTCGTAATAGGCTCCGTTGGCGTATGTATATTTTCCCTTGCCCTGACGCATGTCATGATACCATGTGCCATCATACTTATCTCCGTTGAAATAGTACATCACGCCATGCCCTTCCTGATAATCACGAAACCATAAGCCAACGTATTTATTATTGTTGTTAAAGTAATAGGAGCCTCGGCCGTGTTGCTGATTGAGCACCCATTCTCCCTCATATTTCTCGCCATCAGCGAAGGTGAAGACTCCATAGCCTTGCCTCTTGCCTTTCACAAATTCACCTTCGTAGATATTCCCGTTATCAAAAATAATATTGCCTTTACCATGCGGTTTGCCTGATGCCATCTCACCTTTATAGATACCCTTAACACCTGTCTCTTCAACAGAACATGAGCCCAATGTTATCTTTTGGGCTATGCTCGAAAGAGGAAGCATGAGCAGCATTGCGGCGATTATCTTATTTTTCACTGTCAGAATCTGTTAACTGTTGAAAATCCTTTGTTTATTGATGTGTCAAAGATAGTAATAATAATTGGAATCTAAAGGCCGGCCATTGTAATTTTAATGAAACCATCTTGAATTTAACATTATTAAATAGCGCCATTCGCTGTGTTTTTGTATCTTTGCCACGAATATCAATAACTGTTTCCATTTATCATGGCAATGAAATTTATAGCGATTATCCCGGCACGTTTTGCCTCCACCCGCTTTCCGGGAAAACCTTTGGCTATGCTTTCTGGCAAAATGGTCATCCAACGCGTTTATGAACAAGTAATGCAGGTGTTGCCAGAGGCACACGTTGCCACGGATGACATTCGGATATTCAAGGCCGTAGAATCATTCGGAGGTAAAGCTGTCATGACGCGTGAAGACCACAAGAGTGGCACAGACAGAATACAGGAGGCCGCAGAAAAGATAGGTACGGATGCCGATGTGATTGTTAACATACAAGGTGACGAACCATTTATTCAACCCGAACAGATCAAGACGGTTTGCCAGCAGTTTGATGATGCCGCCACGCAGATTTCCACATTGGGCAAGCCTTTCACAGAGATGGAGGCAGTGGAAAATGCCAATTCTCCCAAAATAGTTACAGATGTCAAAGGCTTTGCCCTCTATTTCTCACGTTCAGTCATCCCGTTCGTTCGTGGTGTGGAGCATGACGAGTGGTTGCGGCATTTTCCCTTTTTGAAGCATCTGGGCATCTATGCTTATCGCCGGGGAGTGTTGCGAGAGATTACCAAGTTGCCCCAATCGCCTCTTGAACTTGCGGAGAGTCTGGAGCAGTTGCGATGGCTACAGCATGGTTATCGCATCCGTGTGGGCATCACCAATATGGAGACAATCGGCATTGATACCCCCGACGACCTTGAACGTGCCGAAGAGTTTCTGGAGCAGCAGAAACTTATATAACCAAAAGCGCAAGCCCGACCTCACGGCCACGCTTGCGCTGAGTCACAAAATTATAGAAAATAGCCTCTCAGCCTCTTAGGAGAGATTTCTATATTCCATCTCCTTCTCCTTGCAAGTAATCATAATTACTAATTACTAATTGTCAATTCTCTTGTATTCCACTTTCTTCGCCATCTGCCTCGTCCTCGTGCCGTGCGAGCCTTCTTTCAGCGTCTCGGGCTGGAAGAGGATGCGGGAGCTTTTGATGTTCTTGTCGACGGCAAACTCCTTCTCCGAGTTGGCGGGCGACGTGCGCAGGGCTATCTTGAACGCTCCGAAGCCCTCTATCTTCACCCGATAGCCATCCTGAAGCATGTCGCTCATCACCTCGGGCAACTCCGTCAGCACAGCCATCACGTCGCTGCGTTTCACACTCGCATTGCGCTGAATGATTTCCGCAATGTCTTTCAGGTCTTTCGTGCCGATGGTCTTTGCACGTGCATACCACTTGCCGAAAGTCTTGCTTCCGGTCGCCTTGTTCTGATAAAGTTTATAAAAAACAGCCATAATACTTCTATGTTGCTTTCCAAATAATTGGAAAATATTTGTTATTTATTAACTAT
>CAUTTP010000136.1:0-6070 GCA_963541305.1 uncultured Prevotella sp.
CGAAACGCGCAAGGGAAATGATGAAAAGTTTTTTGTTTCTTAGTTTTTGGTTATGAAGTTAAAGCAGATGTCTCGGAACGGACGCAAAAAGATGAAAAAGATAAAACGTAATGTTAGAGGATGTAGCTAAATGTTATCGGTAGCTTAAAATATGCAAAGAAAACCATATATTTTTTGAGGATGTAGAATATTTCCCTATATTTGCCCCAACTTATGGGAGTATTATATATAGTTCCTACCCCTGTGGGCAATATGGAAGATATGACACTTCGTGCCATACGCGTATTGAAAGAGGCCGACCTTGTGCTGGCCGAAGATACACGTACATCGGGTATTCTGTTGAAGCATTTCGAAATAAAGAATCATCTGATGTCGCATCATAAGTTTAATGAGCACGGCACATCGGCAGGCATTGTCGGTCGTCTGAAAGCAGGCGAGACCATCGCCCTTGTCAGTGATGCGGGTACGCCGGGCATTAGCGACCCCGGTTTTTATCTGGCTCGCGAGGCTGCCCGTGCAGGCATTAAGGTGGAAACATTGCCGGGTGCCACGGCATTCATTCCGGCCCTCGTGTCGTCCGGATTGCCCTGCGACCGCTTCTGCTTCGAGGGTTTCCTACCACAGAAGAAAGGCCGGCAGACGCATCTGGAAAGCCTGAAAGGAGAGACGCGGACAATGGTCTTCTATGAATCTCCCTACCGATTGCTCAAGACCTTGAGGCAGTTTGCCGAGGCTTACGGTGGAGACCGACAGGTGAGTGTGGCACGCGAAATATCCAAGCTCCATGAGGAGCATGTGCGTGGAACCCTTGATGAGGCCATCGCCCACTTTGAAGAAACTGAGCCACGGGGCGAAATCGTCATCGTGCTGGCGGGAAATAATAAAAAGAAATAAATATCCAAACCCAATCGATTTAAGAATATGAAAAAGTTATTTAGTTTATCCTTAGCATTCGTGCTGTTCGTAACCGTAGGTTGTAACGACAAAAGGCAGTCTGCTGCAGATTTGAGAAACATGGAGCAAACAGACTCCCTTCATAAGGTGATAGCACTCCGTGACAGTGAGCTCAATGACATGATGGCCACCATGAACGAGATTCAGGAAGGTTTCCGTCAGATCAATGAGGCCGAGAATCGTGTGAGCGTCGCAAAAGAGGGCGAAGGTGTCAACAAGACGCAACAGATCAGAGAGAACGTCAAGTTTATCGCCCAGCGCATGGAGGAGAATCGTGAGTTGATCAAGAAGTTGCAGAATCAGTTGAAGCAGAGCAACATCAATGTCACCGAACTGAAGAGGAACATTGCCAACTTGCAGAAACAACTTGATGAGAAAGACCAGCAATTGCAGCAGCTTCGCGCCGAGCTTGATGCTAAGAACATCCATATTTCAGAGTTGGATGAGACCATCAACAACCTCAACACTAACGTATCTTCGTTGAAGACAGAGAGCGACCAGAAGTCGCAGACCATCAGCGCGCAGGATAAGCAGCTCAACACCGCATGGTATGTATTCGGTACCAAGAAAGAGTTGAAAGAGCAGCGCATCCTTGTAGATGGTGACGTGCTCCAGTCTAACTTCAATAAGAACTATTTCACCAAGATCGATATCCGTAACGATAGGGAGATTAAGTTCTACTCGAAGTCAGCCAAATTGCTCACCACTCATCCTTCAAGCAGCTATACCCTGACTAAGGATGCTAACAAGCAGTATGTGCTCAACATCACCAATCCGGAAATATTCTGGAGTACCAGCAAGTATTTGGTGGTAGTAGTGAAATGATATAACATAATAACTACTGCTGCGCTTAGTATAAAAGAATAAACGCTGCGCTCAGAATGAAAGCCATTACTAACTTGGATGAATATAACGTCCAAGTGAGTAATGGCTTTTATTTTTTCTTATTTTCTTGTCCTGAGTGAAGCGATTTCATCGTTTCGCCTTGAAGAAAGATACCATCAGCTCACGGCATTCGGCCTCCAGCACACCACCGGTAACCTCCGTCTTGGGATGCAGGGCGTGTGGTGCATAGAGACGGTAGCCCCTTTTCTCATCGCTTGCCCCGTAGACGATGCGGCTCACCTGTGCCCAGCCGATGGCGCCAGCACACATGGTGCAGGGCTCCACGGTGACGTAGAGCGTACAGTCGGTGAGGTATTTCCCACCCATTGCGTCGGCTGCTGCTGTGATGGCGAGCATCTCGGCATGTGCCGTCACGTCGTGCAACATCTCAGTCTGATTGTGCGAACGTGAAATGATCCTGTCTTGCGACACGACCACCGCACCCACGGGAATTTCGCCATTGCGGGCTGCCGCCTCTGCCTCTTTCAATGCCATACGCATGAATCGCTCGTCTTTCTGTGCAGGAGTATCGTTTTCCATATCTGTTTTCTTTTCGTGCAAAAGTACAATATTCTTTTTGCAATACGCTGGAAAACCCTTAAATTTGCAGGAAACAAAGGATTGAAAAGGGAAACTCTCTCCTGCTTTCCTCCCTAATGAGGGATGGTAAAGAATTTCATTCACTATGGCTAAACATAACGAACTGGGCAAATGGGGCGAAGACTATGCAGCCGATTATCTGCATAGTGAGGGCTACATCATCTTGGATCGCGACTGGCGAAATGGTGGCAGCAAGCGTGATATCGACATCGTGTGCAAGTCGGCCGACCGCAGCACCATCGTGTTTGTAGAGGTGAAGACGCGCTCTTCCGATGACCTGACGGCACCCGAAGATGCGGTCAATGTGGGCAAGATGCGGCGTATAGGGCGTGCTGCCGACGGCTATGTGAAGATGTACGATGTGGTGGAGGAGTTGCGTTTCGACATTCTTACCGTCATTGGACAGAAAGACAGTGACGACATTCAAATCAACCATATAAAAGATGCGTTTAATCCTCTCCTTATTTAAGAAAAAGAAAGTGTGCGACAATGGTATCCGCTTTGTGCATCTTGACGAGACGGACAGCACAAACCGCTATTGTCTGGAAGAGTTGGATGTGCCTCTTCTTGCAGATGGCGTACCCGCTCGCATGGTGGTGGTGAGCACCGATTATCAGTCGGCCGGCAAAGGTCAGGCCGGTAACCACTGGGAGAGCGCGCGCGGCAAGAACCTGCTGTTCTCTATCCTCTGCCATCCCGTGTGGATTCCACTGTCGGGGCAGTTCATCATCTCGCAGGCCATTGCCGTCGCCGTTCGCGATGCACTGGCAGAATTGACCGACGGCATCACCATCAAATGGCCGAACGACATCTATTGGAAAGACCGGAAAATATGTGGAATCCTGATCGAGAGCAAGTTGCACGGCGGGCATATCAAGGATTGCGTGGTGGGCGTAGGGCTTAATGCAAATCAGTTGGAGTTTGCCGGCGATGCGCCCAACCCCGTTTCGTTGGCACAGATTTTGGGCGAAACGGTCGACAGACAGGCATTACTTGGCAAAATAGTGGAGCGTTTCGACTATTATTTGTCGGCCACGCAGAGCCGCCATTACGAAGAAACGATCTATAATTATGCCGATAATCTCTATCGAGGCAGCGGCTTTCACAGGTACCGCGATGCCGAAGGTGAGTTCGAGGGAGCCATCATCGAGGTGGAGGACGACGGCCATCTGGTGCTGCGCGACAGGGAAGGACAGATTCGGACATATATGTTTAAGGAAGTAGAATTTATCATATAATAATTATGGCAAGATTTAAGAGAATATTGCTCAAACTCTCGGGCGAGAGCCTGATGGGCAGTCAGGGTTATGGCATTGATGCCGACCGACTGAGTGACTATGCGCGCCAGATCAAGGAGATCAGTGAGATGGGCGTGCAGATTGGTATTGTGATTGGTGGCGGCAACATCTTCCGCGGGCTCAGTGGCAGCCGGAAAGGCTTCGACCGGGTAAAGGGCGACCAGATGGGCATGTGCGCTACGGTGATCAATTCGCTGGCTTTGAGCTCGGCGCTCGGCGCCATTGGCGTGAAAAATAAGGTGATGACCGCTATCCGTATGGAACCTATCGGTGAGTATTATAACAAGTGGAACGCCATCGAAGCCATGGAGCAGGGTAAGGTGTGCATCTTCTCGGCAGGCACGGGCAGTCCTTATTTCACTACCGACACGGGCAGCTCGCTGCGCGGCATTGAGATAGAGGCCGACGTGATGCTCAAGGGAACGCGTGTGGATGGCGTCTACACGGCCGACCCCGAGAAAGACCCCACTGCCACGAAGTATTCGGAAATCACCTACAAGGAGGTGCTTGCGCAGGGATTGAAGGTGATGGATCTCACGGCCATCTGCATGTGTCAAGACAACAATCTGCCTATCTATGTGTTCAATATGGACGTTGTGGGCAATCTGAAAAAAGTGATGGCCGGTGAGGACATCGGCACATTGGTGCACAACTGAATTATAGAATAAAAGGAATAAGAGTGTAAAGTCGGATGTTCAAGATTAGGCGCCTATCTGTTTTCCTTTATTTTCATTCTTTGGCTTAGCCGGTATCTTTACGTCTCTTTTTCGTCATTCCGCCATCTTCCCCTCTATATTACGGCGTACGTCGTTCGGTGTACGTGCGTACACCGAACGCTGTATGTGCATACACCGGACGACGTACGTGCATACACCGAACGACGTACGCCGGTGTCCGGATGAGATAGGGGTGCCGTTTGGCGTCCACGATGCTTAGCCAACCCCTTTCAGGGCAAAGACGCTTGCAGGTATGATGCATAAAGGCATGCCGTGCCGGTAATCCGGTTTTGGCAGACAGTAATAAATCAAAAATAACAAATCTTAAACATCCGGGGCTTTGATGGTCGGCAGAAAATAGCTATATTTGCACTATCCAAACGAAAGGATTATTTTTATAAGTAGGTATTCATAATTAGTTACCATTATTTTGAATATCCATTTACTATCATCAAATACAAGCGAGAGATATGAAAGCAGTTGTAATCAATGGTTGTTGTAAGGCAGAGGAGCTGCATGTCTCCGACATTGCCATACCTTCAGTACGGCCGGGATGGGTATTGGTGCGTGTGCATGCAGCCGGGTTGAACCACTCGGAAGCATTGCTTCGCACAATGGAGGCCGATGCCGACTACATCAATACGCCTATCGTGCCGGGCATAGAGTGTGTGGGTGAGATAGCCGACCCATCCGACTCACGATTCCGAAAAGGTGACAAGGTTATCGCCCTGATGGGTGGCATGGGGCGGAGTTTCAACGGGAGCTATCAGGAATATGCTCTGCTGCCCGAACGGATCGTGTTCAAAGTGGATACATCGCTCGACTGGACATCTCTGGCTGCCGTGCCCGAGACCTACTTCACAGCGTATGGCTCGCTTGTAGAGTCGTTGTTGTTGCAGCGGGGTGACGTGCTTCTGGTTCGCGGTGCGACCAGCACTGTGGGTCAGGCTGCTATCCAATTGGGCAGGGCGATGGGCGCAAAGGTGATTGCCGCTTGCCGTAGGGAGGAGTCATTTGTGCATCTTCGCGCTATCGGAGCAGAACATTGCATCATCGATGACGGGCATATCAGCAGGCAAGACCTGCCACTTCGTCCAAACAAACTGTTGGAGCTGATCGGCCCCAAGACTTTGAGCGACAGCCTGCTCACCGTCGCCCGTCCGGGATATGTATGCAATACGGGTGTGTTGGGTAATCAGTTTGTGGTGGAACGCTTTGAACCGATCAAGTATATCCCTAACGGCGTGTTCCTGTCGAGCTTTTTCAGCAATTACCCTACCCGGCAAGCCATCGACTCGCTGTTTGACCTTATCCATGCCACCGGCATCCGTCCCTTGTATAATAAGGTGTTCGGGCTGGACGAAATCGTTGAGGCTCACACGCTCTTGGAGCATGGCGGAGCCGGAGGAAAGATCATTCTGAATATGGATTATGCGTCCGAACGTACGGGCATGTAATATATATCAATTTATTAACTTATTAAGATCAAACAGTTATGTTGAAGAATCAATTTGCAGTGAAGATGCAGCAGGGGAGCGGTTCTGCCTGCGGAGCGGCAGACAAACCTGCGGAGCAGTCGTCAGCATGCGGCAGTGCATGTGGCACAGGTGACAAGCC
>CAUTTP010000137.1:0-5893 GCA_963541305.1 uncultured Prevotella sp.
ACGTCGTACACACGTACACCGAACGTCGTACACACGTACACCGTACGCAATACGTGTGCACATCGTTCGAGATACGCCACCATGACATTCAAAAGCCGACCGCCCGATATGCAAAGGATACTGCTTTTGCTATGGAATCACAAGGGCGTCATGATCGGGTAGGAATGTTTTCTCGTCAATATATGTTATGAGTTTTTAATTGAATAAAATGTCGGTTCTGTTGATATTTCTTGTTTGAATCCATGATATTTTGTAAATTTGCCGCAGAGGATTCTCAAAGAAATCGATAAACAACAATAAACAAAAATGAAAAAACAAGTTTTCCAAGTGCTTTCAGTGGCCTGCCTGCTGATGGGTACAACAAATGCAAATGCACAAATCAGTCTTGGCAGTGTACTAAAGAAAGCAACAAAATCGGTGAAAAGCAGTAATTCAGGCAGTGACACTTCAACCTCTTCGGAGAGTACATCATCCACATCTTCAAGCAATTCTTCAAGCGGTCTTTTGTCCGGACTGACCTCCGTATTCTCGCTGAACAAGGTTGCCTCGGCAGAAGATCTTGTCGGCACATGGTTATACACGGAGCCTGCCGTGGTGTTTTCTTCATCCAACGTATTGAAGAGTGCAGGTGGCAAGGTGGCGAGTGCCAGTATCGAGAAGCAGTTGCAGACCAAATTATCGGCAGTGGGCATCACTCCCGGCAAGTTCTCCATGACATTTGACAGCAACGGCAACTTCACCCAGACTGCATCAGGAAAGACCGTGAAAGGTACTTACACCGTCAATGGGCAGTCTGTGAATTTGAAGTATGGCGGCACTGCCAAGCAGTTTGTCGGTACCACACAGGTGGACGGCAACGATCTGTTGATTGTGATGGATGCTACCAAACTTCTAAGTTTTGCGCAGACCGTGGGTTCTCTCAGTGGCAATACCACCCTGAAGACAGCCACTTCTCTTGCTGGCAGCATGGACGGCATGCAGTGCGGTCTGCGTTTGGAGAAGCAATAATGCTTTTGGAAAATTAAAGAGTCAAAGGAGTTATCGCTCATTATACTTGCTAAGGAATTAAAGACAATACTCTGTTAAACGTTAAGCAGACATTTGCCTTTAACTCCCGAGCGGAGCGATAACTCCTTTAACTCTTATATATTAGATAACCTATTGTGCCTCCAGATACAACACTCTCGAAGCCCAGCTGTTTTGTTTGCCCCACTCAACGCTGTGGGTGAGCGGCATTTCCAATCCGTGGTTCATGAGGTAAGCGCCCGAATAAACTTTTCCCTCGCAATCGAGTTCCTTATTGTCTATGCGGTCCAACTCGTGCACTTTATAGTTTTTATTGGCGTCAAGGCCGGCCATCTTGATGCGTGGCAGGTGCTGGTACATGTAGGTTTCGAGTTTCCACCAGTACCATACGGCCTTGTCTTTGTTGTCATCCACATACATCAAACTGGCTACACCTTTACGGTCGTAAGGGCTCACAAGGCGGTAGATATTGCCAAACTGCACCACGGGACGAATCATCTTATATTCGCTGATGGCGTTCTTGCATAGTGTTTTCTCCTCATCGGTCATGTTCTTAGGCTGAATTTCCAGCCCCAACCGACCGCTCATTGCCACATCGATACGGTATTTGATAGGAATGGTGCGGAAAGTCTGGTGGTTGGGAGCGGCCGAGATATGGCTTCCCATAGCGATGGCCGGGAAGAAATAGCTGGTGCCCCACTGCATATATACCCGTTGTAAGGCATCGGTGTTGTCGCTGGTCCAAAACTCGTCGAAGTAGGGGAGATAGCCCCAGTTCACGCGTCCGCCACCGCTTGCGCAGTCTTGTATCACAAGATTGGGGAACTTGGCGCGGATGCGCTCCATCACCTTCTGCAATCCTCGATGGTAATCAATGTAAAGGTGACTCTGGTTATCCATCGAGAGATATTGCGAACCATGATTCATAATGGGCATGTTGGCATCCCATTTGATATAGGCAATCTCAGGGTATTTGGTCATGATACGGTCGAAAATGCCAAATACGAAGTCCTGAACTTTAGGATTGGCGAGGTCGAGTACCAGCTGAGTGCCGCCGCGTCCTGTCACCGCTTCGCGTCGGGGAGCCTTGATAATCCAGTCGGGATGCTGCTCATATAGCTCGCTCTTGGTCGTAGTATATTCGGGCTCGAGCCATAAACCGAACTTCACATTGTGTTTCTTGGCGTCTCTCAATAGTCCTTCGATACCATCGGGAAGTTTTCGAGCGTCTACCGTCCAGTCGCCCAGACTTGAATTATCGGTATTGCGCTGATACTTATCACCAAACCATCCGTCGTCCATCACGAAGAGTTCGCCCCCCATTTCGGCAATATCGGCCATCATCTGGTCCATGCCTTGCTGGTTGATGTCGAAGTAAACACCTTCCCAACTATTGAGAAGTATCATGCGTTCCTTGTCTCCATGCGCCAACTGATAGGTGCGTCCCCACTTATGGAAATTGCGGCTCACACCTGAAAGTCCCTCTTTCGAGAAACTCAAAGCCAAATGCGGGGTGGTGAAACTCTCATTCTTTTTCAGATGATACTCTGAGTTTTGCTCATCGAGTCCGGCAAAGAAATAATGGTATTCGGTGTCATCAGTAACTGTTTTCAGTTGGTAATTACCTGTGTAACATAAGGCGGCGCCAATCACGTCGCCCGAGTTCTCCCGTCCTTTACCGTCAAGTGAAAACATCACTTCGCCGTGGGCGGTGTGCGTGTTGCGTGTACCGTCGTGGTTGCGGATAACCAATTGACCAGCCTGCAGCTCCTCTTCGCTCACGTTGCATTCGCTTGCCCACGATCCCCAAAGATGGCTGAGCCACACATTGCCGCGGCGAATGGGCAGCATGGCCGACGCAAAGGTGGTAAGGGTGACGGTACCATTCTCTTTGTTTGTGATTTCCGTCCACATCTCGATCATATCTACATCAGTGTAATTTTTATATTTCAGATCGACGAAAAGGTTGTACACGGGATCTTTCAGGTGTATGGTGGTCACATTGCCGGAGGTTTCCGAGCCGGTCACTATCAGCTGCGTAGACATGTTTCCGTCTGCATGTTTGCAGGCAAAAGCTGCTTCAGTCGGCGTATTAAGACCGTAGGCCGGATAGGCGTCCATACGTCCGTCGCGTGGAAGTTGCAGAGTATTGAGGTCTGAGGCATTGAGCCTGTAACCAAAATACACATACTTGGGCTGCTCGCCCTCATCAGCATAGAGCACCAACGACATGTTGGGGGTCTGAATATGGATTTGCTTGGCTTGAGCAACAGTACTCAATGCTATAAACATAGCAAATAGTAGTTTACGATACATAGTTAGTTATGTTAGGATGAATGATATGGATGCAAAGTTAAATAAAAATCGACACTTCCCCGTCTATATGGCAATATAACATTGTATTTGGATAAAATCTATGCACACACCATAATGATAGATGCGCGAACAAAGAACGGTCTTGGCAGTAGGTTTTAATGATTGTCAGACGACTACGATAAATAAAATCGGTTAAAACAATGTTCGTCGGTTGCCTTCTGATTGGAAAGCGTACCATACGTGCCGTTGCTGCTTGGTCAACTAATAAACAATTAAATCCATCCCCAAATGAGGATGGATTTAATTGTTTATTCCAACCGGATTGAGCCTCATACGTGAGGCAGACATCCACTTACTTCCTGTTTCTGATTTCCACTCGTCGAATCTTGCCGCTGATGGTCTTGGGCAGCTCGTCGGCGAACTCGATGACACGCGGATATTTATAAGGCGCGGTTTCTTTCTTCACATGCTCTTGCAACTCTTTCACCAGTTCCTTGCCTGCCTTAGCCTTATATTCCTCCGTCAGCACAATAGTAGCCTTGATGATTTGCCCGCGTATTTCGTCGGGTACGGCTGTGATAGCACATTCCACTACGGCAGGGTGGGTCATCAGTGCAGATTCCACCTCGAACGGACCGACGCGATAGCCCGAAGTCTTGATCACATCGTCGGCACGCGATACGAACCAATAATAACCTTCATTGTCGTAGTAAACGATATCACCCGTATAGTACAGGCCATTCACGATGCGCTTGCTGGTCATCTCATCGTTGCGGTAGTAATTCTTAAACAGCCCGAGAGGTCTCTTATCGCCCACCTTGATCACGAGTTCGCCATGCTCCATCGGTGCCACGTGTTTGTTGTTCTCGTCCACCACATCAATGTCATAGAGAGGATTGCGGATGCCCATAGCGCCCGGAATTGATTTGACCCACGGATAGGTTCCTACCACCATCGCCGTCTCAGTCTGCCCGTACGACTCGTAGATAGTGAGCCCCGTCTTCTGTTTCCAATCATCAAACACGCTGGGATTGAGCGCTTCGCCGGCCGTGGTGCACCATTTCAGAGCAGACAGGTCATAGTTGTCGAGGTTTTCCTGAATGAGAAAACGATAAATCGTAGGAGGAGCACAGAATGATGTAATCTTATAATTCTGCATCACTCTCAACAGGTCTGCAGGGATAAACCGGCCTTCATAATCATACACAAACACTGTGGCACCGGCCAGCATCTGGCCATAGAATTTACCCCACACGGCTTTGCCCCAGCCCGTGTCGGCCAGTGTCAGATGCAGCGAACCGTCGTTCACGTTGTGCCAATATTTGGCAGTGACGATATGAGCCAGAGGGTAAGAATAGTCGTGCATCACCATCTTGGGTTCGCCTGTCGTGCCGCTGGTGAAGTAGAGGAGGAAATTGTCGGTCACCTTGTTGCGCTCCGGCTTCTCGAAAGGGTCGGCCTCCTCCAGCCCCTGCCAATAGTTATAGAAGCCGTTGGGCACATTAGGACCGATGGATATGCAGTGTCTCAACATCGGACTGAAACGACGTGCCTTCTCAATGTGTGCCAACACCTCCGGGTCGCCGCATGCCACGATGGTGCTGACACCTGCCATGTGGCAGCGATACATAATGTCCTTAGAAGTGAGCATGTGTGTAGCGGGAATGGCCACGGCACCGATCTTGTGCAGCGCCACCATGGTGAGCCACCATTCTATTCTCCGTTTCAATATCAGCATCACGCGGTCGCCTTTCTCCACTCCGATACTTTGAAGGAAAGCGGCACACTGATCGGTTTTTTCTTTAAACTCTTTATAGATAAGATGCTTGATGTCGCCCTTGTCATTTACCCATAAAATGGCCTCTTTATCGGGTTGCTCCTCAGCATAAGCATCAATGACATCGTATGCAAAATTAAAGTTATCGGGAACATTAACCTTGAGGTTTTGAAGGAAATCTTCGTACGACGAAAACTCCGTTTTTTCCAAAAATCTTTCTATCATATTTTTTTTATGGTTGGCTTGATTTGCCGTTGCAAAGTTATATAAATGCCATGAAAACTAAGGTTGTGCAATTGTAAATAAATATAAAATTGATAGTTTTGAGAGTTCTTTCCTTTCTAATTGCACTTTTTGTTACACATTCTCGATGAGTTTGTGCATAAAATCTACATTCCGTTAGCCATCTGGCGAGCATTCGATTCATACGGAAGTCGCTCAGAAGGTGAGGAAGTTATCGCTCACTAAGAGTTAAAGACAGCACTCTGCTAATCCGCCCTATCATTTTTTTCATTGCTTTAGCTCCTCCTTTTTCTCTCTCCCTTTTTAGAGGTTTCAAACGCTGAAAAAAAATGACAAAGACCCTCTGTAGATTCGCGTGTAGCAAAATTGAAAATCTTTTGTCCGAAATACGCGAAAATTGGAGGGGGTTACGCAAATGCCAGAGTATCAGCGAGTTATACGCAAAAAGTAAGAATATGCCATAGATATTCATCTTCTCATCTTGCGATAGCACCCTTTTCGCATCGCGAAAGCACCCTTATCGCGATGCGA
>CAUTTP010000138.1:0-5788 GCA_963541305.1 uncultured Prevotella sp.
CCAGAATATCTATCCTCTCTCGTCAGCCAAAACCGTTAAGGGAACGTATTCTTTTTTCAAAAAAACTTATTTTTTTGTTTGCTGCGAACAATATATTTCCGTATATTTGTGGCAAATCTTTTTATGAAGATTGCCAAGTGATTCCGGTGCGGAAGATGAGAATACAGAAAATCTATTAACTTAATATAATCAGAACAAATATGAGAAACTTTTACTTATTGATTTATTTGGCTTTGTTGCCAGTCGTATCTTCTGCACAAGGAAGAATTGGCTACAGTTATGACGCTGCTCAATATAACGGGTATCTCTGCAATTACCAGAGGAGGACACGATTTGTTCCATGATGGCAGACAGGCCGGAGTTACGTATACGGCAAGCGATAACCTGTTTATTGACGGTAAACGTCTGATACTTCAGTCAGGCGCTTCCGGACAAAACGGAGCGGTCTATACAGTAGAAGGAGATCCGTTTACAAAAGTTGTTGTACACGGTAACTACAACAATAGTACGACAACGACATGGTTTGAGGTGACGACTAATACAGGTATGACCTACCAGTATGGCAATACACCAACTTCAAGGATAGCCTACAGGAACAAAAGCGGCTACTCACGCATTGCCTCATGGTATGTCAATAAGGCAACTGATAAATACTCCAATTACATAACTTATGAGTATGCCATCAGCAATCTCAGCATCAGACCTACAACCATCACCTATGGTACAAATTCATCAAAGAATCGTGGAATAACCAACAAGGTCAGCTTCACCTATCAGAGTCTCGGTGGAAACACAAGACCATTTGTCATTGAGGATCAGCAGGGAAAGGCAGATATATGTCTTTCCTCTGTTACAACAACAAGCAACAATTCTGTATACCGCAAATACACATTTACCTATGATGACAAGTCGGACAAATGCAATGGTAAGTGGACACGCCTTGTAACGGTTGAGGAGGCAAATGGCAAGGGAGAAAAATATCCTCCTGTCAGATTTATTTGGCAGAATCTGCCTTCCTATTATGTTCACTCATCTCAGTTGGATGTATCAACAAAGGATGGCAGTGGTTTCGTAGAGGAAACCGGCAAGCTGTTTCTTTCGGCAGACCTCAACGGCGACGGCATCAGTGACATCATCAGGGTAGCACCTGTGAAAATACAAACAGCCATCTTGCCCGGTGGCGGTAGATGGAACTATTATACGTATGTATATGTTTACAGAAGCAGACTCTCATCTACAGGAAACGTAGCCTATGATTCCCCTCTGGTTTATACATTGCCCTCAGGTATATCCATGGATGTAATCAAGTCTATGTTTGGAGGAACATCGGTCATGGATTTTGACGGGGACGGATACAATGATCTGGTGTTCCCGTTTCAGAATGCGGCAATGGGCCATTGGAATCAGGCTGTTTTCTATTTCGTTTTGGGAAGCGATGTCGTAGCCGGCAGGAGTGGCGGCACCCATGCTTTTGCTGTAAACCTCCAGTCAACGGATAGAGCGCCTTTGTTTGCCACCTTTGATGTTGACGGTAACGGCAAGGATGATGTCGTGTGCGTGGAACAACGCAAAAAGGACAACTACTATTCATGCACCATAGTGCAACTTGCCGACGGAACGAAATTAAACCGCACAGAAGTAAAGTTTACTCTACCACAGGGTGTAAGCAAAGATATTGAAAAAGTTTTTGTTGGCGACTATAATAATGACGGACTCTCAGACCTGATACATCTATATGATGGCGGCTATAAAGTTTACTTCAACACCGGAGGAACCGCAACCGCAGCAAGATTCACGGAGAGCAACACAAAGGCAGGTACGGACTTTGGTAATTATTGGAGAATGCAGCAGGGCGATTTCGATGGTGATGGATTGTCGGACTTTGTTTACAATAAAGCCGGAGAAACTTGCCTGTGGATAGCGCATAACAATGGTAACGGAACTTTTACTCAAACCAAATCAGTAGATATTGGCGTTGGAGACCATGCATCCGACAAAGATGACGGCAGATTCTCCTTAATGACTTACGATATTGATCATGACGGTCGCACTGACGTGATGGTTTGCAAGGCCGGATACAGGCATCGGGGCTTTCCTAAATTTAAGAATGAATACACAAATACGCAAGTCAGATGGCTCTGTTCCACAGGTACAAATCTGAAAATAGTCCACAGCTATACCAAGAATCGGGAGGACGATGCGAACGAGAGTTCCATTTTCTTAGGTGATTTCGACGGTGACGGAAGCCCGGAGCTTGCAAATTATGGCAGCTTCCTGAACAGCACAGACAATACGTTCAGTGAGAAAATCAATGTCTATAAGTCAGGATATGACCTGTCGCAGGTTGGGAAGATTACAGGTATATCTGATGGCATGGGCAATAACAGCTACATCCAGTATGCAAGTGCTACAAGCCCTGCTGTCTATAAAAAGAGCATTAAAAGCGCATATCCGGTCAACACCTATACCCTGCCACTGTCTGTTGTGGCAAGGATAACGAGCGACAACGGAGCTGCCCGCAATCAGGTGACTAAGTATTTCTATGAAGACCTCAGGTTGCATATCGCAGGTAAGGGAATGCTTGGTTTTAATACTGTAACCAAGGAGAACTCTACACTAGGTACGAAAGAAGTCAATAACATTACCAAATGGGACGAGAGTCTCTGGATACCAACGGAGATTAATACTTCAAGCTCGGTTGGAAACAGCACGAGTACGCTTATCTCAACTTATTCCGTGTCAAAGGCCGGCAAGAATTACTTTGCGTATGTATCCAGGAAAGACGTGACCGATTTGGATGGCAACAAGGCGACAACTATTTCCAACTATGATATATCAAAGGGTGTCATTGTTGACGAGACCGTAAAGAATGGCAATGACAATATGTATAAGAGGGTTTCCTACTCAGGCTATCAGAATAAGGGCGGAGTATGGCTGCCAACAATATTGACCATGTCGCAGAAACATGCGGACGACCCGGCACCATATACGACAGTTACAACCTATAGCTATGATGATAAGGGCAATGTGCTTTCTTCTACCGTGAACAGCGCAACCAATATGGCGCTCAAGACTACATCAACATACGATGTGTATGGTAATGTTCTTTCATCGGTTACCACAGGAAGCGGAGTAAAATCAATAACAAAATACAATGACTATGACGCATCGGGGCGTTTCGTCATTAAAAGTTATACCAACCCAGCTTCTGCTGTCAATACCTTTACGTATGACTTGTGGGGCAACGTACTGGCAGAGAATGACGCCACGGAACCTTCCAATATACTAACCACCAAATATACTTATGACGGTTGGGGAAGGAGATTGACTGCTCTGTTGGCTGACGGCACACAGACAACCTATGAAACAGGTTGGGGAATTTCAAGAAGAAAGAAATATTATACAAAGGAATCCACCACAGGCAAGCCTTCTGTAACGATATGGTACGACAAGGCAGGGCATGAGGTGCTGCAGGAATCATTTGGCGTTAAGGGTATGCTGATTTCAAAGGCCACAACCTATAATGGCAAAGGGCAGGTTTCCCGTGTCGAGAATAAAATGGGGAAATTGGCCATAACACAAAATCTTTCCTATGATGAGCGAGGAAGGGTTATCACGGATGTGCTGAGCTCTGGCAAGTCAGCTTCATACTCATACGGGAACCGTTCGGTTACCACGACCATTGCAGGCCGTAGCTATACCAAGACTACAGATGCGTGGGGAAATGTCGTCAGGTCAACAGATCCTGTCAGCGAGGTAGAGTACCGATATTCTTCAGTGGGCAAGCCAAGCAGTGTAAGGACTCAAGGCTCTACTGTGACTATGACCTACGACGCTGCCGGTAATCAGTTGTCTCTCTCTGATCCTGATGCAGGGACTTCAAATTATACGTACGCAGCTGATGGCACATTGCTGACACAGACAGACGGAAGAGGCATCAAGACTACCAACAGCTATGACAACTTGGGGCGCTTGGTATCTACCCAGATAGGGCAGAAAACCATTGTTTATACCTATGGTACTGCAGGCAACGAAAAGTTGAGGTTGGTAAAACTGGCTGTGGACAACAACTCTGTTGAATATACCCATGACAAATTTGGCCGTGTTGTTACGGAGAAGCGCAATGTGAATGGGCATGGCACCTATAGCTTCTCATACGCCTACAACAGCAACAATCAGCTTGCCAAGACAACATACCCCGGTGGACTGGAAGAGTTGTACCGGTATGATGATTATGGCTTCAAGGCACAGTCAGCAATAGGCGACAAGGTTATCTATAAGGTTGAAAGCACAGACGGTCTTGTAAGCAGCACCTCTTTTATGGGGAAACTTACTGCTACACAGACTCGGGACGCACGCGGCTATGAGAGTAATTGTCGGATTGCTCGCGGTTCAGCTATCTTGGAAAACTTTGATGAGTCATACGATGGGGCTACCGATAACTTGTTGTCACGTAAGAGAAACAACAACCCGCAGGAAACCTTCGGCTACGACAATCTCGACAGGCTTGTTTCTGTGAAAAGTGGGGTAACGGAAACTATGAAGATAAATTATGCACCAAGCGGAAATATACTTTTCAAAACTGGAGTAGGTAATTTCTCTTACGATAAGAATACCCGTCCACATGCTGTGACAGAGGTGGAAAACACTGATGGGAAGATACCGGGTGATGCTCTGACTACTTCCTTCAATGACTTTGGAAAAATTGAATTGATAGAAGATGCAGGCAAGAATCTCAGGATGGATTTCGCCTATGGACCTAATCAGGAGCGATGGTATTCGGAATTGTCTCACAATGGTACGGATGTAAGAACTACAGTCTATGCCGGGGAATACGAAAAGATTACAGAAAATGGCAGAACGCGCGAGTTCTATTATCTTGACGGCAACACCATCGTCATCAGAGAGAACGGCACGGTGAAGAATTATCTTGCCTTCACGGACAATTTAGGGAGCATCCTCTCCGTTATGGATGAGAATGGCACAAAGGTCTTCGAGGCTTCCTACGACGCTTGGGGCAGACAGACGGTGACGCTCAATACCATTGGTTTGCGCCGTGGTTACACGGGTCACGAGATGCTGAATGAGTTTGACATCATCAACATGAACGGTCGTTTGTATGACCCTGTACTCGGCCGCTTCTTCAGTCCCGACAACTACGTGCAGCTGCCGGACAACAGCCAGAGCTTCAACCGCTACAGCTATTGCCTGAACAATCCGCTGAAGTATACGGATCCGAGTGGCAACCTCTTTGGGATAGATGATGCCATTATTGCTTTCGCATTCTTCAATATGGCCAGTAGCATGATGCATGCCTCGTTCAATGGGCAGAGTGTCTGGAAAGCGGGAGCACTAAGTCTTTTGTCTTCTGCTGCAAGCTACGGCATTGGAGCCGCATTTGGAAATGCCGGAAATGTTGGGCATGAGTTGTTACGTGCCGGTGCCCATGGATTGGCTAGCGGTGTAGTCTCCGCATTGGATGGCGGAAACTTTGCCAGTGCCTTTGTTTCCGGTGCTGCGGCCTCTGGCATCGGGTCTTATGCCCAAAACGTAAATATGAACTCAGGGCTCATGGTCGCTTCCACAACGGCAACGGGCGGCTTAGCGGCTTGGGCTACCGGTGGTAACTTCTTGCAAGGAGCCATGCAAGGAATGAATATTGGATTTTTAAATCATGCAATGCACGATGCCCCACCATCAGTAAGCACCCAACAAGAAGACCAAAATTTTAAAAATATGTTGCCAGAGGTTGTCATAACTGCAAAACGAATCTCTGTAGGAACATTAA
>CAUTTP010000139.1:0-5561 GCA_963541305.1 uncultured Prevotella sp.
TAATATATCAGTTAAGGTCAGACAAAGAAGTGTGGAAACTTTTTCTATCTAAATGCCGGAGGAAGTATTCGTAATATTGAAGTTACATAAATCATTCGGTCTACATTAGTAATGGATTGCTATGAGAAAAAATCAGATAGCCCTCACATCGATAGTTATGCTATGTTATTGTCTTGGCGCTTTAGCGCAAGTGCAAGGTATCGTAACAGAGAAAGGAACTAATTGGCCTGTTGAGTTTGCAAATGTAGTGCTCTTTTCACCCGACAGCGCAATGATTGATGGCGCCGTAACCGATTCTTTAGGGCGTTTCGTTATTCAGAAGACAAGCCCTGAGGCTCGGATGCTGCGTGTGAGCTGCGTGGGGTATAAGACACAGAATATTGTCATCGGCGCTTCAAACGATGTGCATGTCGTCTTAGAGGCCGACGCAAAGGATCTAGACGAGATTGTTGTAAAGGCCAAGAAATATGTCCATACGCCGGAAGGGCTCGTCGCTAATATTGCAGGCTCGCCATTATCGCGTTTTGACAACGGACAGGACGTACTGAAACATATACCTTATGTGAATGTGAAAGACAATGATTATACCGTGATAGGAAAGGGAACTCCTATTATCTATATTAACAACAGACAGGTACGCGACAATGAGGAGCTGAACCAACTGAAAGCTTCTGATATAAAACAGGTGAAGGTTGTTCTTCATCCGGGTGCGGAGTATTCATCAGCAACCAATGCCGTGATCAGAATAATTACGATTCGCCCGCAGGGCGCGGGACTCAGTGGCTCAATCAATGAAACTTTGAGCATCGAACGAAAGGCAGAGCACAGGGGTGATGTGTCGCTCAATTATCATACAGGAGCTATTGATATTTTTGGAAGCAGCAGTTATGTGCGAAAAGATATGTACTATCATCAGTCGACGACGCTCTCGCTCCCTACTCGCCAAGTATACGATAAAACCACTATGCACTTCTTGCAAACTCAGTTTAATGAGAGGTTAGGATTTAATTATTTAAAAAACAAGGTGTCGTTTGGTACCTATTACCATTATAGCTTTGTTCCACACGCTCATTATATTCTCTCCGGAACAGAAGAAGTTTATAACGGCTCTTTGTTAATCGATAGAGCTGATAATATGGATGTGCGTGAATCGAACATGAGGAGGCACACTGTGAATGCCTACTTCAACTATGATTTCAGTGAAAACACTTCCTTGAAATTTGATTTTGACTTTGTTAATAGCGTTAGACATCATGACGAGAATTATACGCAGAATAATCAGCTTGTGGCCTTTGCCAGCAAGGCGGACAGCAGGCTTTATGCCGGCAAGGCGTCTTTCAACACACCACTTTTAGGAGGAACCGCCAAAACGGGCGCCGAGTTTTCGTTTACGAATAACCGCAACGTCTATAATCTCCTTCCGTCGACCAGCATGTCGACGAGCCTTGCAAGCAGCAACAACCAAGTGAAGCAATGGCTGGCTGCTTATTTCTTGGCCTACGAACGCAGTCTCGGAAAGAGGTGGTCGGGTAGCATAGGGGTAAGATATGAGTTTGACAAAGCTGATTATTTCAGTAATGGGGACTTGCAATCGGGACAGAGCCATGTCAGCAATAACATTTCACCACTTGCCTCTATTTCTTATAACGGCGATGAGATTCAGATGTCACTGTCTTACAAATACTACACTGTGCGTCCTTCTTATTTTGAATTACGCAGCAGCACTTCCTTTAATACCCCTTACTCCTATGAAGGAGGTAATCCTGCTTTGGAGGCAACACATATCAATATGATTTCTTACTCTCTATCTTGGAAAGACATAAATTTCACGGCTGATTATGCCTTAAATCGTAATTTGGTACAGAATGTATTATCATTCTATAATAACACGGATACAATATCGCTGTTCCATCCCGTAAACTTTAAAAGATCACAAAGCCTTACGATGTCTTTAAACTATGCTCCTAATCTGTTCGGCTTTTGGACTCCGGATGTCAGCGTAACCTACTATAAGCCTTACATCAATTATAATCAAGACCGCTTCCACCATGCACAGTGGTCGGTTGATTTGGACAATACCTTGAGACTTCCACATGATTGGGTGCTGGGACTTGATACCTATTGGACTTCAATAGGATATAATACAGTGGGGTATTATTGTACTCGACCTTCTTGGGGGATGGATGCTTATGTCAACAAGTCTTTCTTTAAAGGAAAATTCATCGTTCGACTTGAGGCTACTAATATATTGAATACACAGGAGGAGAATTGGCGATTGGCAACAAATGGTATAAGTGTCGAGAAATGGGACGACATGAATAGACGAACTATTATCTTTGGTATCTCTTATCGCTTCAATCAGACCCGTTCAAAGTATAAGGGGTCGAGTGCTTCTGATGAGATAAAGCGACTGTAAAAATATGGGATGGAAGTGGCCAATGACCTTTAAGTATTATCTTCAAGCAGACTCCATGCTTTGTGGGGTGGCATGTCTAAAAATGGTGTGCGAACACTATGGTAAAAGATACTCCACAGAGTATCTCAACCATTTGTGCTTTGCTACCACAGAAGGTGTGTCGCTTCTTGGCATAACGCAAACTGCAAAAGAAGTAGGATTTGAAGCCTTTGGGGCAAGATGCAAGACGAATCAACTTGTTAAAGAGAGGTTGCCCTGTATCCTCCACTGGAACCAGAACCACTTTGTGGTGCTCTACAAAGTGAAGAAAGGCAAGACCTTTTATATTGCCGATCCGGGCAAAGGGCTTGTCAAATACAATCTTGAAGAGTTCAAAAAGCATTGGATTAGTACGCAGTCAGACGGAGAAGAAAAGGGAATTGCCATGTTTCTGGAACCTACTCCCGAATTTTACGAGAAACACTCGGAAGAAGAGAACAACAAAGAGCAACGCTCCTTCAGGTTTCTCTTCGGCTATATCAAGAAGTACCGCCGCTATTTCGGGCAAATCGTGTTGGGTTTATTGGTTGGCAGCCTCCTGCAACTCATTCTTCCATTTCTCACCCAGTCTATCGTGGATGTGGGCATTAAAAACCAAAACATCGGGTTTATCTGGCTGATACTTTTAGGGCAGTTGATGCTCACGGTGAGCCGCACTGCCATCGACTTCATCCGCCGTTGGCTGCTGCTACATATCTCCATGCGCATCAACATCTCGCTGGTGAGCGACTTTTTCATCAAGCTGCTCAAGTTGCCCATGTCATTCTTCGACACCAAACTCATGGGCGACCTCATGCAACGAATGAACGATCATAGCAGAGTGAACACCTTCCTCACCCAGCAGACACTCAGTGTGATGTTCTCGGCCTTTACTTTCGTGGTGTTCAGCATCGTATTGCTGGCCTACAATGGACTGATATTTTCTATCTTCCTCCTCGGGAGTCTCTTGTATGGCTGCTGGCTGATGCTGTTTTTAAGCCGGCGGAAAGTCTTGGACTACGAACTCTTCGAGCAGCAGGCTATCAACAACAACAAGACCTACGAGTTCATCACTTCCATGCAGGAGATAAAACTGCAAGACTGCGAACAACGCCGTCGCTGGGAGTGGGAGGACACGCAGGCCGACCTTTTCGGCGTGCAGATGAAGTCGCTCAAGCTCCAGCAGACACAGGAGGCAGGCAGTATCTTCATCAACGAGCTGAAGAATATCGTCATCACCGTGGTAGCAGCTACGGCCGTTATTCATGGTCAGCTCACGTTGGGTATGATGCTTGCCGTGCAGTATATCATCGGGCAACTCAACTCTCCCGTCGAGCAACTGATGAGTTTCTTCTATTCCGTTCAGGATGTAAAGATAAGTCTTGAACGTATCAACGAAATCCACCGGATGGATGATGAGAACGGCAAGAAAGGCTTACTTACATCAGTAGAAGCGAAAGGCAAGGGAATAGAGATAGACAACATCGACTTTAAATACGACCCTCACGCACTGAAAACCGTTATAGACCACGTAAGTATCCACATCCCGCAAGGCAAGGTGACGGCCATAGTGGGCGCCTCGGGCAGCGGAAAGACCACACTCATCAAACTCATGCTCGGCTACTATCCCGTGCTGGGTGGAGAGATACGCATAGACGGAACGGACGTGAACACGCTGAACAAGAAATGGTGGCGCAGGCAGTGCGGCGTGGTGATGCAGGACGGCGTTATCTTTTCCGAGTCCATCGCCCGAAATATTGCCGTTGATAACGGCGAGATAGATAAGGAACGATTGCTGAAAGCTGCCGAAATAGCCTGCATCAAGGAGTATGTGATGGGGTTGCCGTTGAAGTTCAACACGAAGATCGGGCGCGACGGCGTCGGGCTGAGTCAAGGGCAGCGACAGCGTATACTGATAGCAAGAGCCGTCTACAAGAATCCCGACTATATCTTCTTGGACGAAGCCACCAACTCATTGGATGTCAATAATGAGCGGATGATAGTGGAAAACTTGGATAAGTTCTATCAAGGCCGTACGGTTGTCATCGTGGCTCATCGGCTCAGCACGGTGAAAAATGCCGACCGGATTATCGTGCTTGATAAAGGCAAGGTGGTGGAAACGGGCAACCATCAGCAGCTCACTGAGAAACAGGGCGCATACTACCACCTCGTGAAGAACCAGCTTGAATTGGGCAATTAAGGCAGAGGAGCATACGCGATATGGAAGAAGCAGACAAAATAGAACTGAGGAGCGAAAAGGTAAGAAACATTATTGGTGAGATACCTCCAAGCATTGTGCGATATGGAATCATAGTCATCACCTTCATTGTTCTGGGATTGCTGGCTGCTTCTTATTTCATCTCTTATCCTGAGACCATCACTGCAAAGGCAACAGCTTTGGATGAGAGACGGGTAAGCATATCCCTCCCTTATCGATATGTGAATACCATCAAAAAGGGAATGCCGGTAAATGTCGAGTTTGAGGGGTATGATGCCCAGACTTATGGCTATCAGGAAGGCATGATTATCCGCACGGACAGAAATGTCAAGGTCGGACAAGACGACAACTCGTTTTCAGCCATCGTCTTGGTCAATACAGGGAAGTATGGAATATCAAAGGGAATGACAGGCTCGGCCAATATACTCATAACCGACAAAAGCATTTTGGAAAGGATATTGCAAAGAATTGCAGGCGCCGATTGATAAGCAGGTGCTAGCCTTTTCTTCTGTGGACAACTTTAATCGCATGGTGCAAAAGTAACTGTTTTTTGTGAAATTCTCAATTATTTGTATTCGACTATAATTTGGATGATTGCGGATATTCATTTTATGTAATATATCATATTCACTAATTCTCATAGAAACATCAAATAAAGCGGCTAAAAACTTGCTAATATGGAATACAACAGCTATTTTTGTTACCACATTACTAATAATAGCGGAAACCGAAAAACTTCTTGTTAAGATACATAAATGCAAAGACCAAATGACAAATAAAATATTTTATATTAGTGTACTATTTTTACATATATACTTGAGTTCGGGATAAGTTTAGCATGAAAAAAGTTCCACCTGCCTTGATTTTTCCACATACACCGGCAGTGCCTCCGGCTTGTTCTCAAAGAAG
>CAUTTP010000140.1:0-5425 GCA_963541305.1 uncultured Prevotella sp.
ATATTATATATATGAGAAACAAAACTATATTGGCAATCGTGCTTATGGCAGGTCTTTCCACCAATGCCATGGCACAGAAGCAGACGGTGACTGGAAAAGTCATCGATGAGAACGGACAGGAAGTTATAGGCGCCAGTGTCATCTTGAAAGGCGCCAAAAGCATCGGTGCTGTGACTGACCTTAACGGAGATTTTTCGCTGATGGTCAACAATGCCGCTACTGATGTGCTGGAAGTGTCATACGTGGGCATGAAATCTCAGCAGGTGCACATCAAAGGACGGAAGAAGGTCGATGTGACAATGCAGGAAAACGCAGTATCCATGAATGATGTCGTGGTCATCGGATATGGCACCGTGCGTCGCAAGGATCTCACAGGTTCAGTATCATCGGTGAAAGGCGACGAACTGATCAAAGTGCCGACAAGCGATATCACGCAGGCTCTTTCCGGACGTATAGCCGGATTGCAGGTCAATCAAAGCGACGGGGCGCCGGGCTCAGGTGTCTCTATCCGTGTACGCGGTGGCATCTCTATCACGCAGAGCAATGAACCGCTATACATCGTAGATGGATTCCCGACGGAGGATGGCCTCAGCAGTCTCGACCCTAACGAGATCGAATCGATCGACGTCCTTAAAGATGCCTCTGCCACGGCCATTTATGGTGCACGCGGTGCCAATGGCGTGATTGTGGTAACGACGAAACAGGGCTCCAACAACACAAGGACTACCATCAGCTTCGATACCTATGTGGGTTGGCGCAAGATAGCCAACAAGCTCAACGTCATGAGCACCAAGGAATTTGTCCTTGCCGACTATGAGCGTACGATAGGTCAGCTTACCGGAACGCAGACCATGTCTGGCTGGGAGGGAAACTACGGTACGTTTGCCGACATAGAAAAGAACTACGCCGGCCGTAAGGGCATAGATTGGCAAAAGGAGACTCTCGGCCGCACCACATTCGTCCAGAACTATCATGTCAGTGTCACTGGTGGCGGCAAGGCAACATCATACAGCGCTTCATACAGCTACTTTAAAGATCAGGGTGCCATGGTCTACAGTGGTCAGGACAAACACGATATCGTGGTGAATATGAAAACCAAGATCAACGACCGGCTTACGTTTAATGCCCGTGCGCAGATGGACCGTCGCAAGACTTGGGGTGCCGGTACCGCAGGCAACGGCACTGGTGGTAGCGGCAACACCGATGCCCGCTTCAACCGCATGACAGCCATCCTGCAATATCGCCCGACAGTAGGAATTGCCGGAGACGACAGTTCGCTGCTCGAAGGCGAAGACCCTCTGTTATTAGATGACAGCGGAAACGTGATGCAGAATCCGCTCATCTCCGCACGCGAGGAGACCGACGATCGTGAATATCGCGCCTTCAATTTCAGTGGCGGCCTCACCTATACTATTTTCAAGGGTCTGACCTTCCGTAACACCACAGGCTATCGTTACAACAATAGCCGGCGTGCCAGTTTCTATGGTGCGGAGAGCATCATGGCAAAGCGTTCCAGCATACAGGGCTCTATCAGTACCAGCGAGTATGAGACATTTCAGATGTCGAATACGCTGAGCTACAACATTCGCATCAGAAAGAGCCATAACATCACTGCCATGCTTGGACAGGAGTGGGTGAGCCGCTCAACCCGCAGCTTCAACGGTTCTGCCGATCACTTCCCCAACGATGATATAGGTTTGGCTGATATGTCTCTCGGCACACCGACAAGTATCACCACCAGCCAGAACTACGATGACAAGCTGCTGTCATTCTTCACACGTGTCAACTATAACTATCGCGACCTGTATCTTATCACTGCATCTCTTCGTGCCGATGGTTCGTCAAAGTTCGGTGTCAATCATAAATGGGGCTACTTCCCCGCAGTATCAGCAGCATGGCGTGCCGCAGAGGAGCCGTTCATTAAGAATCTCAACGTCTTCTCCGACCTTAAACTGCGCATTGGTTACGGACTTGCCGGCAACAACCGCATTAACTCTTACCAGAGTCTGGCGCTAATGGGATCGGTGTTTACCGCTTTTGGCAGTGGTATCGTATCAGGCTATGCGTCAACGCAGATTCCTAACCCAGAACTGAAATGGGAGGCAAACAAGACTTTCAACATAGGTGTTGACTTCGGCTTCTTCAACCAGAGGCTGATCGTTTCTCCGGAATTTTATATCAACAAGAGCAGCAACCTTCTGCTTAGCGCAAAGATTCCAGACTCATCAGGTTACTCTTCGATGGTCATCAATGCCGGACGCACCAAGAACACCGGTATCGATCTCAGCATCAATTCCGTAAACATCGACAAGCCGGGCTTCACGTGGCGCACCACGTTGACACTCTCTCACAACAAGAATAAGGTCGAGGCGCTGACCGGTGAGAATGTGCAACTCTACGAAGCTAAATTCGGCTTCAACCAGTCTACTCACCGCATCGCAGTCGGAGAGTCACTTGGGCAGTTCTATGGCTACAAGACTATCGGTCTCTATACCGCCGATGACTTCTCCGGTTATGACAAATCCACGAACACCTACACGCTTAAGGATGGTGTGCCTTACCACGGCAATAAGGCTAACATGAAGCCGGGTATGTGGAAATTTGAAGATACCAACAACGATGAAGTCATAGATGATAAAGACCGTACTGTCATTGGGAATGCCAATCCTGATGTTTATGGCGGCTTTAACAACACATTCAACATTGGTAGGTTCGACCTCAGCATCTATTTCACTTACAGTATAGGCAACGATGTGCTGAACGCCACAAAACTTATCAATAGCAAGATCGGGGTGAAAAATAAGAACGGCCTCGACGTTGCCAACAGCTCTAACCGCTGGATGACAATCAACTCGAACGGTGAGATTGTCACCGATCTGGCAGAACTGGCACAGATCAATAAGGGTAAGACTGTGGCAGCATGGTACGATCAGGTTGATGGCAGCTACTATGTACACTCATGGGGCGTTGAGGATGCCTCATACCTCAAGCTCACCAACGTGACACTCGGCTACACATTCCCGTCACGCACGCTTCACAAGGCCGGCATCTCACGCCTGCGCCTCTATGTTACAGGCAACAATCTTCTGACCTTCACAAGCTACAGCGGATATGACCCCGAAGTGTCTACTATGTCGAGTTCACTCACACCGGGCGTAGATTTCGGCGCATATCCACGCAGTCGCTCTTTCATCATGGGTGCAAACCTTACTTTCTAAACTATTTGATACAATAATAAGGAAAACGTTATGAAAAAATACATATTCTATACGGCAGCAACTCTTATGGTATTCGGCATGACATCGTGTGAGGACACACTGACCGAAAAACCCGACTCCTACTACGATAAGGATAGCTACTTCAATTCGGAATCAAAGGCGGAGATGGCAATATACGGTATCTACAGTTCGCTGTCAGACCTCAACCATTATGGTTCGTGCGAGATGGCGACACCGGCTTCCGACGACACCTACTTCATCAACGGAACCACAGCTGACAATACTCGCCGCGATATCGCCCATTATATGGTAACGTCGTCTAACACTTGGCTTGCCAACATCTGGAAGCTCGACTATCAAGGTATCGACCGTGCTAATCTCGCTATCAATGGCATAGAGAATATGGACGGATTCGAGAGCAACAACAAGCTGAAGCAGCTTGATGCTGAGGCGCGCTTCCTTAGAGTTTTTCAGGCTTTCGACCTCATAAAATACTGGGGAGATGTGCCATTTAAGACAACCTACTCATCAAATTACAGTTCAGCTTTCGGTGCACGCGTTGACCGTGAGACAATCTATGACTCCATCATCGAAGACTTGAACTACGCCAAGGAACACCTCCCGTGGGCAACGGCATCATCAAGCCCCGAGCGTGCCACGCAGGGAGCAGCACGCGCCCTCCTCATGCGTGTCTACCTGCAGCGTGCCGGTTACAGTCTTCGCATGAACGGTAAGCTGGAGCGTCCGGATGATGCGATACGGAAAGAATATTTCCAAAAGGTTGTCGATGAGTGGACTGCGTTCCAAAAGGGCAATCACGATTTTTATCCCGGCGGCTATGAGGCTCTCTTCAAGAGTTTCTCTGAACTAACCCTCAACTCTGCAGAGAGCATTTTCGAAATTGCCTTCGTCTTTGCATCACCAAAACGCAATGGTGGTTGGTGGGGTACCTATAACGGACCTCTGGTTGCTGCTCCGGTACTCGGCAGTTCCAGCGATGCCAGTAAGTATATGGGGCGTGCTAACGCTTTCTTCCGCGTGGTGCCTGAGTGGTACGACTTCTTTGACGGAAATGACACACGCCGCGATGTTATGATATGCCGCTACCGTTATGTTTGGAACAGCACGACAAAGCAACAGGTAAAATCGAATACTCTTGCAAAAAACTCATGGTATCCCGGCAAGTGGCGCCGCGAGTGGATGGCACTGGGATTTGCAGATCCCAATTGTACGGACATTAACTTCTGCGCCCTGCGCTATGGCGATGTAGTGCTCATGGCTGCTGAGGCTTACAACGAACTGGGGCAGACAGCCGAGGCATGGGCTCTCATCAATCGTGTACGTACCCGTGCTGGCGCGGCGACAGTATCGGCTGCCAACTACTCCGAGGTTTATAAGGCACCTAAAGTTTATGACCTGTCGTTTATTGATGACTCGGACGAGCAAGGAAAACTCCGTACGGCACTCTATTGGGAACGTGGCTTCGAGCTTGCCTTCGAAGGACAGCGCAAGTACGACCTCATCCGCTGGGGAGTGCTGAAAGAGGCTCTGACGCTCTTCGGCGAGAAGTCATACGTCAACAGTAGCACCAATAAGGCCTATCCTGCCTACATCAATTTTGTGACAGGCAAGCATGAACTCTTCCCTATACCGCTCAGCGAAATGCAGAGCAACGGCCAACTGAATGGAGTGCAGAATCCGGGATATTAACCACAAGGAGGAGTTAAAGGAGTTAGAGGACAATAGCTTGATAAACACCAATGAGACATTTGTCTTTAACTCCTTAGCGAGCGATAACTCCTTTAACTCCCAAATAACAAGACTCCATTAGAAAGCCTACAAACTTTAGTTATGAATAAACGTTACCTTTTATCATTTACACGTATGTATTTGGTTGTCCCTTCTTCATTCTCCATAAAGAGCGTATCTTGGGCTATGTCATATTTACTCTTTTGAATTATTCCATCAAAATACCAAATAATCGTATCTTTATTTACAGAATATTTGATAGGGGAAGTTTCTTCTTCATCTACAAAATAGATGGAATCGCTAGTGATCTTTAACCATGTAACACCCTCTAAACTCCAATAACCATACAATGATTTGTTGGGTATGCTATTATGTCTTGTCATATTTGCTAAACAGCCTGTTAATATAACGAGACCTCTGCAAAAGTACTTACTATGGTTATTTATCCCCTATGGAGT
>CAUTTP010000141.1:0-5208 GCA_963541305.1 uncultured Prevotella sp.
TCAACGTTCTCGCATGGCGATAACGGTGCTTTCGCGATGCGAAAAGGGTGCTATCGCAAGGCGAGAAGATGAATATCTATGGCATATTCTTACTTTTTGCATATAACTCGTTGATGCTTTGAGGTTTACGCAAACCCCTCTGATTTTCGCGTATTTCGGACAAAAGTTTTTCAATTTTGCTACACGCAAATCTACAGAGGGTGTTTGTCAAATCTTTTCCCAGTTTCTGTTCTAAGACAGCTCTTATTCCCTAATGGTGCCAAGATGCTATTTCACGATGACTTTGCGCGTGGTACCATCGCTCATTTTGAGGATATTGACACCCGGTTGCGGTTCGTTGAGCAGCACGCCCGACAGGTTGTAGCGGGCTACGACGGTCACGCCATCGGATGTGGTTACGCCATCGATGGCGGTCGTCTCGTCCGACGGATTATAGAGGAAAGTCACGGTGCCATCGCTCTGCTGAGTGATCGACATGATGCGGCAGTGCATATAGTATGTGCCGTCGGTGTTGGCGTTATAGAGCGTTGCGGCGGGAGCACTGGCGTCGGTGATGCTGTCGTTCTGTATCACGCTGTTGAGCACATAGGGGTAGGGGTCGTAAACTTCACTGGAGTCGATTACGTTGGAATAATAGCGTATGGCATCGTCATTGTCGGCATGCAGTATGGTGAGATGCTGGTGAGACGTCGCAGTGGTGCCGGAAGTGTTGACCTCATTGTTAGACCATACATCGGCGTCATAGTCCACATGCACCGCAAGCATGCCCGAGCCCGGCAGGTAGGCATCCCAAGATGCAGGCTGCCGGTTTTCTAAGAGATAATACTCATTCTCGTTGCCCGGATTGGTGATGATATAGGCAGTAGGTTCATCGGTCAGTGCGGGCAGAGTGTATTGTCGGTTGTCGGTGAGAGTCTGATAAGTGAGCCATCCGGCCGTAGCGCGCTCATAGCTGCTATAGCCTGCCGGCACCCAGCCTAATCCGAGCGGACCGTTATAGTTGCCGGCACTCATCACGTCGTAATATCCCATGCCATAGTTGCTGCCCTCCGTGTCGTAAAGGTCTGGGAAACCCAAGCAGTGGGAAAACTCATGGCAGATGGTGCCTATGCCCATGAGATAGGTATAGGTTTTGCCCTTGTAAGTCTCCTCATAACGCTCATTGCTGCATGCGTAGGTATCGAAAGAGACACCATCTATTGTCACACTGTAATAGGCAGCAAGCGCATTGTAGATGCTGTCGGCATTGACCTTGCTGCCACCCGGCTTTCCGGGGCGTCCGGTGCCTGTCGTCTGTGCCCACTGCAGGGTATAGATGTAATCGTAGTAAAGTGCCGACGAGAGCGTCCACTCGTGTGGCCAGATGGTGTCGTCATCATCGCTCGTTGCCTCGCCCTGACCCGCATAGAGGAAGAACACCTGATCGGCTTCGCCGTCGCCATCCCAGTCATACTGTGAGAAGTCGAGGTCTTCGTCGGCGATGACGTTGAGTGCGTCAACGGCCATGCGTCCCGGATAGATGTCGTTGCCACTGCTGTCGTTGGCGCCATAATAGGTGTAGCTCTTGTTGAGCGTGATAGGCCCCACGATGTCGAACGTGAGGTCGAACTGCCCGTAGCTCTGGTCATAGAAATAATCGTGCACACTTCCCGTGGTGCTGTAAGGGCTCTGGTATCCCTCCTCGTTGGCAATGGCAGTGTAGGTAGCCTGTGCATCGCTCATGGAGAAAGTCTTGTCGGTGAACTGCACCAAGATGATGAGTCCTTTGCGACTGCCCGAGTAGGCTGTGGTTGAGGCTTTCCGGAGAGCCGACTGGCGTATCTTGGCAATCTCTGAAACTGCCGATGAGGAGTCGGAGGCGGTGGCTGACGAACCCGCTGCGGCAGCCCTGCGCATGGCGCTGACATGAGATTTCTCGGTGCTGCTGCGTTGTTCCTTGTTGTGCGCCAGTATGCCGCTCGACTGCATGCGCCCGCCCATGCGGTCAGCATAATAGAACGAACGGCCAGACTTCACTACGGGTACGTTGTCGCGGGTGAGGTAGAAGTGGTGGTGCTCATCGCCCGCCTTGGTCAGTGTGAGCGTGTCGCCGTTTTCCTGTTGCACTGTTCGGTAACGGCGGAGAGCCGGAACTGCCGTCAGACTGAGACTGAAAGAAATGAAAAGGAGAAATACTGCTGTAATTTTTTGAATCATAACTAATGAGGTTAGTATGTGAGTAATTTATAGTATAAAACGATAAGAGTATAAAGGAATAAGAACCTTTACTGCGATTGGCTCTTATCCCTTTATACTCTTATTTTATTCTCTATTATTTATCGGAACTTTCCTTTCCGCACTTATCACCTTTGGAACCATGCTTGCCGCCATGCTGTGGCCTCATCTTCTCATAGCTCTTGTACTGCGATTCGGAGAGGATTTTCTTCAGATCTTTCTCGTAAGCCTCGCGCTGAGCCTTGCGCTCTTTCATCTCTTTCTTCATCTTGGCTTTCTGCTCGGCGCTCAGCTCTGGTCGCTTGTCACCGGAATTACTGCTGCCGTTGGCCTCGTTCGGACGCTGTGGCGGTTGTCCGCCTTTCATAGCCGGGGCACCGGGACATTTGAACAGGCTTTCGTATTTCTTGTTCAGCTTCTGCACTTTCGATTTCTGCGCATTGGAGAGATCGAGCTTGTTTACCATCTCTGTTGTCATTTCGTCTGCGCTCATCTGCTTGGGGCGCTGATTACAGTTTTGGTTTTGTGCCATAGCCACGGTCGCCGACAGGAGCATGGCGAAGATCATCATCATTATTTTCTTCATGTTACTTCAATTTACTTCAATGTTAAAAACGTTATTGTTTCTGTTGTCGGTGCAAAGATAGGGAGGAAAACGATACACCGGAAATTTATTCAGCCAACGGGAGGAGTTCTTCAATCAATGGCATATATATCATACTTATTAACAAACTGTAGCAGCTCTGCTGGCACACGCGTATATTTTTATGGCAAAACCTTATGCTTATTTCTAAATAAGGTGTAACTTTGTAAAACGTAAGACAGCCTACTGGGCAGATAGCGCAGAAGCTGTCTGATAAAGTTACAACAATAAGAAGATGACATCATTAAGAAATATCTCTAAAAAACTGACGCTACTTTTGTTGGCATGTATCACGTTATCATCGTGTATTAAGGAGGAGGCTCTCAATGCCGAGGCTGATATAGTGAGCTGTGCAGTAGACGGCAATCTGCTGATTCGGGAGCCTGTAATCTCTAATACAGAGGTAAAGCTTTATGTCAACGGATGGAGCGACGTGACACACCTTGCCCCGACATTCGTCCTCACCGACGGTGCCAGCATCGAGCCGGCCAGCGGTACCGTGCTCGACTTTACCAATCCCCAGACTTACACTGTGACCTCGCAAGACGGACAGTGGAGGAAAACCTATAAGGTGTCCTTTATCTCGGAAGACCTCGCCACGGAATACCACTTTGAAAACATACGCTACTACGAATATGCGGACGAACGTAATCCCGGTGCTCAGCCTCGCAGGTTCTTCCATATCTTTTACGACCAAACCGTAGAGGGTACGGAGATGACATGGGGCAGTGGCAATGCCGGCTTCATGATTACCAACAGCACGGCTCCGGCCACAGCCTATCCCACCAGTCAGGCCGAAGACGGATATGTGGGCAAGTGCGCCAAGCTCGTCACCTTGTCTACCGGCACGCTCGGTGCCCTGATGAAAGCTCCGCTGGCTGCAGGCAACCTGTTTATCGGCGAGTTTCAGATTAACATAAGCGACATGGCTAAGTCCACTCACTTCGGCGCACCTTTTCGAAAGATACCGCAGGGCATCGGTGGTTACTATAAGTATAAGGCCGGCGACAAATATACCAATAAGGATAACGAGGAGCAGAGTGGCAAGACCGATAACTTTGATATCTATGCCGTGATGTACGAAGTGACCGAAGATGTGCCCTATCTTGACGGTACCAACATCAAAACCCATGACAACATCGTGATGATGGCACAGGTAGAAAACCGCCGGCAAACTGACGAGTGGACCTACTTCAGCGCGGAGTTCAAGGCTGTGAACGGTAAGACCATTGATGCCGAGAAGTTGCGCAACGGTAAGTATAACTTGGCTATCGTCATGTCGTCGAGTGAGGGCGGAGCCAACTTCAATGGTGCTGTGGGCAGCACGTTGTATGTGGACGAAATGAACTTGTATTACGAATAACAATTAAGAAAGATGAGCACATATATCAAGGCCATGATGGCCATGGCACTCACTATGTTGGCGCTCCCCGCTCTATCCCGACAGGACGACAAAGGAGACTTGGTCGTATCAGAGCCCAACGGATGGGAATATGAGGTGAAGGCAGGCCTGAACATCGGTGGCGCATCGCCCATCCCGCTGCCCGAGGAGATTCGCGAGATAAACAGCTATAACCCTAAGTTTAACGGTATGGTCGAGGGAACAGTGACCAGATGGATGGGACGCACGGGTGTGTGGGGCGTTTCGGCGGGATTGCGCATCGAAGAAAAAGGTATGAAGACCGGCGCACGTGTGAAGAACTACAGCACCGAGATACTCAACGACGGCAACAAGGTGGCCGGGCGATGGACAGGATGCGTGAAAACCAACTACAACAGCACGTTGCTCACACTGCCCGTAACGGTTAATTACCGGTTTAACGACAGCTGGAAAGTGCGGGCGGGCATGTATGTGTCGTATCGTATGGATGGGGAATTTTCGGGTACAGTCTACGACGGGTATCTGCGCGAGTCGAATCCTACGGGTGAGAAAGTGGCGTTTACTGACGGCAAATCGTCAACCTACGATTTTAGCGACGATATGCGACGTGTGCTTTATGGCGCACAGATGGGCGCTACATGGCAGGTTTATAAGCATTTCTCCGTTCACGCTGACCTTACATGGAACTTTAACAATATCTTTAAGTCAGACTTCAACACGATTACATTCAATATGTATCCCATCTATCTGAATGTGGGGTTCGGCTACCGCTTCTGACCCATATACATGATACGGGTAACATTGCCTGTGAAGAGAAGGGTAAAAACTTTTTCTTCATTTCCCTTGCGCGTTTCGTAAAGTTTAATTACCTTTGCACCGAATTGTAACGAAAGATGCAGAATCAGAGCACATATGTAATAAGGAGTAGCGAGGCTCGGAAAGTGAACAAACTTTCCGAAACTTTTAACAT
>CAUTTP010000142.1:0-5038 GCA_963541305.1 uncultured Prevotella sp.
AGCTAATATGTCCGGGGCTTCATTGTTTGTATGCTTCCGTGTCTTTATACCGATAGGATTTGTTGATATACATACGGTGGATGCTCAATTCCTTTTGTAATTGTGCATCCGGTTGTTAATCAAGGTTTTATATATTTTAAAAAGCGTCGAAATATTAAAAAATCCTTTGTCAATTGATATGTTTTTCGTATCTTTGCATGCGATAAGAATAAGGATAGCATACGCTTTTTGTTTTTGCGGGCTATTCGCTAAGGTATCTAACGGAGCTAGACTGAAGTGTAAATGATTTGCAATACTTAGTCGCGAAATTCACTTATTTGATTTTCAAGTTCCATAAATAATTAATTATGATAAAATTTAGAAAGTTAAACTTTTTAATATTATTTGTATTACTATTATGTCCTTTCTTGGCAGTGAATGCCTCCACGCAAACGGAAGATTCGGCATTCGATTGGGATGCCATTATTGAAGCAATCATTGAAGTAGAAAGCAATGGCAACCCCCGTGCGAAAAGCGGTAATTCGGCAGGTGCGATGCAGATTACACCCATGATGGTTAAAGAGTGCAATAACATCTTGAAATCTCGCAAGAGCAAGAAGCGTTATACCTTGTCAGACCGTTTCAGCGTGAAGAAATCTAAAGAAATGTTCCTTCTTTTCCAATCAAAATTCAATGTGAAGAATGATGTGGAACAGGCGATACGCTCATGGAATGGCGGTATACGCTACACGATTAAGGGAACACAGCGTTATTATGAAAAGGTGATGGCCGCGATAGATTGAGAGCAGGGCTAATATAACAAATAATAATTTACGAATAACAGGAGAGGTGTAATGGATGCGAAAGCATTGTTACACCTCTTTTGTTTTGTTGTTTTCTTTTGCTTTTCATTTATAAAAGCCTTCCAGTTTAGACTGATGACGGATTTTCATAGCGTATGCACCAATGACTGTAGACGAGATAATGACAACATAAATCAGGCATAACTGTAGGGTCGTGATGTGAATATTCTCAATACTTGCAGCAGGCAGGGCAGCTATTTTATCGATGGATTTGTAAAGGAAAGCGGTAACACTTTGCAGCAAAGCAGCAATAGACTGCCGGATAAGGGGGATTGGCGAGGTGATGATTAAAAGCGCAGCGCCATACAGGATAATTGTCGCGGATGGAATCACGATGAAATTGGACAACAGGAAATAGCAGGAAAAACGGCCAAAATAATACACCACCAGAGGCGCGACACCTATCTGTGCGGCGGTGGAGACACATGCAAGTCCCCATATCCACTTGGTCAGCCAATGCTGTAGAGTGAGAAGATGAAATAATGTGGGATAATAGATGAGAATGGCAAGCACGGCCATGAATGACATCTGAAATCCCACATCCCACAAACATAGGGGATTGATAATGAGCATAATGATGGCCGCGAAAGCCAGTGTGTTGATGGAAGCACGCTGCCGACCAAGCAGAATGCATACTGAATAAATGCTAATCATAGCGGTAGCCCGAATCATGCTGGTGGGCAAACCCACAATGACAGCATACATCCAGATGGCAGTGAGGATAAGCGCTTGTCCTGTCCACCGCCACCTGCGACTGCGACCAAACAACAGCGTGAGAATGGAATAGATGATGCCGAGATGCAATCCCGACAACGCGAGCACATGAGAACTACCCGAAATGGAGAACGCCTGCTTTGTATCGCGGTCAATCTTACTTTTGTCGCCCAATGTCATGGCGGCGATAATGGCATATTCCTGATCTTCCAATCCCAACGAGCGATAGTGGTTGAGCAGACGCTCCCGCCATTTCAACGCATGCAACCGTGTGCGTTGCAGATATGACAGACCAGCCAGACTGACGCTCTGTGGCTGCCAGTTGCGATAGGGGATGAACGTTTGTGCCGTGAAACCATGACTGTGCAGGTGGCGCACATAGCTGAAGTTACCCATAGGATAGTAGGATTGCACGGGCGTAAGCTCAGATTCGGCACGAATCCCATTGCCCAAGTGCAGGCTCTGCCATCGATGGGTCACGGTGTCACGCAGGATAGACGCTTTGACGGCTATAGCATGGGAGAGCGGCATGCCCGAAACCGAGGTAATCAGGAGATCGCACGCAATCGTCTTGCCCCTGACCTGCGGCTCACTCATCACCACTGCCTCATATTCGACGGGATGTTTTGGCAGGGGCGCATTGATGCGAGTGTTCTGCCTGCTGACCAACGCTCCACCCACAAACAATGTGCCTAACAGAATCATCGCCCCTTGCCATCGCTCCCGACTTCGCCCCAAGCCAAGCGCTGACACAATGCTTCCCGCCGCCAACATCAGCCATACCCACACCGACAGCATACTGCCTATGGCATCACCGATGACAATTCCGATGATGAGGGCGAGTGCAATACGGACAAGAGGATGCAGGTTGAGCATAGGATAGATTTTTACTTTGCAAAAATAGGAAATATTTTGAATCCTCGCCCTATTTTGTTAATATTAAATGGTAAATTTGCAATAAGCATCATATAATGGCGTAAGACATGGAACAGAATAAGGAACTACGTTTGGCATGGGATTTTGTAGAGCATACGGGCACCAGCATCTTTCTCACAGGAAAGGCAGGCACCGGCAAGACCACCTTCCTCCGCACCATTAAGGAGCACTCCTCCAAGCGCATGATTGTCGTGGCTCCCACGGGTGTTGCAGCCATCAATGCTGGCGGTGTCACCATCCACTCTTTCTTCCAGCTTCCTCTTTCGCCCTACGTTCCCGGAACCTCTATCAAAGACCGCTATGACTTCAGCAAGGAGAAGCGGCGTATTCTCCGCACGCTCGACATGTTGGTGATTGACGAAATCTCCATGGTGCGCAGCGATTTGCTCGATGCCGTCGACTTCATGCTGCGTCGTTACCGCGACCATACCCAGCCGTTCGGCGGCGTGCAGCTCTTGATGATAGGCGACTTACAACAGCTTACGCCCGTTGTCACCCCACAGGATGAGGAGATATTACGCGGTCATTACGACACCCCCTATTTCTTTGGTTCGCAGGCTCTGCGTCAGATCAGTTATGTCACGATACAGCTCACGCATGTGTATCGCCAGCAGGACACTTTGTTCATCGACATTCTGAATCATATTCGCGACGGTCATCCGTCGGACGAAGACATCGCCCGACTGAACGAACGCTACAAGCCGGCATTCTTTCCCAAGGCCGAGGAGGGATATATCCGTCTCACCACGCACAACCGATTGGCCGACAGCTTCAACGAGTCGGAACTCGCCAAACTGCCGGGGCGCCGCTATAGCTTCAAGGCAGAAGTGAAAGGCGACTTCCCCGAATACAGTTATCCCGTGGAGGTGAACCTCGACCTCAAGAAAGGTGCACAGGTTATGTTTGCAAAAAACGACACCTCGGGCGCACATCTTTATTACAACGGGCGTATCGGACACATCACCGACATCAGCGATGAGGGCATCGAGGTGTTGTGTCCCGGCGACCGTGAGCCGATCAAGGTGGAGGTGCAGGAGTGGGAGAATACCAAATATGCCATCAATGAACGTACGAAAGTGATTGAGGCAAAGGTACAGGGCACCTTTCGTCAATACCCTTTGCGACTGGCTTGGGCTATCACCATACACAAGAGTCAGGGTCTCACGTTCGACCGCGCCATCATCGATGCCAACCAGTCGTTTGCCTCCGGTCAGGTCTACGTGGCGTTGAGCCGATGCAAGAGTCTTGAGGGATTGGTGCTGTCATCGCCCATTGCCGCCCGCAGCATCATCAACGATCTGCGCGTCACCGACTACATCTCGCGGCAGCAGGTGGCAGCCGAGCAGAGCATCTTGCAGCTGCCCACACTGAAAGAGGAGTATTTCCGCTATCAATTGCTCGAGCTTTTCAATTTCAACCCCATCTATTCCGCCGAGCAGATGGTACATCGCACGCTATTGGAGCATTTCCGTTCGCTACCCAAACTTACCACCCTGCACGGTCAGACGTTGCAGACGATGAAGACGAAGCTGATAGATGTGGCCTATAAATGGCATGCCGTCATCCGTACGACGGCAGTCGCCCGGCTGCACGAAGATACATTTCTCGATCGTGTAAAGAACAGCGCCGCCTACTTCCTCACCACTTTGGAAGAATTGGTGCCCGAACTTTTGGAGAAAACAAAACTGGCCAAGACCCGTAGCGATGCGGTGATGGCACAGATGGACGAGCGCTACAGAGAGCTGTGGCTGGCCTATCTGGCGAAGAATAAGGTGCTCCGCAGGATGGAGGAGGAGCGCTTCGGGGTGTCCGTCTACATGCAGGCCAAGCAGGAAGCCCTGCTCGATGCTATGGAGGTGGTGGCTCCCGGCAGTACCACTCGCCGCAAGTCACGCCGCAGCAAGGCAGCAGACGACTTTCCTTTCGACGAGCCGCCCGCCCGCCGTGTCAAGGAATCTTCTGTGCCCCGACAGCCCAGACCACCTGTCGGCACCACGTTTGTCACCACTTACAACATGTTTCTCGACGGCAAGCGCCCCGAGCAGATTGCAGCAGAGCGTGGCCTTACGCTCGGCACCATCTATGGCCATCTGGCGCGCTACATTCGCACCGGGCAGCTCGCAGCCGACAAGGTGATCGATGCCTCTAAGGTGAAAGCCATACGCCATGCCATAGCACAGTTGCCCGAGCATCCTACCGCCGCACAGGTGAAGGCCATCTGTCGGCAGGACATTACGATGGAGGAAATTTATTTGATATTACGGGGGTAGCCTCTTCTCCAATATCTTCCTGATGAGAAAGAAGTGTTACACCTGTTTGAAAATGGAAATTACGCAAGAATATAGTGCAACGAGAGGAAGAAATTTATTCAGAAATAACTCAACAGTAACCCTCAAAATACAGCCGTTTTCGCAGAAAGAGCGGTATTTTGCCCGAAAATCATGAAAAATCCGGGTGTTTTTAAATAGCCCTGATTATCAGTAAGTTACAAATGTAAGGCTGATTTTTGCATAAAATCTGAATTTTTCGGTTTTGCGATAGCATAG
>CAUTTP010000143.1:0-4951 GCA_963541305.1 uncultured Prevotella sp.
TCATTGATTATCAATAATCGCTTGTGTGTGTGAAAAGAGTTTTGCAGAGGTCTCATTATGTTAGAACGTCCAAGAATCATTGATGTAGAGCGCAAGCTAGTAACCAAAACAAGGCTTTACTTGCCGATGCAGAAATGTTTAAAGATATTTCCAAGCACTTCGTTGGAGGTAATGGCGCCACCAGTTATCTCGGCAAGTTCTTCGAGGCAGATGCGGAGGTCTTCGGAAAGAAGGTCACCACTGAGCCCTATATCCATGCCTGAGATGACGCGCTTAATACTAATTTGGGCACGATTGAGGGCTTCGTAGTGGCGGGCGTTGGTAACGATTACAGAATTTTCGTCAAGCTCAGGAATATCGGATACAGTGTAAATGAGCTGTTCCAGTTCTTTAATGCCTCGCCCTTGTTTTGCACTAATAAAGATTTCTGTAAAAGAAGAGGGTGGAGAAGTTGGGCTTTCTGAATACGACAAGGAGGGAGATGGCATAATATCTATTTTATTATACACGATAATAACCTTCTTGTCTTGTACATGAGAGAGGATGTCGTTTAGTTCCGCCGTTGTGGGATGTTGGTCGATCACCCAGAGCACGATAACGGCCTCATCCAGCTTTTGGTAGGTACGCTCAATGCCGATACGCTCTACCTTATCTTCTGTTTTACGTATTCCGGCAGTATCAATGAAACGGAAGGTAACACCATTGATATCGATTGTATCTTCTATGGCATCGCGTGTGGTGCCATCCACATCGCTCACAATGGCTTTTTCCTCATGCAATAGTTGGTTTAGCAGCGTGCTCTTGCCGACATTTGTTTTACCGATGATAGCTACCGGGATTCCTTTTTTCAGTGCATTACCTGTTTCAAAAGAATGGGCGAGGGTAGAGATGTGGTTATCAATGGTCTGTGCCAAATCTTTCAACTCGGTTCGATCGGCAAACTCCAACTCCTCATGGTCGCTGAAATCCAGCTCCAATTCCATCAGGCTTGTCAGCTTGAGTAATTGTTCACGAAGAATAGATAACTCACTGCTGAAATGACCTTTAAGTTGACTTAGCGCCAGCTTATGTGTGGCCTTGTTAGACGCAGCAATCAAGTCGGCGACAGCCTCCGCCTGCGACAAATCCATCTTTCCATTGAGATAGGCACGTTGGGTATATTCTCCGGGAGAGGCTTGTCGTGCACCGGCATTGATGATGGCATGCAAAGCCTGCCGGAGTACATATGCAGAGCCATGACAACTTATCTCGACGCAGTCTTCTCCGGTGTAGCTATGTGGTGCCCGATAGATGCTTACCATCACTTCATCAATCTCTTCGCCGCTCTGATCTACCAGCATGCCATAATGCAGGGTGTTAGGTTTTGCCTCATGCAAAGATGAAAGGCGGCGAGCCGGACGAAATAAGGTAGAGACAATGCTGACTGCATTCGCCCCGCTCAGTCTGATAATGCCAATGGCACCACCCGAGGGTGTTGCCAAGGCTACAATGGTATCACTGTTGATTATGTTCATAAATAAGTATTCCCATTGTCGGGCAATATGGAGAAAGCGATTTAGATTCTGTCGAGAACCTTAACAATCAGGTCATCAATGCTGTTCTTATAATTGCTGTTGGCCTGTTTAGCCAGTCGGTTGGCAATCACCATACAGCAGGTCAGCCCTCTGTGTCCCATGAGGTTTGCCAGTCCAGCCACAGCGCTCGACTCCATTTCGAAGTTAGTGATGTTCAGCCCGTCGTATTGGAAGCTTTCAATTTTGGTATTCAATTCCGGATCTGCCAAGGGTATCCGAAGCTGTCGCCCTTGAGGCCCGAAGAACCCCCCGCAGGCAATTGTATAGCCGCGTACCATGTCGTCTGTTGCTATCTGCTCTAACAAATCCTTATCAGAGGGTGCAACGTATGGATTACCCATTACATCCTTCCAACCGACATGCTGCTTAAAGGCTTGCTCTAACGATATGTCGCAATACTCGTTCCTGTTGGCGTAAAAGTTAATCAGCCCATCAAAGCCGATGCTCTTTACCGACGCAATATAGGTTCCTGTGGGAGTGTAAGGTTGGAGACCGCCACAGGTGCCGATTCTAACAAAAGTCAACGACTTGAGCTCGGGCTTGGCAGTACGCGTCTCAAAGTCAATATTAGCCAGTGCATCCATCTCATTGAGCACAATGTCGATGTTGTCACAACCGATGCCCGTACTCTGCACGGTAATGCGTTTGCCTTTGTATATTCCCGTTATCGTCTTAAACTCGCGATTGCTCACCTCACACTCTTTACTGTCAAAATGTGCAGCTACCGTACTCACTCGCCCCGGGTCGCCAACAAGGATAATCTTGTCTGCCATTTGTTCCGGGCGCAAATGAAGATGGAAGATGGAGCCATCACCGTTGATAATCAATTCTGATTCTGCAAAATATGTGTTCATACCAATTTGATTATAGGATAATTAAAAGTTTTCTCTATCTGTTTGCCGTATGCTATCGAGTCTCTGCTGCACGTATTCTTTTTTCCAAAGATATCAGATCAGCACGCTGGCGCAACAAATCTTTCTCTAATTTGAGAATCTCCGATTTCACCTGCTGCGACTTGTTGCCCTTACCATATACCAATCGTTTTGATTCAAGATCATTCTCCGTTGTCTCCAACATCTTGCTCACCTCCACGTATTGCGCATACAACTTTCTGCTTTCATCGGACTTCAGTTGTGAAGCGGAGGTTATGACCTGCTGGTCATTGACCACGAAATAAAGCTCCGATTTAGAATGATTTACATTTTTTTGCCTGCTCAACATGTTATTCCGCCTTTGTAAAGCAAGCTGTTTGTTGCCGAAGCCCCATGTATCGCTGATGCTTGCAATTCTTGCATATCTCTCCAGTTGGGTATTGCTCAAATTGTTATTTGTGAAGTCCTGACGAGGATTGGTTGGCACAAAGGTATAGATACACACACTGTCTTCGGGCTGATAACGGTCGGATACCAGCCACCCCAGCGTATCGAGGTCATTGATTGCCAGCAAATATTCATTGGCCGGCGAATTGAAAGGAAGCCCGAAGTTCTGAGGCTCATACCATTCCCCTTTCTCCGAATCATAGCGGGTCATGAAAATATCGCGCCCCCCCACAGAGTTCTGCCCCTCGGCCGAGAAGTATAAGGTCACGCCATCGGAAGCTAAGAAAGGATAATTCTGCTTGGTATATTCCGTGTGGTCAATAGAAGTGAGCCGAACAGGTTCTGCCCACTGCTTGCCCAAATATGCCTGATAGTAGATAGAAGATGCCAGTGTGTCGCCCATAGCAAAGAAGCGCAAATCGTGAAAATCATTCTCATATTGCATCATGGCATTATCTGTATTACCGCTATTATCCCTCATTGTCAACGTGCCAGACTCCTTGTTTAAAGGTACCTGCGTCAGAAACCCGCGCTTGGGCACCACAATGCTGTCTACAAACATCACCTTTGCCGTGGATGGCAGCATCGACTTGAACAGTTTCTGCCCCGGCGTTTCCACCACCTCTTTTGGTTTAGGTTTAGCTTTACGTTTTGTTTTCTGTGCCGACACATTGGTTGTGAGGCACAATGCCATGATGAAACAAAATATTCTCAAATACTTCATTAAAACAAGGTTTAGAAAACAAAGATAGCGATAATATTTGAAGAAGAATAGAATAAAACTATATTTTTAGAAATTTTATATCAGAAATATTATTACTTTTGTCGTATAAATTTGATACATAGATATGATATACGTGATACGCAACGATCATGAGTATGGTCCATACGATGAGTTGGTAGTAGCCCGATATGTGGAGGAGGGCAAGTTGTTGATGCGTGATAAGGCGCGGCATGTCGGCACAGATGAAAAGGGAACGGTCGAGATGTTTCTCAGCAGGCAGGGCTTGAATCCGCGTGTACACCATCAGGGTACGATTGCCGAACAGCTGAAAGCCATTGGTTCAGAGTTCATTTTTCCTCGCGAGAGTATGGCGCACAGCCGGTGGAAAGACGACACACGCCTGCTGGTGCTGGCCGTGGTGGGGCTGTCGCTGTCGCTGCTTATGTTTCTACCGTTGAGCGGATACATGGTGTTCTATGCCATTTCACTCTATTTCGCCGTCATCTGGGGCTTGTTCTTCTATTATTTTTTCAAGACCCGGCAGGTCAATGTCAAGACCACGGTGTCGGTGTTTTTCCTCACCCAGCTGGCAGTATTTGTTATTTTCTCGGGTCTCAACCGGCTCAATTTCTTCTATTATTTCACGGAGATGGCCTTTCCGCTCAATATCGTGGGCTTCACGCTGGGCGTAGGACTGACCGAGGAGTTTGTCAAGATGTCGCCATTGCTTTTCCTTGTGCGCAAGGCAAAGGAGCCGCTGTTGCCCCAGACCTTAGTTTATTATGGTTTGATGTCGGGCATCGCCTTCGGTGTTTTCGAAGGCGTGCAGTATCAGACCACGGTGAATGCCGAGGCCGACTATACCACCTCTTTCTTTCTCAATATAGCCCGGCTCACCTCATTGCCGTTCCTGCATGCGTTGTGGGGTGGTATCTGCGGCTATTTCGTGGGCTTTGCCAATCTCTACCCGCGCTATCGACGTTCGCTCTATGCGCTGGCATTGGGCATACCTGCCGTGCTGCACGGCCTGTACGATTCCTTCGCGTCCGTGTTCTATCCTGTCTCCCTGCTCATCGCTTTCGGCAGTGTGCTGGCGCTGACGGCCTATTTGGGCAAGAGCAACCACTTCCGTGAGAAGCTCCGCAGTTGATGGTTTTTGTCAGGATTTCATTACAATTTTTTTGTTCAGATTTTCGTTCATTCTAGAGCGAAAAATCGGGGTGAGCTGACAAGATTCTGGTCGCGGATGCTCGAAAATTTTGTGTCGGCTCTGCGATAGCATAGCTTTCGCATTGCGATAACGGCCTAATCGCCGTGCGATCTCAATGTTCTCG
>CAUTTP010000144.1:0-4730 GCA_963541305.1 uncultured Prevotella sp.
ATAATGTTTCAAACCAACCTAAGACGTATGCGAAAATTAAAATTACTTATTCTGCTTGCCCTCTTTGCGCAATTTGCTTTTGCGCAAACGCAGACCGTGCGGGGTACGGTGGTCGATGTTGCCGGTCAGCCGGTCATTGGCGCTACCGTACAGGTAAACGGCACACAGATAGCTGCCGTGACCGATATTGATGGAAATTTTGTGTTGAATAATGTGCCTTCGGAGGCCACCGTGTCGGTGTCCTACGTCGGTATGAAAACCGCTGAAGTGCGAGCCGGCTCATATCTTAGCGTGCAGCTGGAAGACGATGCCAAGATGCTCAACGAGGTGGTGGCCATTGGTTATGGCACGGCTAAAGCCAAAGATTTGACCTCACCCATCGCAGTGGTGAAAGGACAAGAGTTGCTCAGCACTCCCTCGGCATCGCCTATGGCCGCCATGCAGGGCAGGGTGGCTGGTGTGAACGTTACTAACAGCGGTCAGCCGGGAGCAGCGCCGACGGTGAAGATACGTGGTAACGGATCGTTTTCAAACTCCACTCCTCTTTATGTAGTAGACGGAATGTTCTACGATAATATCAATTTTCTAAACAGTTCGGATATAGAAGACATGAGCGTTCTCAAGGATGCGTCGGCCGCAGCCATCTATGGCGTGCGGGCAGCCAATGGTGTCGTGATCATCACAACGAAGAAAGGTGTGCGCAACCAAGACGCCCGGATTACCTACGACGGCTATTTCGGCGTGCAGAAAGCTACGAACGTGCTCAAGATGGCCAGCTCAAGCCAGTATGCGCAGATGCTGATGGAAGCCGACTACAACACCTATTCGCCCTACGCCATAGCCAGTATTGACCGTTATGGTGGCAGTCATGCGTCGGCCGATTTCCACGATTGGACATACGGGAGCGATACAGACTGGTATAAAGAGCTGCTTCGTGATGCCATCATCACCAATCATAGCATCGGCATCGCAGGCGGAAGCGAACGCGCTACCTATTCTGTGGGTATGAGTTACCTATATCAGAATGGTATCATGGATGTGGACAACGACTACAAACGGCTCAACTTCAGGGCTGCGGTCGATTATGATGCGACCGGCTGGTTGAAAGTAGGGTTTAACGGTATATTCTCCAACGCCAAACAGCAGTTTGCCAACAATGCTGCTTGGCAGCAGGCTTTCAATGCTCCGGGGCTCTATCCAGTGTATGATGAAAACAATACGGATGCCACGCCTGTAAGATATGCCTCGCCCTCAGCCGTCGGCTATACGAAAAATTTCTATAATCCGGTGGCTACGGCCAATTATTATGACAGCGACAATAACACTAAATTATATAACACCAACTTCTATGCCCGCTTCCAAATATTACCGGAAAAGCTGAGTTTCCAGATCGGTTACGCTTACGAGCACTCGACGACGGAAGCGCGTAATTTTACTCCACAATACTATGTAAGCGCATTGCAACAGACGACAACGACTTCGTTGAGCAAGAGTGTTTCCACATATAACAATTCTATCTGGGATAACACCTTGCAGTATAACGACCAGTACGGTGCACATAGTTTCGGTGCTATGCTCGGTTTTTCCATGCGTGAGGAGAACTATCGCTATCTGATGGGGGCACGGGCTAACGTGCCTGCGGGAAAGGATGAATACAAATATATCGGTCTGGGCGATGAAGATTCTGACAGTAATGGCGATGGCGGAACGACTTACCGGGGCATGAGCTACTTCGCCCGCCTGAACTACAATTATGCTAATAGGTATTATCTGATGTTCACATTCCGTGCCGACGGGTCGTCCAAGTATCAGGAACATTGGGGATATTTCCCTTCGGTGGGTGTAGCATGGGCGGTCACGGAAGAGCCCTTTATGAAGAATCAGTCGGCAATCGATTATCTGAAGATACGTGCCAGCTGGGGCAGACTCGGTAATGACAAGGTGGCGGCCAGTGATGGCTTTGCATCTATTGTCACGGGAAACAGCGCCTCCGGCGTGTTTGGCAATACCACCTATGCCGGTTATCAGAATACTACCTATTTCAGCTGGTTGAAATGGGAGGTTGTAGAAGAGGTGAACGTTGGTTTTAATCTGTCTACTCTCAGAAGCCGCTTAACCTTAGATGCCGACTATTTCCACAGAATGACGAAGAATGCAGTTATTAGTCCGCGCCTGCCTTTCAGCAATAACACATTGGCCGGGAACTACGGAAAGATACTTAACCACGGTTTTGATGTGTCAGGTACATGGAATGAGCGTATAGGGAAGGATTTCCGGTATCACGTCGGAGCCAATTTGTCGTTCCTGTGGAACGAGGTGAAAGGACTGAGCGGCTCTAATTTCATACAGGGAGGCAAGACCGTCAACTGGGTAGGGCATGAAATGAACTCCTATTACGGTTATGTGGTAGAGGGCATATACCAGAATGCTGCCGAGGTGGCGGCCGACCCGGTGGCTGTGGCCAATGGTCTGGAGCCGGGAGACTTTAAGTATAAAGACCTGAATGATGATGGAACCATCGACGGCAACGACCGCACTACGCTCGGTTCATATCTGCCTAACTTCACGTATGGCGTGAATCTGGGCTTTGAATGGCGTAATTTCGACTTCGAACTCACTACTTACGGACAGACCGGAGCACAGATATTTAACCGCAAACGTGCACTGCGATATGCACAGAGCAACTATAACTTCGATGCCACCCAGTATGAGAAACGCTGGACGGGGGAAGGCTCTACCAACACCAATCCGTCGGCAAAGGCTCTTACCAAGGGCTGGAATGTGAGCGACCAGCGCGTTAACTCATACTTTGTTGAGAGCGCAGACTTCTTCCGTATTCAGAACATCACCGTGGGATACTCCTTCAGGAAGGTAAGGATAGGAGGTTACGTCCTGCCCGGTATCCGCCTCAGCCTCACTGCCGACCGCCCTGTCACTTTCTTCAGTGCCAATTCGTTTACACCGGAGATTAGCGACCCGGAGGGATGGGATACGCAGGTCTATCCCCTTACGGCTACTTATACGTTCGGCGTACAGATTCAATTCTAACCAACTAAATTCTCAAAAAGCAATGAAATCCTTTAAATATATCTTTTTCATGGTGCCGCTTGCCGCACTCCTTCTTTCCTCTTGCAGTGACTATCTTGACAAGGAACCGGAGAACAGCGTAGCGGAAGAGGATGTCGATTTTACCAATCTGGACAATCTCTACCAGCCTGTATCGGGGGTGTACGCTAAGGTACGTACCGGCGGTATGCACTGGATGATATGGCCTCTGTCTATCGTGCGTGACGATGATATGTGGTCGGGGCGTACCGATGACCAGCAACTGCTCGTAAACTTCGGCAATTATAACTACGATAATACATTCTGGGGGCTTAATGAGATGTGGAACCAATACTACGGTATCATTAAGGTTGCCAATGCGGCCTTGACGTCGCTTGACAGTTATGCAGCGTATATGACCACAGATGCCCAGCGTTCCACCTATCGCTCCTACTGCGGCGAGGTGCGCGTACTACGGGCGTATGCTTATTATCGACTTGTGCAAGCCTTCGGGGCTGTAACCATTCTGCGCACCAACAGCCAGACAGATTTAAGCAGATCTACAATCAATGCCGTATATAAATATGTGTTGGCTGATCTGGAATACGCCATGACGAACAGTCCGCGCCTGCGTCCTAACGAGATGGAGCATATCGGCGCCGTGACGGCTTTTACGGCTGAGCATTTGGCTGCCAAGATTTATCTGAAGATGGGTAACTACGAGAAGGTGAACGAACTCACCGACGACATCATCAACAGCGGCAAGTTTGAGCTTTATTCCGACTACTATAACCTGTTCAAGATACCCGGAAAACTTTGCAATGAGAGCCTCTTCGAGTGTCAGTGTACCGATTTCGGCACGTCATCGGGCGATATGGTCGACGTGGGGCAATGGTTTGTATTTCAGAATCCCGGATGTCTGGGCGGATGGAATTTCATACGATTCTATCCCGCCTTCAGGCAATGGGCTGAAGGGCGTGGGGAAACTATCCGTGCAGAAACAACATTCATGCAGGGTGGCGGTACGATGACACGGGGCGGTGATAACATCACGGACGGAACCGTAAGCGATTTTTATGATGGCAAAAACTATACTCCGAAGAGCCAGATCACGCCCGGCCGCGAGTGGAAACCGGGTGCCGGTAATAATGTGCGTATATTGCGTTATGCAGATGTATTGCTCATGAACGCGGAGGCTAAGGTTCGTTTGGGTGAGAGTGGTGATGCTCCGTTCAATCTCGTGCGTACGCGTGCAGCCATGCCAAGTGTCAGCCATGTCACCCTTGCCCAGATTCTTGATGAGCGTCGTATGGAGCTGGCCGGTGAGTGGGGCGAACGTTATGATGATCTTGTGCGGACAGGACAGGCATCCTCTGTATTAGGGAGCAGCGGCTGGTCTCAAGACAAAACGTATTATCCGTTACCTTTCCAGCAATTGTCTGATGTTGAATCGCTGAAAAATGAGCCGAGAGATGAGTAGGCAGTTGCAGGCTATCGTAACTCTGCCGGCCACGGCACGTCGGGTGTTTCCGGTGCTATGTAAGGCCGGCTCGCCAATCCTTTATGTGTCATATCTACAAGCGCCTCTGCCGTAAAGGGGCTTGCCTGAGCGGCGTATGTGCCAAACGGCATGCCGATCTCATTACGATGCCCACGTACACCGCACGCCGCACGCACGTACACCG
>CAUTTP010000145.1:0-4665 GCA_963541305.1 uncultured Prevotella sp.
ATATGTGCAACTTTTTCATCTGTAATGACTTATCAAATTAATTCAACCAACGGGTAATTTATATTTCATAGTAAGAATATAACCTCACACGAGTGGTACGAACTACAATGTATGATAGAAGAATATGTACCGGAATTTGGTGATAAACTATTATCAAGGGCGGAGTTGAATACAAAGGAATTTAGATTATGTCTGTTAGTAAGAGCGGGATTTCATAACAAAGAAATAAGTTTCATCTTTGGTACCTCTCAAGCGGACATTTCTCAATTGAGAAAAAGGCTCTACAAAAAGATATTTTATCGTACAGGAACACCAAAAGATTTCGATAACGCCATTTTTCTCCTTTAGCATGTTCTGCTATTTCTCTTGTTAATTTTATGTGTAGTTTCTGTTATCTTCTAATCTTTTTGATATACATGAGGCTCTTCCATCTGTTAATTCTTCGTTAATTTTTTATTCTATGAAAAGTTAGAACCAAGGTGTTTTGTTTCCCATATTTGCAAAGTCAAGTTCATGAAGAACGAGATACTGAATTAACATTTATTACTTTATCCAATCTTATCATTATGAAAAAATTATTTAAGAAATTAGTGTGTGTGCTATTTGTTGGCATTGCTATTATGTTAGTTTCGTGTTCAAGCGAAGGAACTTACGAGTATCGCTCTTCTAAAATAGAGAAGAGCAAGGTTGTTACAGATTTGACACAAGTTAACGCAGAATTACTTGCAACTGCTCCGTCTCATACAAGAGGATGGAAACGTTGGAGTGATGAAGAAAAAGCGAAGGTTGTGCTCGCAGATGTTGTAGGTGCATGGAGCGGCTGTAAATCTGGAGCTAGAATAGGAGCCTCTGTCGGTATGGGGTTGGGATCCCCACTTACAGGAGGGGCTTTTGGAGCTTTTCTGGGTGCTGTTGTAGGAGGTGCTTTTAGTTCGTGGATGGCGGCACCATCGGGGCCATGCCATGAGCTGGCAGCAATTACACCGCAGGAGAGACCGTCAGATAATGATGAAATGAGACGAGATGACGGAAAAGGAGGGGCAGCTATTGATGAAGATGATGAAGTAGTTATTGATGGAGACGTATATTTAAGGAGAATAACGCAAACTTGCAGAGTACTTGTTAATGAAAATATGTCTGTTAATGAAAGCGCTATTTGTTTGAATAAATCGAATTCAAATAAGAAATTAAATGTTGATGAAGATCTCATCGTAGAATCAAAGCTAGACGAAGCCTCTTTAGAGGTCGGAAAAATTCATAATATTGTCCTTTCTGTTATGGAGGACAAAGTTCTTTTGAAAGACGTCGACTTGGAACAATCTGATAGGGTAGAGTTAAAAGATGCATTACTTAATTCTGAGGAATTAATCAAAAGCTGTAAGGCACAGGCTTCAAATGCTAGTACCGAACATATATCAGAAACTGACCCTTTGTTAGATGAAGTACTAGTGCTATTTGAGCAGGTATTTAAGGAATATGCAACAAATACGGGTGATGTTGCGTTTATCATAGGAAAATATGTGGAGGTGATAGACGGTTCTACCGATTTGACAACAGAACAGAAAAGATGTATCAAGAGCGGACTTGCTACAGCTTTGTATAGTTCAGAATATTGGGAGGATGCTTTCGCGGACTCTGCTAAATGATAAAGCAAGCAATAAAAATTATAATTCTCTATCATTGTATTTGTATTTTCTGCCAAACTATTGGTTTGTAGAAATTGTGTAGTGTGCTATAAAACTGATGAGACGACAGAGAAAAAGGGAATTGAGTTAGAGGGTAGAGCGGAAAAATAGAACAAAAGAAGCATATGTGGAATTTCATATTGATTATCTGTTTATGAAAAAGTATTTAGTCAAACACTTACCATCCTTACTGTTTAGCATCTTCTTTTTTTTGTTTGCGATAGCGTGCTCATGCAATGTAGACAGACGTTTGTTCTATGTATGCGTGTCGGCAGGGATGCTTTGTTTCATCGCGGGGCTTATCATCAGTATATTTAGAATGGTCAAAGCCAAAGATAGGAAAGCTCTTTTTCTAAAGAATGTAATGTCTATAACGACGTTTACATATATCAACGTGGGTATAATATTGTTTGGCATCATCATTAGTTATGCCTGCCATTCCGATATGCTCTATGCTTGGCTTCTCCTTTTTTCTCTCAATATTATCGGTCTGATATTACCGGCACCGAAAAAGAAAGACTGATCGGCCGATTGGAAGCAAGCCGTTAAGACATCGCATATCAACGAATTACAAGAGCCTGACCGTTGCCGACGTGAAATGTCAGCAACATGTCAGGCTCTTTTTTTGCATCGTTACGCCCGTCGTTTTATATTTGCCGACAAAAACGACACAACGATGAGACGAGATTATTTTCTATTGATTCTTATGGCGTGGAACTGTGCAGCTCATGCGCAGGAGGCGAGAGAGGTGCAACTGCAAGAGGTGCAGGTGCAGGCAGCAAAGGTCATTGACCGTGCCGATGGCCGGCTCATCCTGCCCTCCGAGGCGCAGAAGTCGTCATCGACCAACGGCTACAGCCTCTTGGGCAAGCTCTCCCTGCCCGGCATCCGTGTGGATGAGGTGATGCATACGGTGTCGGCTTTGGGCAATCAGGGAGCGGTGCAGCTCCGCATCAACGGCGTGCTTGCCACGAAGGAAGACCTGTTGGCGCTCGACCCGCAGCTCATCAGGTCGGTCGAGTTCATCGACCATCCCGGTGTGCGATATGGCACAGATATCGCCAGTGTCATCAACATCCGCATGCAGCGCAGCGATCAGGGCTATACCCTCGGTGCGGATCTGACCAACAGTCTCACGGCATGGCATGGCGACAACACCGTCTTTGCCAAGTTGACCCATAAGAACTCGGAGCTGGAACTGGCCTACACCTCATCCTATCGTGACTTTCGGCGAACGCGCTATCATGAGGAGGCCGATTATCTGCTGGCAGATGGCACGCACTATTACATCACACGGCAAGACCGGCGCACCCGGTCGTGCGACTTCGGGAATGCCGTCCAACTGAAATACAGCCTTGCCGACTCGTCTACCTATGTGTTTCAGGCCACGCTCTCCGGCGATATGAGCCATACGCCAAACGATTACAAGGAGCGGCAGATACAAGACGGAACGGCCGATTATCTCTCGCTCATCACCAATCGGAGCAAGAGTTTCACGCCCTCGCTCGACCTTTACTATTCCCGGCAGATAGGCGCGCGCCAGTCGGTCACGGTCAATGTGGTCGGCACACACATCGCTACCGATGCCCGTAACGCCAACGACGAAGGCTCCGCGTATGCCTACCGGGTGGCCGGACGCACGTGGTCGCTCATCTCGGAGGCCGTCTACGAGAACCGTCTCAAGCCTTTCACGCTCTCCGCAGGGCTGCGCCATCGGCTGAAATACACGCGCAATGCATACGACGGCAGCGCGGAGTCGCTCAACGGCATGCACAACGCCAGCCTCTATCTCTTTGGCGAAGTGAAGGGAAAGGCCGGCAAATGGAGCTATGTCGCGGGGCTGGGCATGAGCAGCGAGCGCTACAGGCAGTCGTCCTATCGGTACGATTACCGGCTCTTCCGCCCCAAGGGCACATTGGCTTACAGCATTTCCGCACCGCTTACGGTGCGCTACAGCATTGAATTCTACCAGCATCTGTCCGAGATAGCGCTGATAAGCGACACCGAAATACGCCAGAACAGCATGGAGTGGACAGTGGGCAATCCCAGTCTCCGTCCCAATGGCGTGACGAAGCAGCAGCTGCGCGTGGCCTACATCAAGCCTCGCCTCCGCCTACTGATCGATGCGGAATATCGGGTGAACCGCCATTGCAACCTTGCCCACTACACGCGCACGCCCGACAACCGTTTCCTCTACACACAGGTCAACCAGCCCGGCGTCGACATGCTTTATGGCAGCGTCAACGCCCGATATGAGCTGATTCCCGAAAAACTCACGCTCTCTGCCTTTGGCAGTATCTATCGGTTCTTCAACAGGGGCGACGATTACCGCCATTACCTCACCTCATATAACGCGGGCGGTAGCCTGCAAGCCTATCTCGGCAGGTGGACACTCACGGCCTACGCCGACAACGGATGGAAGTTTATGGAGGGCGAAACGTGGAACCGGCAGGGCTATGCCTGCTACGTGACGTGCAGTTACCGGATGGGCAGCTGCACCGTCTCACTCTATTGGCAACATCCGTTCCACGCCAATCCGCGGCTCAATCATACGGAGGTCGTGAACGAAAACCTCAAGAAGAAGATCTTCGTGACGGGCAAAGACTATGGCAATCTCATCACCCTCGGCTTCTCATGGATGCTGAACCGCGGTCGGAAGGCATTCGACGTGCAGAAGAAGCTGGAGAATAAAGATAAGCAGACGGGGATTATGTAGTGGGAATTATTTTGACAAACACCCTCTGTAGAATCGCGTGTAGCAAAATTGAAAATCTTTTGCCCGAAATACGCGAAAATCAGAGGGGGTTACGTAAACCTCGGAGCATCAGTGAGTTACGCGCGAAAAGTAAGAATATGCCATAGATATTCATCTTTTCATCTTGCGATAGCACCCTTTTCGCATCGCGAAAGCACCCTTATCGCAAGGCGAGAACATTGAGATCGCACTGCGATTAGGCCGTTATCGCGATGCGAAAGCATA
>CAUTTP010000146.1:0-4652 GCA_963541305.1 uncultured Prevotella sp.
ACTAAAACACACATACACATTATTATATAATATAAACGCTGAACCCGACACGCAGCAGTGCAATACTAATTTCACTGCCATACCACGCACAAGAGATTAAACTATGAGAGGGGAAATTGATGAAGGAGTTAAAGGAGTTAAGGAAGTTAAAGGAGTTAAAGGAGTTATCGCTCGCTAAGGAGTTAAAGACAAATGTCCGGCAGATGTACAGTTTAAACGCCCGCAAAAGTATTCTCTCTCCCCTCTCCTCACTCCCCTCTCCCCCTAAAACTGTCAAGAATTCATTACAGTTTTTTCGTTCAGATTTTCGTTCATTCTAGAGCGGAAAATCGGGATGGTTCGGCAAGATTCGGGTCACGGGAGGTCGAAAATTTCGAGGTAGGGTTGCGATAGCATAGCTTTCGCATCGCGATAACGGCCTAATCGCACTGCGATCTCAATGTTTTCGCATGGCGATAACGATGCTTTCGCGATGCGAAAAGGGTGCTATCGCAAGACCAAAAGATGAATATCTATGGCATATTCTTACTTTTTGCGTGTAACTCGCTGATGCTCCGAGGTTTACGCAAGCCCCTCCAATTTTCGCGTATTTCGGACAAAAGTTTTTCAATTTTGCTACACGCGATTCTACAGAGGGTACTTGTCAAAATTATTCGGAGTTGATAAGAGTAGGATGAACCATTGAGATTTTTATGCCTTTCAACTCATTTGTTATAGACATCAGATGCTTTCAGCTCTACGACCGTTCCCCATTTCCTCAGTTTTTCCATATCGAGCGACCTCTTGTCTCCCACGACAATCATTGCCTTTGGACGATTTTTTATCCGCTGTTCATATATATTCTCCATATCTTGAAGCTCCAAAGTTGGTAAAACAGACACAGTATGGAGATCGGGGTCTTCGGTATATCCCAAGAGTTTGTCGTGCGCAATCATGCGTGCTATCGTACGGAATGCCGGATAGCCATTATTGATTCGACTGATAATATGCTGACGGGCAGCTGCCAAATTTGTCTCTCGAATGGGCATATCGGCGAGCAATGTGTCGAGCACCGACAATGCCTGCATCGCCTTGTCGGCCTGTGTACCCATACGCGTAATGTATGCACACGGATCGGTGGGGCACATTTTAAGATCGGGAAACAATGCAGAACCGTACACAGAATAGGCGTACGACCTGAACTCACGGATGTCCTGAAACATCACTGACGACATACCGCCGCCGAAATAGTTGCCCCACAATTGAAACTTCATACGCTCGACAGCATCCGGCAATGCTCCGGCCGACTGATAGCTGCCCACTATGGTCTGCCTTGCACTTGGATGATCATAGATAAACACGCATGGCTCGTCATACGTACACAACTGCCGTGACACGTACTTCCACGGTTTGTCCACCTGCCGGATATCCACATACTCACGCACCGCACGCTCCACTTCCTCATCGTCAAGCGTGCCACTATAGAAAATATCCAGTTGTTCGTGCTGGACATCCTTAAACAATGCCACAAGTTCAACGGGCTTGATGCACTTCAATTCTTTTGCTGACAGGCGTTGCAAGCATGAAGACCGATTGCCGAACTCGACCTTTTCGAATACCGCATCGGCAATGTCACTATTGTCTTTCAGGAAAGAACGCTCATCTATCTTCACTGATTTCAGCAAGTCATCATACTTCTTCACATCTACTTTGGGCTTCGCCAGAAACTCTTGCAATAGCGCCAATGCCGGTTTCAGCTGCTCATCGAACCCCGTGAGCGACACCATCACATAACCGGAAGATGCACTCACCGATAGCGAGGCACCCACTTGCTGCAACGCACGGGCCAACTGCTGTTTGCCATGCAACTGCGTACCTATGCTGTTCACATATTGCGCCATTGCCTCCATACGCCTATCATGCCACGTTCCGCGCCGAAAGACCAGCTGAAGCCGGAAGATATCGTTCACGGGATTGCCCACCGTATAGAGGTTGACCAGTTTTCCGAGTTGCCGGCAACGCGCATCTTTCTCAAAATCGAGGAGCTTTGGTGCAACCTGCTCATACGGCATCGTCGCCAGTTCCATAGCATAGGCAGACTTTTTCCCCGCATTTTTAGGCGTCACGGGCTTGTATCCGGGCTGTGACACTCGCTCCTTGGTGTAACGCCCAAACTTTTTCGAAACTTTCAGACTATCGTCATTGAAATACTTTCGCGCCACGTTCACCACATCATCGCGCGTCACGGCCGCCAGCATCCTGTCTTGCGCCAGAACGTCCTCCCATGTCAGTCCGTGAGAAAAAGCATTGATCATCGCTTTGCTACGCCCTTCAATTCCTTCGAGCGACAAACTATGTTTACGGCGCAAGCCTAATTTCACAGCATCAAGCGCATCGGTCGAAAACACCCCATTACGCAATTTGTCTACCTGTTCCCAGCAAAGCGCATCGGCCTTACGCTTCGAGCCAAACGGAATTTTAGGTACAAAACCAAAACCATACACGCTGAAATCCTTGAAGTCATAGCCCTGCGCCATTGCCATCATGAGCCGATGGGCATGCGAAAGCGAATCGAGCAGACCCGTCTTCGCTTCGTTCGATAGCAGTGCGCTCATCACTTGAAAAGTCGCATAATCCGCGCTATGTTCCGACGGAGCCTTAAATACATAGCCCCCAGCCTTCACAATGGGTATCGGGAGTTTGATTTTCAACTCTTCACGCCCTTTCAAATTCCGCATTACCGACGTCTCATGCTCCGGTGCTTTGCCCGACCTGATTCGTCCGAACGTGCGTTCCAACAGCGCCTCCAATGAGTCGGCATGGATGTCGCCGCATAGCATCAATCCCATATTGGACGCTACATAATACTGCTCATAAAACGTCCGCATCTCCGATAATCGCGGATTCTTCAGGCTTTCCGTCGTTCCCAATATCGGCTCGGCATACGGCGTACCGGCCAAAGCGTATCGTTGTGCAGCCTCAGCCGCCTGCACCAGCATCTGGTCGGCATACATGTTCTTCTCCTCATACACCGTTTCCAGTTCACCTTGAAACAGTCGGAACACCGGCGATACCAGCCGCTCGGCATTCAGTTCGCACCATTGCGCTATATATTGAGGTGAAAAAGTATTGTAATACACGGTCTCATCAAAAGAAGTATAGGCATTCAAACCCGTACCTCCGTACATTGAAATCAGACTTTCAAACTCGTTCGGAATGGCATAATCAGCCGCTTTCATCGAGAATTCGTTAATCTTTCGCTGTATTTCCAGCCTGCGACGATCATCCTTTGTCTGTGCCAAAACGTCATATTGAACCGCTATGCTGTCGAGCCACACCCTCTCGGCGGCATAATCAACCGTACCAATCTTATCTGTTCCCTTGAACAACAGATGCTCGAAATAATGCGCTATGCCTGTGCCCGGACAGTCTTTCGCACCCGCTTTCACCACCACTGCGCCATATACTTTCGGCTGCGCATGGTCTTCATTGAGCCAAACCGTAAACCCATTCTTCAGTTTCAGTTCCTTTACGACCGTGGCATTCTGAGGCCAAAGCGGCATTGTCATCAAATACACTGCCAGCAAACACAGATATTTTCTCATACTTTGTTCTTTCAGCATCATATCGCAAAAATACGCAAAGCCCACTAACCCCGCAATGCTTTTCTATATTTTTTTCACCGCCATCGCTCACTTTTCGTACCCATCCGATCCTTAAAAAACGGAAAAAGAATGGCACGCTTCTTGCAGATACATGGGAAATGGCTTATATTTGCAACCCAAACGGAATATAAAATTAAAACGAACGAATATGGAAGTACATGAGTTAGAAAATCTCGTACGCGAGAAACAAGGAGCGCTGTCCTCGGCTTTTCCCGCCCTGATGCGCAAGGTATATGTGTGGATGACGATGGCCCTCGCCATCACGGGCATCTGTGCTTATGGCGTGGCCAGCAGTCCCGCGTTAATGCAAATGATCTACGGAGGCGGCTCTGCCATTTGGATTCTGTTTATCATCGAGATAGGGCTGGTGTTTTACGTGAGTGCTCGCATCCAGAAACTGTCACTCTCTACCGCCACCACGCTGTTTATCATCTATTCGGCTCTTAATGGCGTAACCCTCTCCAGCATCTTTCTGCTCTACACCATGAGCAGCATCACAACAGTGTTCTTCATCACCGCCGCCACCTTTGGTGCTATGGCCCTGTATGGCTACACCACCAAGGCCGACCTCTCAAAGATAGGCAGTATCCTCATCATGGCACTCATCGGACTAATTATTGCCACCGTGGTCAACCTGTTTATGAAGAGTGCGATGTTCCAGCTTATCTTGAGCTATATCGGCGTGCTCATCTTCGTGGGTCTTACCGCATGGGATAGCCAGAAGATCAAGCAGATGTTGGCTCTCCAGCCCGACATGAGCGAGGGTGCGCAGAAGGTTGCCTTGCTGGGAGCTCTCACGCTTTACCTCGACTTTATCAACCTCTTCCTCTACCTGTTAAGAATATTCGGGAGTCGTAATAACTAAAGTGCGTACCAATCAACAGTGCTAAAGAGCTAAAATATATTAAGGCGAGTTCGACATGTGATCGGGCTCGCCTTAATTCGTTGTCGGGCAGACAGCTCATGCCGGAAAGTGTGCCTACCCACCCCCAACCACCCCTTAATAAT
>CAUTTP010000147.1:0-4606 GCA_963541305.1 uncultured Prevotella sp.
ACCCTAGACCCACTGATTAAGAGTCAGTTGCTCTACCAACTGAGCTAAGGGTGCATATTCTTCTTTTCTGTATGAGCAGGATAGCTCATTTCTGAATTGCGAGTGCAAAGATACACCCTTTTTCTGTAATCGCCAAAGAATTATGATATTTTTTTGAGAAAATATATGGTGTGCAGAGCCTATGTAAAGTCAATGTAGAGCCGCTCCGAAGGGGCTTGACACGCCTAAACATAAAAGGCAGGAAACAACCCGATGGTCGTTTCCTGCCTGTAGGATATATTTTAATCTATCCGCGTAGGGTAGGCTAAATTACTTTACCTTTTTGTAGCCATACTTGGCTGTGCTACCAAGCTCTTCCTCGATACGGATGAGCTGGTTATACTTGGCCATACGGTCGGTGCGGCTCATGGAACCTGTCTTAATCTGGCCGGAGTTGGTGGCTACAGCAATGTCAGCGATAGTTGTGTCCTCCGTTTCGCCGGAGCGGTGTGAAGTAACGGAAGTGAAGCCGGCACGATGTGCCATCTCGATAGCCTCAAGGGTTTCGGTCAGCGAACCAATCTGATTCACCTTGATCAGGATAGAGTTTCCTGCGCCCATCTTGATACCTTTCTCCAAGAACTTCACGTTGGTCACAAACAAGTCGTCGCCTACCAACTGGCAACGATCGCCGATCTTGGCAGTCAGCTTGGTCCAGTTATCCCAGTCGTTCTCATCGAGACCATCCTCAATAGAGTCGATAGGATATTTGGTGATAAGCTGCTCAAGGTATGCAATTTGCTCGTCGGCGGTCAACTTCTTTCCATTAGGATCTTTCGGCATACCGTTTTTCAGATGACTGTAGTCATAGAACCACTTGCCGTTCTCCTGTACGGCGAACTCGGAAGCAGCGCAGTCCATAGCAATCTTCACGTCCTTACCGGGCTCGTAGCCGGCATCCTTGATAGCTTTCATGATCTCGTCGAGCGCATCCTCGATACCGTCGAATTTAGGAGCAAAACCGCCCTCGTCGCCAACGGCTGTAGAGAGACCGCGCTTCTTCAAGTTCTTAGCCAGTGTGTGGAACACTTCTGCACCCATGCGAAGAGCCTCACGCAGTGAAGGTGCGCCTACGGGGCGGATCATGAACTCTTGGAATGCGATAGGAGCGTCAGAGTGAGCGCCGCCGTTGATGATGTTCATCATAGGAACCGGCAGTGTGTATGTGTTGGCACCACCGATATAACGATACAATGGCATGCCGAGAGCCTTAGCAGCAGTATGAGCAACAGCTAAAGAAACTCCGAGGATGGCGTTAGCACCCAACTTACTCTTTGTAGGAGTACCGTCAAGTTCCAACATCTTATAGTCGATGGCACGCTGTGCAGTTACGTCGAAGCCCTTGAGTGCAGGAGCAATCACGTTGTTTACGTTCTCAACTGCTTTCAAAACACCCTTGCCACCGAAACGACCTTTATCTCCGTCACGAAGCTCCAATGCCTCGTTCTCACCGGTGGAAGCACCCGAAGGAACGCTTGCGCGACCCATCACACCATTGCAAAGAGTTACTTCTACTTCAACTGTAGGATTACCACGTGAGTCGATAATCTCACGAGCGTGTACTTTCTCAATTTTCATCGTTTTACCTTTTATGTTTAAACAAAATAATATAGTGTCTCTTTAAAGATGCTTACAAAATTACCACTAAAAGTCGGGCTTTACAAGTTATGCCTATCATTATTTGTGGGTATTTCAGACTAATTAACACACTTGAAATTCTTCGTACTCATAATTTGTAATGTGCGTTTTGCATTTTGTCGAATTTAGGCAATGTTACCAAAAGCGCAAGCCCGACCTCACGGCCACGCTTGCGCTGAGTCACAAAATTATAAAAATGTAATTGGTCAAGTGCCGTAAGATAATTAGTAATTAGAAATTAGTAATTATGATTACTTACTTGGGAAATGAGAGGTCGGAATTTGGTAATTTCTAATTGCCTTGCAAGTAATCATAATTTCTAATTACTAATTATCAATTCTCTTGTATTCTACTTTCTTCGCCATCTGCCTCGTCCTCGTGCCGTGTGAGCCTTCTTTCAGCGTCTCGGGCTGGAAGAGGATGCGGGAGCTTTTGATGTTCTTGTCGACGGCAAACTCCTTCTCCGAGTTGGCGGGCGACGTGCGCAGGGCTATCTTGAACGCTCCGAAGCCCTCTATCTTCACCCGATAGCCATCCTGAAGCATGTCGCTCATCACCTCGGGCAACTCCGTCAGCACAGCCATCACGTCGCTGCGTTTCACACTCGCATTGCGCTGAATGATTTCCGCAATGTCTTTCAGGTCTTTCGTGCCGATGGTCTTTGCACGTGCATACCACTTACCAAAAGTCTTGCTTCCGGTCGCCTTGTTCTGATAAAGTCTATAAAAAACAGCCATAATACTTTTTATTTTAAAGGATTAAACGATTAAATTATCTGACAATTCCTTATCTCAAGCAGGCCTTTTCTGCTGCTTTCGCAACGCCTTGATAATCAGCATAATACGTTTGACGTTTCAAAACCGTTGGTTTCAGTTGTCAAAACCCATACTTTCGGGCATCAAAACCATTGGTTTTGAATGTCAATAGTGGCACTTTTGATGCTCGAAACCAATGGTTTTGATGCTCAAACTCAATGCTTTTGAGGTTCAATAGTGCCACTATTGATTCTCGAGAGCATCACTCTTGATTTTCGTCTCATTCATTTTTGTTTACTCGAACGCATGTACGACATAACCAAAATTACGGTAAGTAGTACCCATACTCACGGCGCTACTACTAAACATAATGTAGTATGTTAAGCTACTGCCATTCGGGTGGGCACTGGATGACCAGTAATAACCAACAACTCCAATGTCATAGATGAATCCCGACCTTTGGACACAACCCAACATGGGGAAATAGAAATAATCAGTGGTATTGGTAAGTGTAACAGTAGAGAAAGGGGCAGAAAAGCTACGAGCAGTAGTGCGGTTATCTAAGCGTGTTGCGTTAGAAGGAGATTCGTAGAATCCCTCTTTCATGTCGTTTTGGGAAGTCAGTTGGGTATAGCCTGCCGTTTGTAAGTCGCTATAGATTACCGACTGCTTCTTTAACCATAAACCGCCTTTGTAGAGGTGCCCTTTGAAAGACCAAAGGCTGTTGTTGTCATAATGAGGGTCGCCGTTCTTCACGTAATAAAACAGCTCATTGGCATTGGGGGCGTCTTTGCAGGAATTGGAAGCATTGGTGGCGACATTTCTTCCGTTATTGATGGTGTTGTACCAGCGGTTGGTACCGTCGGATGCGGTTGGAATGCCGTAGCTGCTGTAATTTGTACCATTTGTAAGCACGTCTGGTAAAGTCACGCCGTACCAGTAGGGATTCACCGCATCCCACATGTAGTAGTAGTCGAGCCATGAGCTGTAATCGGTTTTCGGCGTACAGTTGGCCGTCACGTCATAAATCTTGCCTGCATCAAAGGTGGCGGAGATGGTCTGGCTGATGGCACCCTCGACGTTAGTTGTGGGGTCGTAGATGTAACAGTCTACGGTGAGCGTATGTGTGCCGGGAGCGATGACCATGTAGGCGGCGTTGGTCGACTGGCTCGTCGTGGTGTTGGTCAGAGGGAAGCCATTGGCGTAGGTTCCGCTGGATGCCTTAGTGGTGAGCGTGATGCTCTGTGCACCGCTCGAAGCCGTGCCGATAGCGCCGGAGGAGAAGTCGAACGTGCCGGCAATGTCGGTACCGGCCGAAGTCACGACCACTTTGGTGAGGTAGATGTTCTGGCCGAGCGTCGAATTGGTGCAGCGGGGCATCACGTTCAGATAGACGGCCTTATGTTCGAGCATGAATTTGGTACCCGAAGTGGTGGCTGTTCCACAGTCGCCCGATTCGCCCACATGGCTGAAGTCGTTGGGCGTGGTCTGCGTCTGTGCCGTGGCGATAGTAACCTCTGTGCCCGAGGTGCCGGCCGAACCCGTGTAGTTCACTTGACAACTGTTGCTGAATGTGCCCGTGAGGGCAAACTGACCGTATGTCATTGCGGTGTTGAAGGACCCTACATCGCTTTTTTGGAAATTTCCGTCTGTGTCTTTTACCCAGATGTAGTCGCCCGTGCTCCACTTTACCGTGGCCGAGCCGCCTGCGGTGTAATTGCTTATCGATGTGCGCGTAGAGGCATCGCCGCCGCCGGTGAATATCACCTTGCCTGCGGTCTCCTCCGAGGTTTCCGTCTTCTTCGTATTGTCGCCGTCCGTCACGACGTCGTTTCCGCAACTCGACAACATCGCCAACGCGGCGAATGCCGATAACATGATAACATGATTCTTTTTCATTTGATTGTTTTTTTTGTCTTTTTTGTTTGGAGGAGAGAGGAGGGGGGAGAGAGGAGAGAGAAATGCTCTGCAGTTGTTTATCCGGCTGTTGTCTTAACTCCTTTAACTCCATAACTCCTTAACTCCTAAAATAAAATCGTCCAAGTGAGATTTGTCTTAACTCCTTAGCGACCGGAGGGAGCGATAACTCCCTTAACTCCTTAACTCCTTTAATTTAACGAACTCCTAAGATAAAATCACTCCCATTCGCTCTCTCCGAAGTCTTCACTCTCGAA
>CAUTTP010000148.1:0-4516 GCA_963541305.1 uncultured Prevotella sp.
AGTCCCGTGTGGTCTATCGCGGCAACAACAACGCGAATGCGAATGGTGGCGTTACGTGCTCGCATGCGAATAACGATGCTTCGAACTCGAACACGAACATCGGGTCGCGTCTGGACAACAACCGAAAGAAACCAAATCAGCGTACAGCGACGGGGACGTGTCCCTGATGCGGTGCTGAGGGAACGGAGCCTCACCAAAAGCGGCCACAGATGCCGGAAAGGTGAAAAATAACTTTGACAGGTAGGGTTTGGTAGGACGGAAACGTCTCGAAGAAGCCGGGCCTGAGGATTGAAGGCTTAACAGCCGAAATTGGAAAAACTATGCGCAGGGAAGGATATATCATACAGGAGATAGTGGACTACGGAAATATGTCCGAGTCCTTTGATACGGTCTTGCGCGGCATGAAACGGAAACGGTGCCGCCAGGGCCGCTGGCTCCTTGCGCATAGGGAAGAGGTGATACGGGACTTGTCCCGTCAGATTGCGGACGGTACGTTCAATGTTACGGACTATCGTGAGCGGGAAATCCTCGAAAGCGGGAAGCTGCGCCGTATCCAGGTTCTCCCCATGAAAGACCGTATCGGGGTGCATGCCGTGATGAACGTTGTGGACAGGCACCTGCGGAAGCGGTTCATCCGTACTACCTCCGCAAGCATCAAGGAACGGGGTATGCATGACCTGCTGGACTATATCCGCAGGGACTTGCGGGAAGACCCTGAAGGTACGCGGTTCTGTTACAAGTTCGACATCTCCAAGTTCTATGACAGCGTGAGACAGGATTTCGTGATGTACTGCGTGAACAGGGTCTTCAAGGACAGGACGCTCATAGTCCTGCTTGACCGTTTCGTACACATGATGCCGAAGGGTATCAGTATCGGACTGAGAAGCTCGCAGGGGTTGGGCAACCTGTTGTTGTCTGTATTTTTAGACCATTACCTGAAGGACAGGTGCGGCGTGCGTCATTTCTACCGCTATTGTGATGACGGCGTGGTACTCGGTAAATCGAAAGCGGAATTGTGGATGGTGCATGACATCGTGCATGAGTGCATGGAGGAGATAGGCCTGACGGTGAAGCCCAATGAACGGGTGTTCCCCGTGAGTGAAGGTATCGACTTCCTGGGCTATGTGATATACGATGCCGGCCATGTGGAGCTGCGCAAGCGCATCAAGCAGAAGATGGCCAGGAAAATGCACGAGGTGAAAAGCAGGAAGAGGCGGCGTGAATTGATAGCGAGCTTTTACGGCATGGCAAAACACGCTGACTGTAATATGTTGTTTAATAAATTAACAGGCAAAACAATGAGATCATTCAAGGATTTGAAGGTGGCCTACAATCCACCGGACGGCAAGAGGATGTTTCCCGGAGCCGTCGTCAGTATCAGGGAACTGGTCAATCTGCCCGTCATCGTCAAGGATTTTGAGACGGGCATCAAGACCGAGCAGGGAGAAGACCGTTGCATCGTTGCCATCGAGCAGAACGGAGAACCCAAGAAGTTCTTTACCAACAGTGAGGAAATGAAGAACATCCTCGCGCAAATCAAGGAAATGCCGGACGGCTTCCCGTTTGAAACAACCATCAAGACGGAGACATTCGGGAAAGGCAGGACCAAGTATGTATTCACTTAGAAAAAAAGACATGCAAAGAGTAGAAGGAGCTGCCGGCGTCAAGCTGATGGAGTGTGTCAGCCCGGCAAGGAACAAATGGCGCGTCCGCTGGGACGTGCACGAAAAAAGCAATGGAGCCGCAGACTACATGGAAACGGAATTCGACCATAGACCAAATGACGAGGAAATCAAGGAAACCGTCATCGACTGGTACAACAACCAGACAGATCGAGCTATCCTCTCAGGATTCAGTTACGAGGGCAATACCGTGTGGCTGTCGACGGAGAACCAGTTCAACTACAAGGCGGCCTATGACCTTGCCAGACAGTCCGACGGTGCCACGCTTCCGGTGAAGTTCAAGTTCGGTTCCGACGAAAAGCCGGTGTACCGCGTATTTGAGAACATGGAAGACCTTACGGACTTCTATACGAAAGCCATGCGCTACATTCTGGAAACGCTGGATGCCGGCTGGAAGAAGAAAGACGCGTTCGATTTGGAACGATACCGGATTGAATAAACTCTGAAGACCGCCCTCGGGGGTAGGGCGTTAAAAAGCCCCCGGCCTGTTAATAGTCATCTCACCTACATATTAACCAATGCACCGTGTGCACGACCGGGGGCCAATACCCTCGTTCGCACACGGTGCTTTTTTGGTTCTTATGTAAGTGAGATGTTGCAAAGATACAAAATTTTGTGAATATGAAGATAATAGAGGTCTTGAAATTTAACAGGGAGCTGATAAATAGGCTCAAAATGTCTGGTATAAGGCTGGAGGATGCAGAATACGTGGACTTATACGCCGATTATACCACGCTGCTGGGGCGCGGCGAGAAAGTGTCGTATGTCGTAGCCCGGTTGTCTGAAAAGTATGCGGTAAGCGAGCGCAAGGTGTATGGGCTCATCAAACGCTTTCAAAGCGACTGCAAAACGCTTGCAGTGTGATTTGGTACGAATGTTCTTCTGGCTCACTGAATATGGCGAACTTTGCCATACCAATTTAGTGAGACAATGAGAAGACAATACCTTTCGGCACCGCTTCCTTTCCAGGGACAGAAGCGGATGTTTGCCAAGGAGTACATCAAGATACTCCGGCAGTTCCCTGACAGTACGACCTTCGTGGACCTGTTCGGTGGCAGTGGGTTGTTGTCACATATCGCCAAGTGCCAAAAACCGGACGCCACCGTGGTATATAATGATTTCGACGGTTACAGGCTTCGGCTGGGGCATATTCTGCAGACGAATGAACTGTTGGCGGAACTGAGGAAAATCGTGGATGTACCACGGCACAAGCCAATATTGGGAGAGGCGCGGGAACGCGTACTGTCCTGCATACGCAGGCATGAGCGTACCCACGGATATGTTGATTATATAACGCTGTCCTCATCGGTAATGTTCTCAATGAAGTATGCTACCGAGTTCTCCGATTTTGAGAAAGAGACACTGTACAACAACATCAAGGCTGCCGACTATCCATCTTGCAGCGACTATCTTGACGGGCTGACCATTACCTCTTGTGATTATAAGGAGGTGTTTGAGCGATACAAGAATGTGCCGGGTGTGGTGTTCCTCGTCGATCCTCCATACCTGAGTACGGATAGCAAGACCTACAAGATGTATTGGAAGTTATCTGATTACCTTGACGTGTTGACCGTTCTCTCCGGGCATCGGTTCATTTACTTCACTTCGAACAAGTCTTCTATAGTGGAGCTTTGTGAATGGATAGGCAAGAACAAGCTCATCGGCAACCCCTTTGAAAACTGCCACCGACGGGAGTTCAATGCCCACATGAATTACAATGCGTCCTATATGGACATCATGCTCTATACGGATGTTGCTTGAATTACATTCTAATACCGTTTGAACGATGAACAAATACTATCAGACACTGGGAAAGATTTTGGAACGAGGAAAGGTCCAGACTAATAAGAAAGGCAATATCCGCTATTTGCTCAATGAGCAGCTGTCGTTGTCTCCAGCCGACCTGCTTGATATATTTGAGAGCCACGGCATAGCACGCAAGAAGTTGAAGAATGAACTACAGCTGTTTATGCAAGGTGAGCGGCAGGTGGAGAAATATCGCGAGGCTGGCATCAACTGGTGGGACTATTGTGGGAGCGTGCTTGTGAACAGTTATCCGACCTATTTTGAGAAGTTGCCGCCGTTGATTGCGAGGATAAACCGCGAGAAGCGCAATTCAAAGAACTATGTGCTGTTCCTCGGCGAGACAGGTGCAGAGAACAACCAGGCACCATGCCTGAGCCTGGTGCAGTTCCAGATAGACGAGGGCGAACTGGTCTTGTCAGCCTATCAGCGAAGCAGTGACGCAAACCTTGGACTGCCGGCAGATATATACCACCTCTATCTCATGGCACGACAGATAGACCTGCCGCTGAAGAACATAACGCTGAACCTCGGGAATGTGCACATATACGAGAATAACTTGGATCGCACGAGGTTGCTGCTTGATGGTGATGAGAATGTGAAGTTCGACTTGAATGTCTGAAATGTAATGAAGAATAAACAGCAAACGCCCCAGAGAAATCTGAGGCGTTTTGCATTATGGGGGGGGACCTGGAAAAAGAACGTTTCGTTTTACGAGGCGGAACACTTCGTTTTATTTTTTCGGAACGCTTCGTTTTGCGGATTATATTTGAAGAAGAAAATAAACTTTCATCGCTTTGTATGTAATTTCTTGTCACTATGCTTAGTGTTGATGAACAGATATAAGTTTCAGTGCATATACACAGGAATTCAGATACGGATGTCGTGTCAGAAAGTTGCGGATGGATGCGTGTTGTCGTTTCGTTTCATAGTGGTTACGGTGATTGTAAATTTTGTTCACCCCGTTTTGAAATTCTTTTTTATTTGCATATTCCAATATTTCTCACTACCTTTGTAGCTATTGCAGAAAA
>CAUTTP010000149.1:0-4428 GCA_963541305.1 uncultured Prevotella sp.
TATAGAATAAGTTTAAAAATAATCGCTTATCTTTGTAGACAGAACCGCTGAAGGTGTAGTCCTTGACACCCTGAAGGTGGTTTAATAGACTTGCATTCATTTCTTGATAGGTTGGTTTCTACAAAGATATGAAATGTGAGTCTATTTTATGTGATAATGTAAACAAACCAACGCAATTATGCGATGAACCCAAAAAATGGGGTGCGGTTTGTCGAAATCAGTCTGAAAGTAGCATGGAAATTTTGAGACGGCGCTGCGATAGCTATGCTTTGGCATGGCGAAAGCATAGGTATCGCACTGCGATAACATTGCTCTCGCGATGCGATACCTATGCTTTCGCGATGCGATACCTATGCTATCGCAACAGCATAAAATCATGATTTTTCAATCATAACATCATTATGTACGTAAGGTGCTGGCTATCAGACGTTTACAAAACAGGCTGTTTTTCCCCCGATTTTCGCCCCAACTCCCGTCAATTTTCAGATTCTCAAATTTTCAAAACATATTTGTCGTACTATTTCGTAACATATACCGAAAAAAGTATCGGCAAATGCTGTCATGAAATATCATAATAATTTGTTGCACTATACTGACTTTTGGTCTGCAGGTTTCATCCGCTCATAAAATGTGATGACCTCCTCCCATGTCTTGAACTCATCGCTGCCAAACTCGATGGCGGTACCCATGAAGTCGGGATCGGGCGCGGCGTCTATGAAATAATCGCCATAGAGCAGTGCTTTCCGGTTGGTATAGATCACGTGGTCGTGAGCCGGGGTGGAGAGATACTGCTCTATCCACTGTGCTGCATGGTCGAGCCGGTCGTGGTGATTGGTCGGGGCAGGCACGACGATATAGACCTGATAGGTCTCGATGAGCATGTCGAACGCCTTTTGGAGGCTCGACTTGGGTTTGCCGTAGCTGTCGGCCAGTGTGCTCTGGTCTATGTAGAGGATGGAACGTTCGCGCCCCTCCTGACGGTCGTCGAGCCATCGGATGATGGGCACCACACCGTTCATGAAACTCCGGTCGTCCATACGGTGCTCGCCGTGAAAACGGGCAGCCTGCGGATAATGGTCGTGATAGAGGTCGAAGGTGTGCACCACGGGGTCTTCATCGCCGAACAGCCCCCATACGCGTTGCTGTTCCCGCATCTTCCCGTCGGCATCCATCGCCTCCAGTTCGAGAAAGCATCGCTCGGTCATCTCCCGATATTCTTTCTCTAAAGATTTGGTAACGAGAAACTCTTTTTCGCCGTCCTGCCGCGGGTTCTGCCACACCTGCTTGCCTGTCATGGCATGCTCTTTCATCGTCTGCCCCATTTGGAAAGCGGGGTTAACGAGGATGCGGTCGTACCCGTAGAGCATTTCGGTGTACATACCACCCATTGATGTGCCGATGATGAGGTCTGGCTTTTCGGCTTCGACCTTCGCCTTGAGGAGCGCCATCGCCTCTTCGGGGTGCAGCGGAATGTCATAGGCGATGACGCGCGCGTTGGGAAAAGTCTGCCGGATGCGCGTCACTGTGCCCGAGGCGGCAGACGAACCGAAACCGTGATTATACATGATGGTCTTGCCATTCATGAGGTCGGGAAACTGCTTGATGTAAGGATTGTCCATGTGTGGTGTGGTTGTGATGATGTGTGGAAACCGGAGGGAAGCCGGTGTCTTGTGCTTATAGTGCGCCTCCAAACGCCCCTTATTCTTTGCAAAGGTAGGTAATTTTGGCAAAGCGAAGAATAAAACAAAAAGCAAATAATATATAGAGGTTTAATTTTAAATACCTGCTTATCATTTCAATTTTTTAATCTTTTCATATATTTTCCCCTTTTTCTTGCCCGTTACGAGAACTTTAACTACCTTTGTACCAACATTGTAGCAGAGATGCAGAAACAGAGCATTATAGTAAAATGTACCGAAGTTAGGAGAGTTAACATGCTTTTTAAGACTTTTAACACAAATTATTTGGTTGTTCCAAACAATTTGTTACACATATATACTCTCTCTCTCATAGATGCTGCCGGTGTAGCGTTGCCTTTTTATATATACGCGTACGGGTGCGAGGCACATTGTTTCACCCCTATCCTCGTAGACAAAGGACTTCCCGAAGTTTACTTTGTCTGCGTTGTCATGCCCTTTTGCGGGCGAACTCAAACATGAGCTAAGAACAATTTTATTTTATAAATAAATTCTACATAAAAATGAAAACAACATTACCAGATCGGTCGTCGTATGTACGCCCTGCCATCGAGATTATCAAGACACAGACCGAAAACCCGCTTCTGACCGCCACCGGTGATGCCGGTACCATTGACAACGGCGGCTCACTCGGCGATGCCAAGAAAGCCAGTTTTGAGGGAGAAGACTTTGGAGAGAACGGATGGGAGTGATTTTATCAAGGAGTTAAGGAGTTATGGAGTTAAAGGAGTTAAGGAGTTAAAGGAGTTAAGACAAATCTCACTTGGCTGATAATTTTAGGAGTTTAGGAGTTAAGGAGTTAAAGGAGTTAAGACAACCGCAGAGCATTTCTCTCTCCTCACTCCTCTCTCCCCCAGAAACTCTCCTCCAAACAAAAAAAGACAATCAAATGAAAAAGAATCATGTTATCATATTATCGGCATTCGCCGCGTTGGCGATGCTGTCGAGTTGCGGAAACGACGTCGTGACGGACGGCGAGGGCACGAAGAAGACGGAATCCTCGGAGGAGACCGCAGGCAAAGTGATATTCACCGGCGGCGGCGATGCCTCTACGCGCACATCGATAAGCAATTATACGGCGGGCGGCTCGGCCACAGTGAAGTGGAGCACGGGCGACTACATCTGGGTAAAAGACACAGACGGGAATTTCCAAAAGAGCGATGCGGGGACATTCAACACCGCGATGACATACGGTCAGTTTGCCCTCACGGGCACGTTCAGCAACAGTTGTCAAGTGAACTACACGGGTTCGGCCGGCACCTCGGGCACAGAGGTGACCATCGCCACGGCACAGACGCAGACCACGCCCAACGACTTCAGCCACGTAGGCGAGTCGGGCGACTGCGCAACGGCCACCGCTTCAAACTTTAACTTCGTACTCGACCATAAGGCCGTTTATCTGAACATGATGCCGCGCTGTACCAATTCGGCGCTCGGCCAGAACATCTATCTCACCAAAGTGGTCGTGACCTCCAATGGTACCGACATTGCCGGCACGTTCGACTTTTCCTCCGGCACTATTGGTACGGCGACGAGCGGTGCACAGAGCATCACGCTTACCACCAAAGCATCCAGCGGTACTTATGTTAACGGCTTCCCCCTGACCAACACCACGACGAGCCAGTCGACCAATGCCGCCTACATGGTCATCGCTCCCGGCACACACACGCTTACCGTGGACTATTACATCAAAGACTACACGACTGGTGTTGAGGGTGCCATTAGTAAAACTATCTCCGCAACTTTCAAGGCAGGGAAGATCTATGACGTGACGGCTAACTGCACGCCGACGAACTACAGCCTTGACAGCTACTACATGTGGGATGCTGTGAATCCCTATTGGAATAACATAACTTTGCCCGACGTGCTTACAAACGGCACTAATTACAGCAGCTACGGCATTCCAACCGCATCCGACGGTACCAACCGCTGGTACAACACCGTCAATAATGGTTCTGGCACAGCTATCAATGCCTCCAACTCCTGTAAGGACATCCCCAACATCAATGAGATATATTATTACGTGAAGTACGGCGACCCTCATTATGACGCAAGCAGTGTTTGGTCTTTCTGCGGTCACCTTTACAATAGCGGCCTGTGGCTGAAGAAGTTGTCGGTAATTTATAACGAACTGGTGGGAGCAAGTTATACCCAATTGACTTCCCAAAGCGCCATGAAGGAGAAGTTCTACTCATCCGCTACTGACGCAACGGGCACCGACTATCGTGGTGCTGCGGTGGTCTCTACATCCGCCGTTCCCTCCACAGCCACGCTTACCGATACCTCCAATTATTTCTTCCTTCCCTCATTGGGCTATTTCAACTCGGGTGTCCTCTACTACTTTGGCAATAGTGGTTGCTATTGGTCGTCGAGTGGTTACGCGAACTTCAGTGATCGTGCGCACCGTCTATTTTTCTATGATAGTAATGTGATGGTGTATTACAATACTCGTAGCTACGGTAATGCTGTCGGTACATTCGAGTGATTGACGATTGTTCGTTTAACGCGCGCCGCCATTTAAAGGCGGCGCGTTTAAAACATCGCTGGCGCGCTCTTTGCCTTAAATTATGTTTAATTGGTATGTGTATAGGTCTTTTTTCGTACATTTGCATATATTAAGTTAGGTATTCATAATTTATTGCCGGTATATTTGCGTCTTTTTTCAGACAGTCAGTCCGACTTAAATAAGGAGGGTATCGGGCTACACGACTGATGAAAGGCGGCGGAATGG
>CAUTTP010000150.1:0-4408 GCA_963541305.1 uncultured Prevotella sp.
TATGAACAAGATTAACCGACTTTTTGCCGAGCGTGGCGACCGTAAATTGCTGTCGCTCTATTTCTGTGCCGGTTGCCCCACGTTGGAGATGACTGGCGACGTGATTCTCACGTTGCAGCGTCGGGGCATCGATATGATTGAGGTGGGCATTCCTTTCAGCGATCCTCTGGCCGACGGACCGGTGATTCAGAGTGCCGGAACCGTAGCGCTCAAGAACGGGATGACCCTCCGTACGCTCTTCGACCAGCTGAAGGAGATTAAGGAGCAGGTCTCCATCCCACTCGTCATGATGGGTTATCTGAATGTCATCATGCATTATGGCATCGAGAATTTCTTCCGGAGTTGCGTGGAGAGCGGCGCAAGCGGCTGCATTATTCCCGATCTTCCGTTTCAGGATTATATTGATGCAGTAAAGCCCATAGCCGACAAATACGACATCCGCGTCATCATGATGATTACGCCCGAGACCAGCGAGGAGCGCATTCGCTTTATCGACAAGCACACCGACGGCTTTATCTATATGGTCAGTTCGGCCAGCATCACGGGCACACAGAGTAGCTTCAACGATGCAAAGGTGGCTTATTTCGAGCGCATCAACGCCATCAATCTCAACAATCCACGCATGATTGGCTTCGGCATCAGCAACAAGCAGACCCTTGAGAGTGCCCAAAACAATGCGGCAGGTGCAATCATTGGCAGTAAGTTTGTTACCTTGCTGAACGAGACCGGCAACCCCGACAAGGCCATAGACCGACTGATGGAAGCCCTTTTATAAACTTAATGTTCAAAGTCGAAAGTTCAATGAGAAACGAATTTAATCCTACCCGAGAGGGATTCTATGGGCAGTTTGGCGGAGCATACGTTCCCGAAATATTATATAAATGCGTACACGATTTGCAAGACGCTTACCTTCCCATCCTCGAGAGCGAGGAGTTCAGGAAAGAGTATGCGGCCTTGCTGAAAGACTATGTGGGTCGCCCTACGCCATTGTATTATGCCAACCGTATGAGCGAGAAGTACGGCTGTCGGCTCTATCTCAAGCGCGAAGACCTAAATCATACCGGTGCACACAAGATCAACAATACCATCGGCCAGATACTCTTGGCCAAGAAGATGGGCAAGACACGCATCATCGCAGAGACCGGTGCAGGCCAGCACGGTGTGGCTACAGCCACTGTCTGTGCACTGATGAACATGCCTTGCGAGATATTCATGGGTAAGACCGACGTGGAACGACAGCACACCAACGTGGAGCGCATGCGCATGCTCGGTGCCGCGGTGCATCCCGTCACCACTGGAAACATGACCTTAAGCGATGCCTGCTCGGAGGCCATACGCGACTGGTGCTGTCATCCCGAGGACACTTTCTATATCGTGGGCTCTACCATGGGGCCGCATCCCTATCCCGATATTGTGGCCAAGATGCAGAGCGTCATCTCTTCCGAAATCAGGTGGCAGCTGCAAGAGAAGATGGGGCGCGACTATCCCGATTATCTTATCGCCTGCGTGGGTGGCGGCTCGAATGCTGCCGGCACCATTTACCACTACATCAATGACACTCGCGTGAACATCGTCTTGGCCGAAGCAGCAGGTCACGGCATCGACACGGGCTATACTGCCGCTACTATCCACTGCGGCACAGAGGGCATTATCCACGGCGCCCGCACGTTGGTGATGCAGACCGAGGATGGGCAGATCGAAGAGGCGTTCACCATTTCTGCCGGCCTCGATTATCCCGGCATCGGCCCTATGCACGCCGACCTCGCTCGTAAAGGGCGCGAGAAAGTGCTTGCCATTACTGACGAAGAGGCCGTATATGCCGGTTACGAACTGACCCGCATGGAGGGAATCATCCCCGCCATCGAGAGTGCACATGCCGTGGCGGCACTCAGGAAGCTGACCTTCAAGCCCGACGACGTGGTGGTGCTCACCGTTTCGGGGCGGGGCGACAAGGACGTGGAGACCTATCTCAAGCACAAGGAGATGGGCAAGGAGTATGGAGAATTCTAATTTTCCCGGAATAATAGAATAAAAGAATAACACCTATGCGTACATATCATTATCACACCATATCCAAGAAGATTCTTGCCGACCTCTACACTCCCGTGGGTGTCTATATGCGTCTGCGCGACCTCTACCCGCAGTCGGCGCTGATGGAAAGTTCCGATTATCATGGCGACGACAACGCGCGCTCGTTTATCGGCATCCGCCCCATGGCATCCGTCGCGGTGAATCACGGTAAGGTGACCTATACCTATCCGGACGGTGCGACGGAGGAGGAAGTGCTGCCCGAGACGAAGCAGGGGAGAGGCGAGGAATGCAAGATAGCCATTGTCAACGCCTTCTCCAAGTTTATGAACCATTTCAAGGTGGAGGGCGAACAGGCTGCCTATTGCGGTCTCTACGGCTATACCACCTTCAATGCCGTGCAGTATTTCGAGAATATTCCGGTGAAAGACGAGACGATGGAGATGAACGATGCACCCGACATTTACTATATCATGTATCGCGACCTCATCATCTTCGACCATTTCAACAACACCATCACCTTCGTTACCCTCTCCGGGAGCGACGCGGAAGGGGAGGGGCAGCTTGCCGAATTGGAGAAAGCCATCAACAAGGGCAACGTGAAGCCTTACAAATTCCGCCCCATTGGCGACACGACCTCCACACTTACCGATGAGGAACATAAGGCCAATGTGCGCCGCTGCGTGCAGCACTGCCTGCGTGGCGACGTGTTTCAGATAGTCATATCACGCCGCTTCGTACAGAAGTTTGAAGGTGACGACTTTAAGCTCTACCGTGCTCTGCGCTCCGTCAATCCTTCGCCATACCTGTTCTATTTCGACTTCGGTGGCTTCCGCATCTTTGGCAGCAGCCCCGAGACCCACAACCGCATAGAGGGCGACAAGGCTTTCATCGACCCCATTGCCGGCACCACGCACCGTACGGGTGACCCCGAGCAAGACCGTAAGAACGCGGAGTTCTTGCGCAGCGACCCTAAGGAAAATGCCGAACACGTGATGCTGGTCGACCTCGCGCGCAATGACCTCAGTCGCAACTGCCACAATGTGAAGGTCGATTTCTATAAGGATATGCAGTTCTACAGCCATGTCATCCACCTCGTGAGTCGTGTCAGCGGTACGCTCGACGTAGGTGCCGACCACATTAAGTCTTTTTTCGACACCTTCCCAGCCGGTACGCTTTCCGGTGCGCCTAAGGTGCGTGCCATGCAGCTCATCACCGAGATGGAACCCCACAGCCGTGGTGTCTATGGCGGTTGTATCGGTTTCATCGGACTGAACGGCAATCTGAATCAGGCCATCGTCATCCGCACTTTCATCAGTCGCAACGGCGAACTGTGGTTCCAAGCTGGTTCGGGCGTGGTTGCCAAGAGCGACGCCCGGTATGAACTGGAGGAATGCAACAACAAGTTGGGTGCGCTCATCAAGGCGATAAAGATTGCGGAGAGATTATAAAAGCCCTAAGGGTATAATAGAATAATAGGATAAAAGAATAATGGGCAAATGCTTTGCGGGCGATGCCAACCCGCTAACAGCCAAGCGAGTAATGGCTTTTATACTGAGCGAAGCGATTACTTTTCTATTCTATTATTCCAAAAAGGAACATCATTATGAGAATCGTTATCATTGACAATTACGACAGTTTCACTTATAATCTGGCACACTTGGTGAAGGAGTTGGGTGCCGACGTGGAGGTATATCGCAACGATCTGTTCGCGATGGGGCAACTCGAACCTTTCGACAAAATCATCTTGAGCCCGGGTCCGGGCATCCCTTCGGAGGCCGGTCTGCTGCTCGACGTCATCCGTACCTACGCCGGCCGCAAGTCCATCTTGGGTGTCTGTCTGGGGCATCAGGCCATCGGCGAGGTGTTTGGCGGCAAACTTAAAAACCTCTCTGAAGTTTATCATGGTGTCGCCACTGAGGGCACACAGTATGGCAACGACCCTATCTTTGCCGGCCTTCCCTCTCGCATCACGATGGGGCGCTACCATAGTTGGGTGGTAGATACCGACGGTCTTCCCGGTTGTTTGGAAGTGACGGCAGTATCCGACGATGGTCAGATCATGGGGCTGAAACATAAGCGCTATGCCATTCACGGCATCCAGTTTCACCCGGAGAGTGTGCTGACCGCCGAGGGCAGGGAAATCGTACGGAATTGGTTGGAGGAGTAGGGGAGAGATATTTTGGGGGAGAGAGGAGAGAGGAGAGGGGAGAGAGAATACTTTTGCGGGTGTTTAGACTGTACATCTGCCAGACATTTGTCTTTAACTCCTTAGCGAGCGGAGCGAGTGATAACTCCTTTAACTCCCCTAACTCCTCTAACTCCCTTAACTTCCAAACAACAAGCAGGCATTTCTCTCTCCCCTCTCCCCTCTCCTCTC
>CAUTTP010000151.1:0-4352 GCA_963541305.1 uncultured Prevotella sp.
ATTAGCGTTTGTTAGCACTTTTACTTCACTTCCTCAAAATCGGCATCCTGAATGTTGTCTTCTGGAGCGCTCTGCGATTGGGCGTTCTGAGCATCATCTTGGAAGCCGGCGTCTGCGCCCGGCTGTGCACCTGCTTGACCATACATCTGAGCACTGGCAGCCTGTACGGCTTGATTCAGTGCGGCAGTAGCAGTGTCAATAGCGGCCACATCGCCAGCCTTGTGGGCATCTTTGAGCTGTTGGAGGGCAGAGTCGATGGCAGGCTTCTGGTCAGCCGGAATCTTGTCGGCATTGTCCTTCAGGAAGTTCTCGGTGGTGAAAATCATCGAATCGGCCTGATTCATCTTATCCACCTTCTCACGCTCGGCCTTATCGGCAGCGGCATTCTGCTCAGCCTCAGCTTTCATACGATCGATCTCCTCTTGGCTCAAGCCCGATGAAGCCTCAATACGAATCTTCTGCTCCTTGCCCGTAGCCTTGTCTTTGGCACTCACGTTGAGAATACCGTTGGCATCAATATCGAAAGTCACCTCAATCTGTGGCACACCACGACGAGCAGGGGCAATACCCTCAAGGTTGAACTGGCCAATACTCTTGTTCTGCGCAGCCATCGGACGCTCACCCTGCAACACATGGATGGTTACAGCTGTCTGATTGTCCACCGCGGTAGAGAAGGTTTCGCTCTTCTTGCAGGGAATGGTCGAGTTGGCCTCTATCAGCTTGGTCATCACACCACCCATGGTCTCGATACCGAGGGTCAAAGGAGTAACGTCGAGAAGCACTATACTGCCCGTACCACCCTCATTGTTCAAGATGGCACCTTGAATAGAGGCGCCCACAGCCACCACCTCATCGGGGTTCACACCCTTAGAAGGTTCCTTACCGAAATAGTTCTTTACCAATGTCTGTACGGCAGGAATACGGCTCGAACCGCCCACGAGGATCACCTCGTCAATGTCGCTGGTAGAGAGTTTTGCGTCGCGGATGGCATTCTGGCAAGGCACGAGACAAGACTGAATCAGGTCATGTGCCAACTGCTCGAACTGTGCGCGGGTCAAAGTCTTCACCAAATGCTTGGGAACACCGCCCTCCGCAGAGATATAAGGCAGGTTAATTTCTGTCGAAGTCGTAGATGACAGTTCGATCTTTGCCTTCTCAGCAGCTTCTTTCAAGCGCTGCATAGCCATAGGATCCTTGCGCAGGTCGATGCCCTCTTCCTTCTGGAAGTCGTTGGCCAACCAATCGATGATTACCTGATCGAAGTCGTCACCACCGAGGTGGGTATCACCATTAGTGGCCAACACCTCGAACACACCGCCACCAAACTCAAGAATAGAAATATCGAACGTACCGCCACCGAGGTCAAACACGGCAATCTTCATATCCTTACCGGCTTTGTCCACACCGTATGCCAGAGCTGCCGCAGTGGGCTCATTCACGATACGACGAACATTCAGACCGGCAATCTGACCGGCCTCTTTAGTAGCCTGACGCTGAGAGTCGGAGAAATAGGCAGGCACCGTAATTACGGCGTCGGTCACTTCCTGCCCCAAATAGTCTTCAGCAGTCTTCTTCATCTTCTGTAAAATCATCGCAGAGATCTCCTGCGGCGTGTAAGGATGAGCTGCACCCTCTATCTGAACCTTTGGATAGCCATTGTCGTTGATCACACTGTATGGCACGCGCTCGGCTTCCTTGCGGCTCTGCTCATAGGTCTCACCCATGAAACGCTTGATCGAATAAACAGTATTTTTCGGGTTAGTAATGGCCTGACGCTTGGCAGGATCGCCCACCTTGCGCTCACCGTCCTTCACAAAACCCACTACAGAAGGGGTCGTACGCTTGCCTTCTGCATTTGTAATCACTACCGGCTCATTGCCTTCAAACACGGCAACGCAGCTGTTTGTAGTACCTAAGTCGATTCCAATAATCTTTCCCATAATCGTATTTTAATTTTATTTGTTATCAATATTACTTGGACTTCATAGTCTAACCATCATTAAACAAAGGCCGTGCCATTGCGACACGACTGACAAAGTGGCACACGGAATGCCCCTACATGGCCTTCCACAGCCTTTCACAGTCCATACAAAGAAAGGGATGCCAGCTGTAGCAACCCTTTCTTCCTTTCTCTCTCCCCTGCCTCGCAATAGGAGAGGGAGAGCTACGCTCCATCCTCTTTCATTATTTCATCTTTTCATTTTTTCTTCTTTTCATAGCTTTAGCTGTCCTCTCTTCTTTTTTCTACCAGATATGCGCGCGCTTGTTTTTGGGCAGATACATCTTATCTCCCTTCTTGATATTGAAGGCGACATACCATGCATCGATGTGCGGCAGAGCACCATTCACACGTGCCATATTGGGCGAGTGAGGGTCGGCAGTAACGATATAGTTGACAAATTCGGGCGAAATGTTGGAAGCCCACATACGGCCGTAGGCCAAGAAGAAACGTTGCTCGGGCGTGAAACCATCCTTGATGCCGAGCGGGTGTGTCTTCATATCATTCTGCAAGGCACGGAAAGCAATATTGATACCGCCGTTATCACCGATATTCTCACCCAATGTCAGCAGGCCGTTCACCTTTAGGCCGGGCAGCACTTCGATATTGGAAAAATAATCTGCCAGTACCTTCGTGCGGGCATCATAGTTCTTCTTGTCTGTCTCTGTCCACCAGTTGCGCTGGTTACCCGTCTTGTCAAACTGTGCCCCCTGATCGTCAAAGCCGTGGCTCATCTCGTGTCCGATCACCACGCCGATGGCTCCGTAGTTAGCCGCATCGTCGGCCGCAGGGTCGAAGAAAGGTGGCTGCAGGATGGCTGCAGGGAAACATATCTCGTTGGTCGTGGGGTTATAGTAAGCATTCACCGTCTGCGGTGTCATTTGCCAACGGCTCTTATCCACCTTCTTATTCACGCGCTCGGCAATATTTTTGTCTATCGACCAGCGGCTGATGCGCTGCAAATTCTCATAGAGCGAGAGGCTATCATCCACCTGCAAGCCCGAGTAGTCGCGCCATTTGTCAGGATAGCCGATCTTGACAATGAAATTGGCGAGTTTGTCTTTAGCCTCCACTTTGGTCTCGGCACTCATCCATGTGGCCTCGTCGATGCGCTGCGCAAGCGCCGTCTGCAGGTTCTTCACCAGTTCGAGCATACGCTTTTTGGACGTCTCCGGGAAGTATTTCTCCACGTATAGCTTACCTATCGCCTCTCCAAGCACATTGCTCACAAGGCTCACTGCACGCTTCCAGCGCGGGCGATCCTGCTGCACGCCATTCTGCACGCTGTTGAGTTTGAAGGCTTCCAACCGGAAATCATCGCTCAACTGACTCGCTGCGCCTGAAATAACCTTTATCTCCGCGTATGTCTTCAGGTCGTCGAGCGATGTCTCAGCCAATATTTTCTCCACCTCATGTATTGGCTCCGGCTGTCCCACGTCTATATAGTCGAAAGCGGGGTATCCGCTGGCGAGAAACACGTTACCCCAGTCTATACCCGGAAATTCGCTGATCAGCGCGGCATAACTCATCTTATGATAGTTGGCATCCACGTCACGCAGTTTCACGTTGTCATAGCTTGCCTTAGCAATCTGCGTCTCGATGGCGAGCACGGCCTCCATCTTTCGCTGTGCCGTGGCCTCGTCGCGACCGGTCAGCATGAAGAGATTCTTGAGATAAGTCTTATAGGCTTCGAGCACACGCCGGTTCTGCGGGTCGTCGGAGAGATAGTAGTCGCGCGTGTCGAGCCCTAATCCGCCCTGACCGATACCCACCAGATTCCAATCAGCATTGCGCATATCGGCACCACAACCGATGCCAAACATCATCGTGTTCTCACCATCACGGTCGAGCTGTGCCGTCACCAGCTGATACTCCTTACGGTTCTTGATGGCTGCAATCTTATCGAGCGTGGGCTTCAGCGGAGCCCATCCCTCCCTGTTCAGACGCACGCTGTCCATCATCAGTTTGTAGAGTGAACCGATCTTCTGCCCCAGCGAGCCCTGCTCTTGCGGTGTCTCGGCATATTGCAGTATAAGTTCTTGGATGCGAATCTGGTTCTGTTCGTCCAAATCTACAAATGCCCCGTTCATCGGGTGTTCGGCATCCAGCGGGTGCGAGTCGAGCCATCCGCCTGCGGCGTAGCGATAGAAATCGTTACCCGGACGCACGGTTCGATCGAGATTATTCATGTCGATACCCGACGAAAGCCCCTGCCCGAAAACTGCCGTGACGGCAAAGGCTAAGCCTAAAAACAGTGTTCTTTTTTTCATAATTTGGTTTATTGATTAAAATAGATAATACCCGTTGGTTGAATTAATTTGATAAGTCATTACAGATGAAAAAGTTGCACATA
>CAUTTP010000152.1:0-4342 GCA_963541305.1 uncultured Prevotella sp.
CGCATCGCGATAACTATGCTTTCGCGATGCGAAACCTATGCTATCGCAAAGCCGAAAAATCCGAATTTCAGAACTATTTCTGCTTTATCTCTGTAACCTGCTGATTATCAACAGCATTTGAAAACACCTCGATTTTTCTCGATTTTCGCCCCAAATCCCGCCCGTTTTGGAAATCAGGGGCAAATCTGAAGACTGCTGTTGATTTATTTCTGAATTATTTTTTAGCGGAAGACATATCGTTTTCTGCACCCAATTTCCTTTTTTCCACAATCGTTCTTCCTTTGTTTTTACCCTGCATCTGTTTTAGGAAAGAACCACATCTCTTATTGTACGGTCAATAACACAGATTTTACATCCCGACTGTTGGGTCCAATCATAATATCGAAATCGCCGGGTTCCACCACCGCCTCATAGTCGGCATTATAGAATTGGAGCGTCTCGGTATCTATATCGAAACTTACGGTCTTGCTCTCACCTTTGGCAAGATGCACACGCCGGAAACCTCGCAACTCTTTTACAGGCCGCGAAAGACTGGCCGCACGATCGTGTATATAGAGCTGCACAATCTCATCACCGTCATGATCGCCGGTGTTGGTGACGGTCACCGAGGCCGTCGTCTTGCCATGAAGAGGCATTGTAGCGGCGGAAAGTGTTATGTCACTATAGCTGTATGTCGTATAGCTCAAGCCATACCCAAAGGGATAGAGCGGTTCGTTATCGATATCAAGATAGTTGCTTGTGAACTTGGTAAACCATTTGCCTTCGGGCAGCGGACGGCCGGTGGGCAGGTGATTGTAGAAGATAGGCAACTGCCCCACGCTCTTGGGCATGGTGAACGAGAGCTTACCTGTGGGCACCTTGTCGCCAAAAAGCACATCGCAGATGGCATCGCCCGCCTCGGAGCCGCCAAACCATACATTGAGAATGGAAGCAAAGTTCTCGTGCTCCCACGTCATCACAGTGGCACGGCCGGAGAAATTGACAAGCACGATAGGCTTGCCCGTGCCCTTAAGCGCCAAGAGCAGATCTTTCTCGGCATCGGTAATGGCTATGTCTGAGCGACTGCTGCTCTCGCCGCTCATCTCCGAAGTTTCACCCACCGCAGCCACAATAACGTCGGCATCGCGGGCAGCAGCCACTGCCTCATCGCGCATAGTCTGTGCATCACGATCGTCGCGAATGCCGCGACCGAACATCGACCCATGGGCTTCGAGCCGAGCATCATAATAGATATTGCTGCCTTTAGCATAGGTCACCTCGGCCTTGCCGGCCACAGCATCACGCATAGCCTCATAGAGAGACTTGTATTTATCGAAGGCAGCCGCTACACTCCATGTGCCCGGCATGTTGGCGCGCGTGTTGCCCAGCGGACCGATAAGTGCGATCTTACCCTTCTTCTGCAACGGCAAGAGGTTGCCGTCATTCTTGAGTAGCACGAAAGTCTCAGCAGCGAGGCTACGTGCGGCTGCCCGGTTCTCGTCGGTGTATATCTCTTTTGAGGGGCGCTTGCTATCAAGATAGCGATAGGGGTCGGCAAACAAGCCGAGCTTATATTTCGCTTCGAGGATTCGTCGACATGCTTGATCTATGGCCGCTGCAGAAACCTTACCCTCGCCGACAGACTTCTCCAACGTACCAACATATCCGTTAGCTACCATGTCCATATCGGTGCCCGCATTCAATGCGAGAGCCGACACCTGCTGCAAGTCGCCCAAACCATGATGCATCATTTCCATAATAGCCGTGTAATCGGTCACGACAAAGCCGTGCCATCCCCACTGCTTACGCAGAATGTCGGTGAGCAGCCACTTGCTGCCCGATGCCGGCATGCCATCCACCACATTAAACGAAGTCATGAAACTGCCTGCGCCGGCATCGGCGGCAGCCTTGTAGGGCGGGAAATAGAAGTTGAACATGCGCCAATGACTCATATCCACGGTGTTATAATCGCGCCCGGCCTCGGCAGCGCCATAGAGTGCAAAGTGCTTCACGCAGGCCATAATCGTGTTCCTCTGTGTGAGGTCGGCTCCTTGATATCCTTTGACCATAGCACGGGCAATAGCACTGCCCAAGTATGGATCTTCACCATTGCCCTCCGACATGCGCCCCCAACGGCCATCGCGACAAATATCAACCATGGGGCTGAAGGTCCAGCAGATGCCGTCGGCACTGGCCTCTTGCGCCGCTATACGTGCCGACTGCTCGACGGCCGCCATATCCCAGCTGCACGAAATAGCCAATGGTATGGGGAACACCGTCTCGTAGCCATGAACGACATCCATGCCAAAGAGCAGCGGAATCTTGAGGCGGCTCTGCTCCACGGCAATCTTTTGCACCTCGCGTATCTTGCCCACACCCTTGAGATTGAACAGGCCTCCCACCTCACCTTGCCGTATCTTCTCGGCGATGTCGCTGCTCTTCGCCTGACCGGTAACAATATCACCGGTGACAGGCAGGTTGAATTGCCCTATCTTCTCTTTGAGCGTCATTTGAGCCATCAGCCGATCAACAAACCGATTCATGTTGACATCGGTCTGCGGCGCCTGCGCCATCACGGGCAGCGAAAGTGCCAACGCACCGGCCGCCATTATCTTTCTCATTTTCGTATTCATATCTATTTAAATTATTTAATGGTGAATTGCAACTTAGCTAAACCCTCTTTTATTTCAGGCCAACTCATGAACAACCGCCAGAGCAACCCCGTGCGATAGTTCTCGATCATCGGGGCAATGGTCAGCTGATCAATGGCCAGATAGCGCGGCAACACCCACCGGGCTGTCTCTGAAAAGGCATCGTAAAAGCCATACTTGCCCCATATCCATTCGCCTTTGGCATAGAATCCCTTGAGGGCATGCATCGACTGCTCGGGGGTATAGGGGAAAGAAGACAGGGCTGCCGTGGGTGTGATGACACCGACATCATTGGCAGGACTATGGGCTGAGTAACCATTCACCGAATAGCTGGCCGTGGGCACCCAGCAGTCACTGCCGTAACCTTTGAAGCCTTGGGGGTTAGCAATGCAGTAGGCATAATTGCTCATGGCATGATTTGCCACTACTTTCCAATAATCAGCATAGGCATCCGACAGGCCGCGGGGGTCGAGCCCTATCCATGAATAGTGCGCCCAAAAGAGCGGGCCGCCGGTCGATTCGGTTCCGTTATGCTTCACCTCCAGCGGATAGTTATATGGGGCTGCGTCGCTCCTTATGCCGCCGCTACGCGCCCACCCCCTGTGATAACACGAGACAGGAACAGCATGGGTGGGTGACGAAACTGCAAGGATATAGGCTATCAGGCACTCGTTATAGCCCTCCAACGGGAAGTTCATTGCCCATCCGTAATGGGGTGACCAGTGCCAATAGAGCACTTCCTGTCCGCCACGACGATACCAATCGAACTCCATCTCGCGCCACAGCGTATCGATTTGAGCGGCCACGGCCTGCTCTTCGGCAGTGCCATCGGCCAAATATTGACGCACGCAAAGCAGGCTTACCATGAGGAAAGAACTCTCCACAAGGTCGCCGCCATCATCTTTCTGCCCGAAGGGCTTTACCTTGCCCGTAGGACCATAAAGCCAGTGCGGCCACACGCCATGAAAGCGATCGGCACGCGAGAGATAGTTTACTATTCTGGCCAAACGCCCCACTCCCTCGGCGCGAGGGATGAAACCACGGTCGATACCGACAATAAGACCGGCAATGCCAAAGCCGCTCCCACCCGTGGTAACCACGTCTGCATCATGGCTGGGGTAGTTGCCGTCAAGATGAATACGCTCGGGAGCCAATCCCGAAGTGGGCTCTGCGCCCTGCCACATATAGTTGAGCGTGATGCGCTGAATGTAGTCAAGCCATGCATCATCGTCGGCAAAAGAGGAAGGCCGGCTGTCGGCAGCGGTATTGTCGGTAACGTCTGCCCCTTCTTGCAACGATGCCTCGGAGGATGAACAAGATATTGACGTGAGCACGAAAGTGCAGAACAAAAGCAATCGATGGGAATGTTTCATTGCTGTACGAGTTTGTAAATTATTGGTGGCTGCTGAAAGCTGAGACTAAACGGTACGAATCCGCCCGTGAGCATCTGCTGTTTTATCTTCGCGCGGCGGTCAGGTCGTCCGGCCGCTCGCCGCATCGTAATCCTGACGGATGACGATCCGGGATGTGAAGTGGTGCCGTCATGCCCGGACGTGGGGTTCTCCAAGTGCTTACCATCCGCTCTCTCTGTGCGTTTCGTCGCCGCTCCCTGCTGTGATGGGCACGTGCGACGTACGGTGTACGCACGCACGGCGTTCGGTGTACGTGCGTATGGCGTTCGGTGTACGTGCGTGCGGCGTGCGGTGTACGTG
>CAUTTP010000153.1:0-4278 GCA_963541305.1 uncultured Prevotella sp.
TGAAAAAGGGTATGCGCTTTGCACAGTCCGTGTGCATTACCTTAAGCGGACACCCCGTGTCCTGCACCCCGTCATGCGTCATCATTCTACGGAAACCGTTGGCTATCTTCGACTGTAGTTTCTTGAACAATGTATCCCTGCGGTTAGCTCGAATACCCATCACCAGCTCGTAGTCTTCGATATCCGACAATAGCAGGTTGAAATCTTCCGGTGCGGTTTGCAGGTCGGCATCCATGTAGCCCACATAGGGCGAACAGGTGGCATCGATACCCGCCTTCAGTGCTGCACTCAGTCCGCCATTGCGCTCCAAAGAGAGATAGAAGAACGGTGTATGCCTGCAGCAAATATCTCTGATACGCTGAAAGCTGTCGTCGGTAGAACCGTCATTGATGAAAAGCACGCAGGCGGTGCGGCGTGACGAGGGCAGGAAGGCGCACAGCTGCTCTTCCAACGCACGGATATTGTCTTCTTCGTTATAGATGGGAACGAGGATGGTCAGTTCGTAATTGCTTGTCTTATTCATTACTATAATTATTTTTTTTAGTATTTATCCATGATAGTGTCCTTTTTTACCTTCAGTAGTGTGATGTAATAAATGAAGTCCGTACTGTAATGGTGATTTGTCTTCGGACGCTGGTTGTTATCATAACGCCCTATCGGAATGGCTTCTATTCCATCCAGACAGCTTTCGGGCAACGTCTCGCGTATGGGGCGATGCGTCAACAGGGCGCATGGCAGCTTGGCATGCAGCGAGTCTGGGGCTACAGGACGAATACTACGATGGGCGGCATAGACCAGTTCGATACGCAGAGGCACGGTGTCTATGTAGCAGAAAGGCACGCCCTCCAGCTCCTTTATCCCGCGTGTTCCGGCAATGCTCTTCATGTCGGGATTGTTGATGATACTTCCCAAAGTCGGCATGGCAAGACACTCGGTGACGAGAAAGAGAACGGTAACACCTCCGAGCTGTTTCATCGGGTACAGCCTGACAGCAGCATACAGCAGATAAATGGCAATCGCCACAACAAATATTGAGAAGGCTGCCCAAACAAAGACGGAGACATAGCCCGGACGCAAGAGGAACTGCCATGCTGCCACGGGAAGCACCGTCACAACCACGGCTATCAGCACGGTATTCAAACGGAACAACCATTTATCGGCAGGCGATGCGGAACGGTTGCCATGCAGGGTTCTTTTCCACCAAACCATCAAGCATCCCATCACGTAATTTGCAGGAATAAGCAGTGGCAGCAGATAGCGGCTTTTCTTCTCTGGCATCAGCGAAAGCAACAGCAATGAAGCCAGCATCCAGCCAAGTGAGAAAAGCCACCGACGCGATCTGCGCCGACGCCTGTCGGCAAGAGGAAGGAACATGGCGGTCAACAGGAGAAGCGACCAGACGCCTGTCTCCAAAAAGAATTTCCAATAGTACCACCACGGACGCACATTGTGGTTCATCCACGAGCCCGATTCTTTCTGTACCACGGCCGACAAGGCATCGGCCTGCGTTATATGAACATACGCATACCACCATGTACCGAGGACGATTGCAACAGCTGCCATTGCCGCTACGGCAGGCCATTTGCCCTTTATCGAAGGACGGTAGAAACAGCCATAGCTAATTAGGAACGGAAGAAACAGTGCATAAAGCGATACTGGCCCCTTGCTCAATATGGATAGCCCCATGAACACTCCCGCAGCAAGAAAATGGCGCCAAGATTGAGGTGGCGCACCTAACGCCCGTGCCAGATGATAAATACCACCCATCATGAAGGCATGACAATAAATATCCCATGAGGCGGTGCGCCCCATCAGTATCAGGTTATAGCAGGTGCAAAGCAGCAAGGTAGGCAAAAGCGGGTCGATATGCAGCACGCGCCGGGCAAACTGCCAGAAGTAGAACACTAACAGCAGAGCAGCCAATCCCGCCATGCCACGCTGCAGCCCAAGATTGTCGGGCGACACCATCTCTGCCACCGCCGTCAGCCATGTGGGCAACGGCGGTTTCTCCAAGCGTAGTTCCCCATTCATCGTGGGCACCAGCCAGTGGCCTTCATACACCATCTCGCGCGCCGTGATGATATTGCGCGACTCCATGATGTCAGGAGTAATCACATGGTTATTTACGAAAAATGTGACAATGCATATAAGGCACACCAGACAGATTCTTCCTCTTTTCGTATTCAATAGTCTCTCCATTTTTCCAATTCCTTAAGAGGCATTTATTTCGAGCACACGGCGAATTCAACAGCTGAATCAACTGGCATGTACAAAATTAACAATAATGTTTGAAGGATTCCTGCTTTGGCGTAGAAAATTTCAGATTTTCGTTCATTCCTGAACATAAAATTGGGTTGGGCGAGCAAAACGCTTTTAGTCTAACACCCCTATTTATAATAATAGATATAGGGAACTGAGGGTATGCGTACGGCTCTCCAAGTACCCAACATCCTCCCTCCCTGCACGTTTCATCGCCGCTTACCGCGCTGACGGGCACGTACGTCGTGCGGTGTACGCATGTATGTCGTGCGGTGTACGTGCGTGCGGCATTCGGCGTACGCATGTACGACGTGCGGTGCACGCCGGCATCGTAATGCAAATAACGGGCAAATTTGTTTTACACACCTTCAAAGGTGTCCCTAAACGCACAACATTTACGAAGGTGCATCCTCATCATTGTTGTAAATATAACGGTTTATTACACTGTCATCAAACTCTTTCTCGCCCACCACAGAAAGGCGGCGCATCTTCAACCGATAGTTGTAGACCGTCTGCGACGAGAGGTGTAAAAAGTCGGCTATACCCACGCTGTCGGTGATGCCAAGCAACATGAGAGCATAAATGCGAAGCGGAGTCGTAAGTTCCTTCTGGCTTTCGTCAAACCTATTTTCCGGCTTGACAAGGGTATTCAATCGGTGGATGAAATCGGGATTCATGCTCAAAAAGGCATGGTCGAAATGATGATAGAAGAGCTTTAACTGCTCATCTATCTCGGCATTGGAAGATATTATGCGTATTGCCTTGCGCACATTGCCGGTTTTCAACAGGTTGAGCACATCTTTCCGTATCTCCTTCTCGTAGCTGATGTAGGTTGACACAAGATGGTAGACATTGAGAAAGTCCTTGCGATAAGTATGGGCTCTGTTGCTAAGCCGCCCATTTGCCTCCTGCAATTGCTTGCAGAAATGCTTTTGCTCTGCGGTAAGTTCCGCCTGCTTCCTGTGCGATATTTTCAGTGCCTCCAGCGCTCTTTTCACTTTCTGTCCTCGCGAGGCAACCAGACGTCCCTCGATGACGCTTATCACAAGAGCAATAAAAAAGAGAATAGCAATGATGACAACGATTGTCACCTGCCGCCGGTGCAGTTCATCAAACTGCTTGTTGATCCTCTCCTGCACCTCCACAACCTTCAATGCACGCTGCATGTCATGATAGCGGTTCACATTATCAGCACACACTTGCACATAGGCATACGACCGACCAAGATCCTTCTCCAGCAATGGGGTCTGCAGAAGGTATAGCATCGACGACACTTCGGTATTGGCAAGTAGCACGTCGTTGATAGCCGACAATATCAGATTTTTATAAAACCTATCGGTATCACCACGCATCTTGTACTCTATGGCGAGGGTGACATACAGATTAGCTGCCTGATGAGACGGCTGGGGAATTTGGCTGAGCATAAGCTCCATCTGCTTGGTGTCGCATCTTCTTGTGCATGTAGACTTGTAGAAATAATACTCCCAAGTGTCCTTGCTGAGATAAGAAGAATATCTCTTCCATGCTTCCTTGGCATCTATACTCGGCATATAGTTGATGTCGCTTTTAAATGTCATCCGCATATAGAAATCGAGCAGCATGTCGGCATACTGCCCGCGGAAGGCGGGATCCATATCCTCTATACCGCCAATTCGACTGATCACTTCGTAGCCTTTCCCCATGAGCCCTTGCCGGGTGTAAGCCCGCAACAGGCAAAGACGGGCAGAAAGTATCAACTCCGGCCTGTCTGTGCTGATGGCTGTCTTTACTGCCCTTCGTGCATATTCTATGGCTGAGTCGCCGTTGAAATGGAGGTATTCGGTGAAGATCTGCTCATACTTGATGGTCAGTGCCTCCGGAGTGGATACCTCACAGATGCCTCGCTTGAGGTCGTTGATGACGCTCTGCTTCTTGCCGAGCATCGCCTGACGCTGCTCCAACACCTTGTCAAGGCTGTCGAGAAGGCTTTCCGTCCGGACATTCTTGCCACCCAGCATCCCTACCGAATACATGAGGACT
>CAUTTP010000154.1:0-4183 GCA_963541305.1 uncultured Prevotella sp.
AGTTTCAGCCCATTCGCCAACTTCAGTTTGCTGCTCTCCACCTCATTCTGTTTGAGTTGCACGGCAAGCAGGTCATTGCGCATACCCACACCGGCCTGCACAGCCACATCGGCATCTTTCTCCAAATTCTTGAGCATCTCGGTTACGGCATCCAGCGTTTTCTGCTTTTCCTTGAGCGTCACTATTTGCCAGTAATACTGCTCGGCTGTAAGCTCCACAGTGTTGGCGGATGTCTCTTTCTGCAACTTCGTTGCTTCAATGTTGACTTTCGCCAACTTATTTCCATTCACGATCTGTCCGCCCATGAATACGGGTTGTATGGCGGTAACACCGGCCACGATGCCCTTGTCGAGCATACTGAAGGGAATGGACGAAGGAATTGCCGACGCCAACGCACTGGGAATGGCCGCAAGCAGAGACGAAGGCAGGAGGTCGGAGGTGCTGACATCTGCTTTCAATATGTCACGATTGCTTTTGAATCCCATTCCTGTGGCACTCACCTGCGGGAAGTAATTGGTAAAGGCCTCCTTCTTCTGTTCCTCGGCCTGCGCTATGGCATTGTCAGCCGATCGTATGCCCATGTTGTGTTCCGCGGCCATCTGTTTCACCTGTTCCAACGAGAGTGTCTGCTGTGCCATACCTGCGATTGAGAAGATAAGGCAGAAACCAAGTATATATTGTCTTTTCATCTGTTTGTTGTTTAAGCGTTTTATTTGTGGGAGTTAAGAAGGTAAGGAGTTAAAAAGTTATGGAGTTAAAGGCGTTAAGATAACGGTCTGCCCCGAGTTTTGGTGAGCCAAGGTAATGTCTTAACTCCTTTAACTCCTCAACTCCTTAACTCTCCTCCAATCATTGTTTTTCCAAATCGTCACTCTTTCTCCGTTTTTCGGTTGTTCCGCTCATCACTAACCAGTAGCCAACGGGCATGATGGTGAGGATGAAAAACATCGTGGTGATAGTTCCGAAAAATATCACATTGCCCATCGGAGCCCACAGACCGGAGCCACCGAGAATCATCGGGATGACACCCATCGATGCAGCGGCTGAAGTGAGAAAAATGGGGCGCATGCGGCGCTTGGCGCTCAAATGGATGGCTTCGCGGGCGATCAGTCCTTCGGTGTCTCTCAGTTCCTCCGCATAATCATACATAATGATAGCGTTGCGAACAAGGATTCCCATAAGCGAGATGATGCCAAGATAACAGGTCAGAGAGAATGCCGTGCCGGGGATGAGCACACCCATTGCCGTGCCGAACAGCACCAGCGAGAGCGATACCAGCAGCAGCAAGGCGGTGGAAATCTTGCGGAAATGACCCAGCATGAGGAAGAAGATAATCACCACACTAATCATCAACCCGCCTACAATCTGCGGATTGGCCTCGTTGGCCTGCTCATACTCACCGCCCCACTCTAACGAGATACCTTGGGGCATATCGTCTTGAGTGATGGATTTCTGCAAGGCGGAGGTGACCTTCATCACGTTCACGCCATCGACCACATCAGCCATCAGCGTGATGGTGCGTACACCGTTACGGTGGCAAATCTGTCCGTCCTCCCATTTCGGATTCACCTTAGCAATCTGACGCAACGGTACGGTGGAAAGTCCGCCGGCCACCGCGATCGGTTCGCCGGCAATATCGGCTGCCGAAGCCATATCAGCTTTGTCGGATTTCAGTGTCACGGGGATACCGTAATCGCCATCCCAAATGGTCGTTAAAGGGATGCCCCCACTCTGATAGCGCGTCGCCATCTGCAGTTCAACCATCGCATTGGTAATGCCCATGCGGTTAGCTTTCTGCTCATCAAGGTCAATATAGGTGGTGAGCAGCGGCTCATTCACATCACTGCGCGCAAGAATGAGATTCTCATCGGTACGCATCAGCTTCAACAGACTGTCGGCCGTATGCTTCAGTTCGCCCCAGTTGTCACCACTCAGACGTAGCTCGATGGAATTGCCCTCAGCACTATAACTGAGCTGCTTGAAACGGACGTATGCACCGGGAAACGCATTGGTGTATTTCATGCGATAATCCTCAAGCACGCCTAAGGTCTCCTCATTGCCTTTGGTATTGACGATAAACTGTGCGTAGTTCTTGCCGCCAAACTGTGGTGCATACGAAGTTTGGAATCGGGGCGATGCCATTCCCTTGAACGATGCTACCGACACCACACGCTCGTCCCTGCGAAGAATGTTCTCCAAAGAGTCGGCCACTTCTGCCGTCTTCTCCAAAGAGGTTCCTGTGGGCAGATATATCTCCACTGCAAACTGGTTGCGTTCAGCTGTCGGCATCATCTTCTGAGGCAGCACGCCAATCAGTGCCGCACCGACAATAACCGATACCACACCTGTTGCAACAGTGACATAAGGATGGCGAAAACATGCGTCAATGAGCTTATCGTAGTATCTTTGCATCAGAGCAAGAACCCCACCGGAAGCCTTTCCTTTGCCCTCTCCGGTGGAGGTGGAAGCACAATTGTCGGGCACTCCACTTGGTATTGGGTCTCCCTTCCCTACTGGGGAGGGCTGAGGAGGGGCTGAGGCTTGGGATGTTTGTGGCTTTCTTATAAAATAAAACTGCATGAACGGCACAACCAGTTCGGCCACCAAGAGCGACACCATCAGCACAATCGTGATGCCCCAAGGGAAGAGGAGGAGGAAGTCGTGAAACATTCCCGTCATCGTAAGGAGCAGCGGAAAGAATGTGACGGATATGGCAAGCGTAGCCGTGAAGATGGACTTGAAGAAGTGACTGGCACTCTGAATAGAGGCCTCCCAACGGCTCTTGCCCTCTGCCAGCAGCTCCATATAATTGTCGATAATCACTATCGAGTTGTCTACAATCATGCCAAGCGTCACGATGAGCGCAGCCAATGTCACGGTGTTAAGCTCGATACCGAACGCATAGAACAGCCCCAGCGAGATGAAAATGGAGATGGGGATGGTGCTGGCAGCCACCAAAGCCACGCGCAGCGGCATCAGCAGGATTACCACCAACACCACGGCAGCAATGGCAATGAGCAGTTCTTTCAAGAAACTTACAACCGAATCGCCTACCACCTGACTCTGATCGGTGATGGTAAACATCGTAACTTCCTCGGGCAGCGTCTTCTTAAACTCTTCGAGCTGTGTCTTGATCTTGGCACCCATATCGGTGATGGAGCGGCCTCTCTTCACCTCCACGCTCAGCACTATGCACTTCTTGCCATTGTTGGTGACATAACTTGAGGGTTCGGCATACTCGCGCTTCACCTCCGCTATATCTTTCACACGCACCACATTGCCATCAGGACTTGAATAAACCACCATCTGCTCCACATCGTTCACCATGTTCAGCGCACGGCCTACCTGTATCGGAGCCTCATAGCTGTGGGTCTTCTGCGTGCCCGCCGTTGTGTTGAAGCCCTGCGACATAAGTGCTGCCGACATGATACTCTGCCCAATGCCATACTTCGAGAGCTTCTTGGTATCGACATAAACAGCTATCTGCTCCTGCTGTCCGCCCACCACGCTGAGCCGTCCTACACTCTCTATGCCGCGCAGGCGTTGCTTCAAATCGTCCATATAGTCATTGAGTTCGCGATAGGTTTTGTCGTTGCTCTCCATCGTAATGAGCAATGACGAAGCATCGCCAAAGTCGTCCTGCACCTGAATGGCCAGCACACCACTGGGCAGACTTCCCTTGAATTGCTGTACACCGAGCTTGAAACGGCTCCAAAAATTCTCTTTGTCGGCACCGTCGATATCATCGTTCAACTCTATCTGGATGATGCTCACGCCATTTCGGGTATACGACTTGGTCTTGGCTTTCTTCACCTCTTTATACGTAAAGATATAATCTTCCAACGGTTTGGTGACCTGCTCCTCCATCTCACTGACCGACGCACCGGGATAGACGGCTATCGCCACACCTTGTCGCACCGTGAAATTCGGAAACTCATTCTTATTCATCTTCACAAGTGCGAATACACCAAACGCCACCAACAGCGACGTGATCAGTATCACAATCGACCTATAGTGCATAGCCCACTCGACTATATTTCTTTTCTGCTTCATTGCTGATATGCTTTTTAGACATAGAGACAGGTTGGGAGAAGACATAAAGACAGAAAAACATATTTTATTTAAAGACATATCTTCTATGTTGCTTTCCAAATAATTGGAAAATATTTGTTATTTATTAACT
>CAUTTP010000155.1:0-4143 GCA_963541305.1 uncultured Prevotella sp.
TGTACGTGCATACGGCGTTCGGTGTACGTCGCCGTCGGAACGGAAGGCGCTGAAGAAACGGGTGTGGAGGCGACGACACGAAGATGCTTACTGACTGAAAGAACCGCAAGACACTCGGATGGGTGCTCTGTAAGTATTCGCCGCAGGATGGCGGCATGTTAAAATAACCTAATGGTTTGCAACATTCATCATCGGCTCACGTCTAAGTGGTAACTTTGCAGGCGCAACATCCTGCTGGGGAAAGCACAAACAAGTGATTATTAAAAAACAGATATAGCTAAATGAAAAAGAACATTCTCATCTTATCGATGGTTGCCGGCACGCTACTCTTTTCGAGCTGTGCCAGCAAGAAAGAACTGGAGAATTGCCGGTCGGAAAACCGTGAGCTAACATCGAATTACCAGAACTCTAAGGAGCAGTTGGCTGCCGCTCAGGCTCGCGTAAGCTCGTTGGAGGATCAGCTGGCGCAGCAGAAGAGTGCCAATGCCGCGCTGCAAAACAGTTTGGACAAGAGCCTCTCGAACACCAGCGATAATAACATCAACATTTCGAAGCTGGTGGATCAGATCAATGAGTCGAACCAATACATCCGTCACTTGGTGGAGGTGAAGAGCAAGAGCGATTCGCTCAACATGGTGCTCACCAACAATCTCACGCGCTCGCTCTCGAAAGAGGAGATGAAAGAGGTGGATGTGCAGGTGCTCAAGGGCGTGGTATATATCTCGCTGGCCGACAACATGCTCTACAAGAGCGGCAGTTATGAGATTAACGAGCGTGCCGAGGAGACGCTGAGCAAGATTGCCAAGATCATCATGGATTATAAGGATTATGAGGTGCTCATCGAGGGCAATACCGACGATGTGCCTATCAATACGTCGGCGGCCTCGATGAAGAATATCCGCAACAACTGGGACCTCTCGGCTCTTCGTGCCTCATCGGTGGTGCAGTATCTCATCGACCGTTTCGGTGTGGCACCCAAACGGCTCACGGCCGGCGGTCGCGGCGAGTTCAACCCGGTGGCTTCGAACGATACCGAACTGGGACGGCAGCGCAACCGCCGCACCCAGATCATCATTACGCCGAAGCTCGACCAGTTTATGGACCTCATCGAACAGGCTCCGGAAAAGTGATATTTTCATCAGGCAGAGGTTGGAGAAATCGGCTCCGAACAAAGAATAGGAAAGAGCGATCATCTCGTTTTGAACGGGGAATGTGCCCATGTCGGCATATTCCCCTTTGCTTTTGCTATTTATTTTCTCTTTTATATTTCAATTCGAAATCTTTTTATTAATTTTGTTGCCATCATTTAAGGCAACTGCAATTAAATCATTCAGAAGTATATGGAAAAGATAAAGATGGGCACTCCATTGGTAGAGATGGATGGCGATGAGATGACAAGAATCTTGTGGAAGATGATCAAGGACGAGCTGATCTTGCCCTTTGTCGATTTAAAAAGCGAGTATTACGACCTCGGATTGCCTTATCGCGACGAGACAAATGATCAGGTAACAATAGACTCTGCCCATGCCGCCAAGAAGTATGGAGTGGCCGTGAAGTGTGCCACCATCACGCCCAATGCCCAGCGCATGGACGAGTATAAGTTGCACAAGATGTGGAAAAGTCCCAACGGCACCATCCGTTCGATTATGGACGGCACCGTGTTTCGGGCGCCTATCACCATTCCCAGCATCAAGCCCGCGGTGAAAAGTTGGGAGAAACCTATCACCATTGCGCGCCACGCGTACGGCGATGTGTATAAGAACGTGGAGATTCGCGCCGATGAACCCGGTACGGCGAAGCTCGTGTTTGAGGGTGAGAGCGGCAAGAAGCAGGAGGTGGAGATACATACTTTCAATGGCGCCGGTGTGGTGCAGGGCATGCACAACACTGACGAGAGTATCCGTTCGTTTGCCCATAGCTGTTTCAAGTTTGCTGTAGACACCAAGCAAGACCTATGGTTTGCCACAAAAGATACCATTTCCAAGACATACGATGCACGCTTTCGCGAGATCTTCGAGCAGGTGTTCGAGCAGGAATATAAGGAGACTTTCGACAAACTCGGCATCGAATACTTCTACACGCTGATTGATGACGCTGTGGCTCGCGTGATTCGTTCGAAAGGCGGATTCATCTGGGCTTGTAAGAATTATGACGGTGACGTGATGAGCGACATGCTCTCTACGGCCTTCGGTTCGCTGGCCATGATGACCTCCGTGCTTGTGTCGCCCGATGGTAACTATGAGTATGAGGCAGCCCACGGCACGGTGACGCGCCACTATTACCGCTATCTAAAGGGTGAGGAGACCTCTACCAACCCCATGGCAACCATCTTCGCATGGAGCGGTGCACTGCGCAAGCGCGGCGAACTTGACGGCATTGATGCTCTCATCAACTTCGGCAACCGGCTCGAGGAGGCTTGTTTCGACACGCTGAACGAAGGTATTGCTACCAAAGACCTCGTGGGATTGATGGAAGGTGTGGAGGCTAAGGCTGTGAATTCTGCCGACTTCATCGCTGCCATCCGCGAACGTTTGGAGAAGCGGCTGGTGTAAAACGCGGAATCTTTTTATCCCAATTAAAACAAAATCGCAACGACACGACAGGAAAAGTGCGTCAGAATAAAAGAATAAGAGCATAAAAGAATAAAAGCCATTACTTTATGCACGAATAAAGTCAAATGAACGGATGCTTATCCGGCATTTGGCTTTTATATTGAGCGAAGCGGTTGTTCTTTTATTCTCTTATTCCATTCTGGTGCATCCCCTTGTTGTGTTTTAGCTCTTGGCGGGTTGTGCCTTCACCTTGAAATGGTCGAAACCCTCGCCGTAAACACCGATGACGCTGGTCTGGGTGACGAAGGCTTTGGGGTCTATCTCATTGATAATCGAGAAAATGATGTTGCTTTCGCGACGCTTAGCCATTACAAACAGCATCTTCACCTCGTTTCCCGTGTAGAACCCGTGCGCCTCAACAACGGTGGCTCCGCGGTGCGGGTACACCGCGATGCGCGAGGCAATTTCCTGATATTTGTCGGAGATGATAAAGAACTGAACGCTACGGCGCATCGATTGTACCACCTGATCGATGCAGAAACTCGTTACCCACAGCACCACATAACCATAGATCACCTTCTCCCAATCTTGGAAAACGAGATACGAGGAGCTGATGATGATAATGTCGCACACCATCACCACGCGACCTAATGAGATGTCGCGGTACTTGTTGACTATAGCTGCGATGATGTCGGTGCCTCCGGTCGAACCGTTGAAAGCAAAGCCCAGACCGATGCCCGAGCCGCAGAAGATGGCGCCGATGATGCTCGCCATGAACGGCTGGTCGTGCAGGAGGTGCACGTGTGCGCTGCCTTTCTGTACGAGAATAGTGACCGATGTAAGCACGAGCACGGCATAAATGGTCTTGACGCAGAACTTAAAGCCCAATATTTTCAGCGCAAACAGCAACAGCAGGGCATTGACCCCGAAATAGGTAATCTGCACGGGAATGCCGGTTCCCCAAAAAATGACGGATGCAATACCCGGAACCCCGCCCGTCGTGATGCTGTTGGGCAGCAGGAAGATGTTCCATCCGATACAGTAAGACACCATCCCGATGCCAATCATGATATAATCGCGTATCTCGTGCAGGATAGCAGATTTCTTTAGGTTCATACTTTTTTTGTTCGTTTTATTATTTTTCCCGTGAGTTCATTTAAGGAATGCTGCTTTTGAAAAGGAACGTAGGATTCTGTAAAAAGTCGGCAAGACGTTTTTTCAGGTCAAGGCAGGAAGCCCGCTCTCGCCCTGAAGGAAAGACGGCATCTTCACAACTCTTTTCGAGCAGTTGCATAAGATGAGCCGAATAACCAGCGGGCAAAGATACGAAATTTCCGTGATGTATAAGCAGGGATGCAATTAAAAATTAGGGCAAGATGCAATATTGTCCTAAATGTTTTACGTACGTTTTCGTCAGGCATCGAACAGCAGCCAGTCTCTGTTCACGAGCCACTCGTCCGGATGCGTTTACGCTTTTTCAGTCGGGAAGTGTCTTTACGCCCCTCTCTTTATATCCGTTTTGTCTTCGCTTTCCACCCTGACGGTGGCGTACGCCGAACGTCGTACGCATGCACACCGAACGTCGTACGCA
>CAUTTP010000156.1:0-4089 GCA_963541305.1 uncultured Prevotella sp.
ATACTACATTGTTTTATTTGAACCCTGCAAAGATAATGTTTCTACTCGTAAGCAGGCGTGCAAAATTAAACGCCTATATTCTCATTATGGTTTTATTCTTTTGCTTTGCCACAATCTTTCCACTCTCACCTGTCAAGAATTCATTACAGTTTTTCGGTACGGTTGCTCGTTCATTCTATAGCAAAAAAACGGGCTGGTTTGGACAAATTCGGGTGTCGGAAGGTCGAAAAAATTGAGATAGGCTTGCGGCTGCATAGGTTTCGCATGGCAATAATGGCCTAATCGCGACGTATTTCGTACGGTGTACGCACGTACGTCGTTCGGTGTACATGCGTACGACGTTCGGTGTACGTGCGTGCGGCGTACGGCGTACGCGGGCATCGGAATGAGATTGGCATGTCGCTTGGCACACGCGCCGCTTAGGCAAGCCCTTTTATGGAAGATTTGCCTGTAGGTATGATGTATAAAGGACTTCCGAGCCGGCAACCGGTTTTAGCAGACGGTAATATAATCTGATTACGAACGCCTAATCTTATGCCCTTACGCCATAGCTCAAAATTCCTTCGTTACCTCCCGCAGCCACCGTCGTTCGTCCTCATCAAGATGCGGGGCAAGCTCTGCATACACCTTGCGGTGGTAATCGTTCAGCCAGTCGATCTCTTCTTGAAGTAGTCGGTCTTTCAGTATTGGAGCGGTGTCGATGGGGCAGAGCGTGAGGGAGTCGAACTGCAGAAAGTCGCCAAACGGCGTGGACAGATAAGGCGTGATGAGCAGGGTGTTCTCAATTCTCACGCCGAAACGACCTTGCAGGTAGATTCCGGGCTCATCGGTCACGGTCATGCCGGCCGCAAGCGGCGCAGGCATGTACTCCATACGAATCTGGTGAGGCCCCTCGTGCACGTTGAGATAAGCCCCCACGCCGTGCCCCGTGCCGTGCATGAAGTTCATGCCCTCGCGCCACATCGCCTGACGTGCCAGCACGTCGAGCTGTGTGCCCGACACATTGGCGGGAAACTTGCAGAGCTCCAACTGGATATGACCTTTCAGCACCAGCGTATAGACCAGCCTCTCCTCGTCTGTCAATTCGCCCAACGGAATGGTGCGGGTGATGTCGGTAGTGCCGTCCTGATATTGTGCGCCGCTGTCGAGCAACAGGAAACCGCGCGGCTCAAGCACGGCGTCTGTCTCGGGTGTTGCCTCATAATGCACAATGGCGCCATGCCCGGCATAACCTGCTATCGTATCGAAACTGATACCCCGGAACAGCGGTTGCTCCGCGCGCAGTGCTGTCAGCTTTCGATCTATCGACATCTCGGTTTGCCCGCCGGCCTCGACCGCAGGTTTCAGCCACCTGAGAAACTTCACCATTGCCACGCCGTCTCTCAGCATGGCAGCGCGAAAACCTTTGATCTCGGCCTCATTTTTCACTGCTTTCATGGCAGGTATGGGTGACGCACTGCGCACCACCTGCTGCGTCCGAATGGCCTGCAACAGGGCGTAGCTGGTCTCCACGGGGTCGAGCAGGATATTGTATTCAAAGTAATCTCTCAGCCCCCGCTTCACCTCTCCGTAGTCGGCCGTCTGCACTCCCTGCCCTGCCAGATAGGCTTCGACCTCCGGTGTGAGTTTCTCCTTATTTATATATAAGGTGGCTGCGGCAGAACTGATGAGCAGATAGGCCACGAACACGGGGTTGCAATGCACGTCGGAGCCACGCAGGTTGAGCGTCCACGCCACATCGTCGAGTGCCGACACAAGCATGCCGTCGGCATGAAGCCCGCGCAAGGCTTGGCGCACTCTGCCAATCTTCGATGCTGCCGACTCGCCCGCAAATTCCAAAGGCTGTATCACCACCTTGTCGGCCGGCACGGGCGGGCGGTCTCGCCATATCTGCTCCAACGGGTCGAAGTTGGTGCGCACGGTGATGCCGCCCTGTCGGCGCAGTCGGCTGATGAGCGTCTCCACAACCTCCACGGAGGTCACCATGCCATCCACGCCCACTTGAGCGCCGTTGACGGCTTGCAGCTCTCTGCCCAACCACTCCTCGATGGTGGGCGTGCTGGCGACCTTTATCTTCATCAGTTGGAACTCCGTATCCGCCAGCTGGTCGGCTGCCGCGATGAAGTATCGGCTGTCGGTCCACAGGACTGCCGAGTGCATCGTCACCACAGCCGTACCCGCAGAGCCGTCGAACCCGCTAAGCCACTCACGACCTTTCCATCGGGCGGGCGTGTATTCGGAATGGTGGGGGTCTGTACTGGGAAATACAAACGCGTCGAGGTGCTCACGCTGCATCACCTCGCGCAGGGCGCTCAATCGCTGTGCTATGATTTCGTTCATAATCTTTAGGTTTTATATCTGTTTATTGAGCAAACGACACAAAATGCAAAACAGACATGACAAAGGTAAACCTTTTAAGAATAAACAACATATTAAAACCTAAATAAAGATGTGAGTGCTATGAAAATTTAGTAACTTTGCAAGGAACGGTATGGACGGTATTGCACCCACGGCCTATCGCTTTTCTGACAAGAAAATACATTTAAAACATTTTAAATATTAAATTGCAGTTATGAACTTTTTAACAAACGACAAACTCGTTATCGTTGGTGCCGGCGGCATGATCGGCTCAAACATGGTACAGAGCGCCCTGATGCTCGGTCTCACTCCTAACATCTGCCTCTACGACATCTATGAACCGGGTGTGCACGGCGTATTCGACGAGATGCAGCAGTGTGCTTTCCCCGGCGCAAATATCACCTATACCGTAGATCCGGCAGAGGCTTTCACCGGTGCTAAGTATATCATTTCTTCCGGTGGCGCTCCACGTAAGGAGGGCATGACACGTGAAGATTTGCTCAAGGGCAACTGCCAGATCGCAGCCGACTTCGGCGAGAATATCAAGAAATATTGTCCTGATGTAAACTTCGTTGTAGTGATCTTCAATCCAGCCGACGTCACTGCACTGACAGCTCTTATCCACTCCGGCTTGAAAGCTAACCAGTTGGCATCTTTGGCTGCCCTCGACTCCACTCGCTTGCAGCAGGCGCTCGCTTTGGAGTTCGGCGTACAGCAGGACAAGGTGACGGGAGCACACACCTACGGTGGTCACGGTGAGCAGATGGCCGTATTTGCTTCACGAGTGAAAGTAGACGGCAAGCCGTTGTCGGAAATGGGTTTGTCTGCCGAGCGTTGGGCAGAGATTAAGCAGCACACCATTCAGGGTGGTTCCAACATTATCAAGCTTCGTGGCCGTAGCTCATTCCAGAGTCCTGCCTACAATGCTGTGAAGATGATAGAGGCCGCTATGGGTGGCGAGAAGTTCACTTTGCCGGCAGGTTGCTACGTGAACGACGAGAAACTCGGGTTCAAGAACGTGATGATGGGTATGCCTACCACCATTGACACCAACGGTGTGCACTATACTGAGCCTCAAGGTACGGCTGAAGAGATGGCTTCTCTCAAGGCTTCTTACGATCACCTCTGCAAGATGCGCGACGAGATCGTTGAACTCGGCATCGTACCCGCAGTGGCTGATTGGACAAAGGAGAACCCTAATCTCTAATCACCGGGCACGACCTCAATTCATACCAACGGCCGGCTGCATTGCGCAGTCGGCCGTTTTCCTTTTGTCTTCTAACTGCTAAAACTTGAATGTCACGGTGGCATAGGGAACGCATTGGTTTCTAAATTGGACGGAAAAGAAGAAGAACATGTCTTCATCAGAGGGATTGCCGATGATGTTATAAAGCCCCAGACGTACAAGAAATTGCGAGTGGCGCAGTTCCTTGCGATAGGAATAGCTGGCATCGATGCGATAGCGCGTATGGTCACGCTGGGTACGGAAAGCAGCAACGGGGTCGCCCTCACCATCCCACGCATCATAGATGATGAGCCCCGAGTGCATGTTTCCACCTACCGTCACAAGCGACGACTTACCCACTTCGTATGACAAGGCGCCATTGAGCACATGTGGCACATCATTGGCAGAGGGCATCTTACCCCGGCTTTTCAGTTCGCCAAACCACTCGCGGCTCTTCGACAGCGTGTAGCTCAATTGCCATTTGAATCGCCACCAACTGTCATAAT
>CAUTTP010000157.1:0-3968 GCA_963541305.1 uncultured Prevotella sp.
ATTTTGCAGAGGTCTCGATTTCGTCATTTGGATAGGGTTTTGCAGAGGTCTCATAACTTATCTTTGCCATTTGTACGCTTTTTCTTATCCCGAACTGGCGTATAGATATATGTCGGGTTTATATTTCAGATATTTGGTGTAATCGACAATGCGGCTTTGTAGGTGTTGATACCTGTAATACCAGTCTTCTGTATTCCGTCATCATACTCTACCAATTGACATGTTATTTGCACTTCCCTCTCTATGACGTACCGCTCCACCTCACGAACACTGCTAAACTTCCTGCCACAGTGGGCTGCATGATAGTACAAAGAGGGCAAGATAGCAAAATACTTCGCAAGAGAGCCATCATAAAAACCATAAATGATGAACTTAAGAACATTGCGTTGGTAGAGCATTCCATGCATAGATGCTTTGACAATTTCATCGTCAACTTGCTGGGTGCCCATTGCTGCATTATTATTTTCCAAAGAAGCCGAGAACCAATGTACAAAGAGCATTAGACACACAGCTTGCTCTGTTCTAAATTCATCGAACTCACGTTATTTAACATGCCCCGTACACCTCATTTAACAATGATGACGTACCTTTGCAACCACAAAGCAAAACTGATAAAGATGAACAAAACATATCTCGCACTATTCGCCAGCCTGCTCTTCTCATTTTCTGCCACCGCTCAGCGCACTGAAAACCCATTGCGCGACAGCCTGCGCCTTGCTGCCGAGGCACTGGCTTATCATCCCGACTCCATTGATCTGCGACTGAAAAAAGCAGCATGGAACATAGAGTTGGGCGAGTGGCAGTATGCGCAGAACGAATATGACATCGTGCTACAGGCCGATCCTAACAACATTGCAGGCCGATATTACCGTGCCTTTACCAATGAGAAGCTGCACCGCTATAACTTCGCACGTCTCGATTACGAGCATCTGCTTCAACTGATACCCGGCAATTTCGAGGCACAATTAGGACTTGCCCTGCTCAATCAGAAGGATCATCATTACACCGAAGCTCTTGATGGAATAAACATTCTCATCACCGCCTATCCCGACTCTGCCCTCGCATGGGCTGCAAGAGGGGGCATTGAGACGGAACAAGGCATGCTCGAACTGGCTGAATACGATTACTCAAAAGCCTTAGAACTCGACCCAAACAATGACGATTATCTGCTCCAACGGGCTGAACTCCGCATCCGACTGAAACGAACGGACGAGGCGCGTCACGACCTCGACGCTATCGTCAAAATGGGTACGCCTCGCCTTGCACTGAAAGAATGGTATGACCGGTGCAAGTAAAAGGTTGGCCTACCAATCCCCCAGATTGGCCGTTGCCTCTATTTTATTCTCTATTTTGTCATCCAAGATATGAAAGAAATCATATCCTGTAACTGTTTCCACCTCATCCACTGACCTCAGATATTCATTCTTCGACCGATTGCCGCTTTCGTTTTGATAGATAAAGCCGAGCGCTTTGGGGGTGCCCTCCATGCAGAGCACCACCTTGAAGAACCCCGTCGGCACCGACACCTTATGCTGCTGACCGATGCGTTTCTGCGATAAACCATCGTAGATAGGCCCGCAAACAATGAATATCTCGCCATATTTCTGTGCCCATCGGCGGCATTGTATCTCCATATCATTCCAATCGCCGGAGTTCAGGCCATGCCGTTGCGGACAAATATTGGTCATAAGGAAGCACTCAGCCATAGCCGTCTCATCCCACTTGTTGTCACCCGCCGGGCACATGTGCCCACGGTCATAACCAGAGCGGCTATAGTCGTAGGTTGTCACACGATATTGGGCATCTACCTCACTATCCTCTGCAAACTTCACACCGCTACGCTGCACGTCGCCATTGGTGCGGTCGGCAGTAAGCCGCCATGCCACCCAATTGGGTGTCAACGTCTTATTGTTGAACGAACTGATATAGGCCGATTTCCTTAATATCTGCTCGGGTATGTCACTGCGGAGCGCCGGAAGAGCATACTTCAGCTCTTCATCGATAGATTCAGACTCGTCAGTCTCGCCTTTTCCACTCGTGCCGAGCCTCACCCACCGATCTTCTGCCCGCTCAACGCCATCTGCCGGCACCCTGCCCGAGCAGTTGTCGCATGCAGTGAGCATGGGCAACAAAGCTGTGGCACATATTAGTATGCCTATGATTCTTTTCATTATTCTCAAGTTAAAGACAACCCGCTGTCAAACATCACACTGTGAGCTCTTTAACTCATAAACCGATTTCACTTACCTTTCAACAATGCCAAATAATGCTTCCGCACATCGCTCCAGCGATAATAAGGCGCGCAGTCGGTCTCCACCGGCAACGTCGCCTCATCCTCATTGAGCAATACTTTCACCAGTACGTCGTCAGCACTGTGGACACCAGACTGTGGCTTGTAGAACACAAACTGCACATTGGCCGCCATAGGATAAATGTTATAGTTGAGCCATCCCTTGTAGGGCAGCTCCTCCAAACTGTCTGCATGCTCGCCATAGCCGTTGAGGTTGAGCAGGCATACCAACGGCATCACCATCGACTCATGGCCGAAACGCAACGTGGCACCGGGATGTTCCAATTGTATGCAGCTGTCGGCCGTATGGATGATATTCTGCAACAGGCGTGTCTGCCCAAACATACCCAGACCGCCGGTCTCCTTGCTCGGACCATAATACATATACCAGAATGCGTTGGTACACAGCCAGTAATCATAGATTTCCTCTTCGGAGAAGATTTCCCACAGCGAGATGTCGCGGCGCAGTTCCGTGCTCTGCATATTGGCGGCAATCTTCAACAGGTCACCGGCCAACGTCTTGATTTTGATACTATCGGGCACCTTGGCATCCTTGAACAACACCGACGACAGATGCGAGTAGTCGCTGTGATGGGCATAAAACTCGTCCAGCGCCTTACTCGCCGCCTCTGTTTCGCGCAACTTTTTGTATTTACTCTTTCGGTCGTTCATGTAATACATATCGTGCTCGCTCGCGTCGTGACGAATCTGCAACTGCGGATTGATGGTCGACAGCTCCAGTAGCTCATTGGTCATCGATAGGATGCAACGAATCACGACAGTCGATTTAGCGTCTATATTGGTCTTTCCTGCGAATATCCGGGGGAATCGCTCATATATGCGGCGCGCAATCTGCCGGTGCTGCTCCGCGCCCAAAAGCGTCAGCTCACCATCCCTATCCTGTGCCTCCTCACGAATCAGCTTCACCTTTGCCAGCACCTCGCGTCCTTTCTCCGTGAGCGCTCCCAAGGAGTCGGCACGCAAAAGCGTGAAATACGGACGGTCGTAGGCCTGTGCCCCGATGAGAAAACGCGAGCCATGCCGCCCGTAATGGCTCATATAGAACGGTTCATAACCCGCGGGCGCAGCCGTCAGCTCTTTCTGCGGACCGCGGTAGGCCAGATAATTGCTACCTGCAAGATTAGTGTTTTGCCTGATATCAGTTCTCGACTGCTGCGCACTCACCGTCAAGGCGAAAGCCGCAAAACACGAAAGGAGCACAAGTGTTCTTCTCATCATTTCTGCATTCTAATATTCTGAATTTTGTAAAAACAAAAATAATCATTCATACCAAGCCTCACAAGCGTTTTACATGGTTTAACATTATTTTGTGGAGGGGCGTGTTTTTGGGAGAAGGAGAGGGGAGAGAGAAATGTTTTGCGGATGTTTAGGCAAAACAACTGCCGGAGTATTCTCTCTCCTCTCTCCCCCCTCCTCTCTCCCCCTTTTTTCAGCGACCAAAACCTCTGAAAAAAGATGACAAACACCCTCTGTAGAATTGCGTGTAGCAAAATTGAAAATCTTTTGTCCGAAATACGCGAAAATTAGAGGGGTTTAAGTAAACCACAGAGCATCAGTGAGTTACGGGCGAAAAGTAAGAATATGCCATAGATATTCATCTTTTCGTCTTGCGATAGCACCCTTTTCGCATCGCGAAAGCACCCTTATCGCGATGCGA
>CAUTTP010000158.1:0-3861 GCA_963541305.1 uncultured Prevotella sp.
CTAAAAATAGTTGAATTAAGAAAATATAGAAGCGAGAATTTTGCAGAGGTCTCAATATACAAACAGCCCTGAACAAATATCTTGCTCAGGGCTGCGGTAATTTATCGAGATAGATAACCCAAATCTACAGATTCATCTTCTTGCGGATATCCTTAGGAATGGCGTTTTTGTTGACCATGATGTTCATGGTGTTAGCGATGATATAGTTTTTGGTCATGTACCAGATGCCCTTATAATCGCCGCTCTCACCCCATGAGTTCTTCACCATATAATATTCTTTGCCGTTCTGATCTTTGGCGATGCCATAGATGAGCATGCCGTGGTCATCGGTCAGCTGCCAGTTGTCATAGCGTTCCTGTCGCTGCTCCTGCGTGGGCGTCACCTCGGGAACGTTTACGCCCAGCGAATCGACGATATTCTTCTTCTTGTCGGCGCTTAGTTTGAGCCAGTGTGCCATGTCACTTCCCTGCATGCTCTCCATCTTCTTGGTGTCGTACATGTAGGCCAAGCCTTGACGGGTGAAGCCATCTTCGCTCACGTCGCCGCCCCAAGCCACGGTGTAACCGTTCATGATGGCGTTGTCGATGATTCTTACCATGTCATCCATCGGGATGTTCCATGACAAGGAGTTGCGCCAGTTGTCCTGCACTTCGATAGCAAACTGAGTCCAGAAAGGATGGTGTGTGTATGATGTGATGCTCACATAGTCGTCCCAGTTCAGGCCGAGGCTTGCTGCAAACGACTTCGGCGTATAGGTCTTGCCCTGATAGGTGAAACTCTCCGGACACTTGCCGAGATATGCGTCGAGGATGCCCTGCAACCCCACTTTCCACTGGCTGGAGAGCTTTTTTGAGTTGCTCTTGGCAAGCGTAGTAACGTAAGGTGTCATCACGGTGAAGAACTCATTATAATTGTTCAATGAGTCGCCATAGAGGCTGCCGGGGAATGGCATGGCGTCCTCGGGGCAGATGCCGTAGTGCTTGATTACGTAGAGGGGGTCTTCAAAACTTCCGCCCTGTGCAAACTGGCAGTCGCCGTGCAGCCGCACCACCTGAACAGCACGGTCCATATAGGTCTTATTGGTCACGAAACTCTCGCAGAGGTCGTATGTCTTGCCTGTGGCCTTGAGGATTTCAGCCTCAATGAAACTCAGCGTAGAATAGTTCCAGCACGTGCCCGAACGGTTCTGGTCCTTGATGCTCGTAATCTTGTTTTCTTTAACTACTGTGAAGACGGGCTTGTTAACGTTAGCGCTGTCTTTCTTGTCAGTTGCGTTGGCACTCATCGCACACAATGCGAGAAGAGCCACACCGATGGTTTTCTTCATTCTTTTTATTTACTTTTTGGTTGATTTCACGCGTTTAGTTGTTGGCCATGAAAGCCTCCACGTCTTTTGGGTGATAGGGTATGCGGTCTGTTCCGATGAAGCGGCAGCCGTCTTTGGTGATGAGCACGTCGTCCTCGATGCGTATTCCGCCGAAGTCTTTATAGGTCTTGATCTTGTCGAAGTTGAGGAATTCGGCACAGTGACCGTTGGCTTTCCACTCGTCAATAAGGGCGGGGATGAAATAGATTCCCGGCTCATCTGTTACCACAAAGCCCTCTTCCAGACGGCGTCCCATGCGCAGATTGTTGGTGCCGAACTGCTCCAAGTTGGGGCGTGTCTCCTCATCATAGCCCACATTGATTTGCCCTAAGGCTTCCATGTCGTGCACGTCCATACCCATCATGTGACCCAATCCGTGGGGCAGGAACATGGCCTGCGCACCGGCCTTGACGGCTTCTTCGGTATCGCCTTTGGTCAGTCCGAGCTCTTTCAGACGGTCGAGCATCAGTCGGCACACGGCAAAGTGAACGTCGGCATACTTCACCCCGGGCTTCGCCACCTGCAAAACATAGTCGTGACATGCCTCCACGATGGAGTAGATCTCCAGCTGTCGCTGACTGAACTTGCCGTTGACGGGATAGGTGCGCGTATGGTCGGAGCAGTAATGGTTGATGGTTTCGGCACCGGCATCGCACAGAGCGAGGCGCCCGCCTTCGAGAATGTTCATCGAAGGACTGCCGTGCAGGATCTCGCCATGCTGAGTGAAGATGGTGGGGAAACTCACCATGGCGCCGTAAGAGTTGGCCATTCCGTCCACCTGACCGGCCACAAACTTCTCCGTCAGACCCGGTTTGGTAAGTCGCATGGCAGTGGTGTGCATCTTGTAGCCGATGACCGAGGCACGCTCCAGTTCTTCGATTTCCTCCTGTGTCTTTACCGAACGCATCCTCACCACGGCCTTGATGAGTGCCATCGAGGCGCTTTCTTTCTGCCGGTCGGGGTGTATGCCGAGCAGGTCGAATATCTGAATCTGGATGTCGAAGCGATAGGGTGGCAGGAAATGAATCTTACGGTTCTGCCGCAAGGCCTCTTCGCAGATCGCCTTGAGCGTCTTCATTGGTGCCGTGTTTTTCACCCCCACCTGCTCCGCCATGTCGCGAACGCTGTCTACAGAACCAAACCACACGATGTCCTCAATGTCGATATCATCGCCGATGAGCGTCTCTGTGTCGTTGTCGATGTCTATCACCCCCACGAGCCCGTCTCTTTTCTGGCCGAAATAATAGAGAAATGAGGAGTCTTGACGAAACGGATAATACCCGTTGTTGGGGAAGTTTGCGGGCGACTCATTATTGCCAAACATCACGATGATGCCGCTCCCTACGAGTCTTTTGAGCTCTTGGCGGCGACTGATGTATGTGTCTTTGCTAAACATTTTTATTAGGAGTTTTTCTACAGTTTAGTCGCAAAGTTACAAAGAATTCGTCTAAATTTGATTAACTTTGCATTAAAATTTAGCCTATTTATGCAATTAGACAGAAATACCGGATTAGTGCTCGAAGGTGGTGGCATGCGGGGTGTTTTCACCAGTGGCGTGCTGGATGCTTTCATGAAACATAATTTGTATTTCCGTTACACGGTAGCGGTCTCAGCCGGGGCATGCAACGGCATGAGCTACATTTCGCGCCAGCCGCGTCGCGCCCGCATCACCAACATTGATCTCTTGGCTAAATATGATTATATCGGTCTCAGGCATTTGGTGACACAAGGCTGTATCTTCGACCAGAATCTGCTCTACGACCGCTTCCCCAATGAGATAATCCCGTTTGACTATCGTGAGTTTTTCAGGCATGCCGATGGGTTCGAGGCGGTGGCCACCAATTGCAACACGGGGCGCCCGGTCTATCTCAAGGAGCTGAAAGACCCGCAACGGGCGTGCGACATTGCGCGTGCGTCAAGCAGCCTGCCCTACGTGAGCAAAATCATATTTATCGATGGTGAGCCGCTGCTCGATGGCGGAATCATCGATTCTATTCCCCTGATGCGCTCCATAGAGACGGGGCATCCCACCAATGTGGTCGTGTCTACGCGCAACCGAGGCTTCCGCGACATGGGCAAAGACCGTAAGATTCCCAAGTTCATCTACAAGCATTACCCCCGTCTCCGCGTGGCGCTCAGCCATCGGTTGGAGGCTTACAACAGGCAGCTTCAGCTCATAGAGGATATGGAGGATGCCGGCCGCATCGTCTGCATTCGCCCCCAACGCCCCGTGGAGGTGGGGCGCATAGAGAAAGATACGCACAAGCTGGAATGCCTATATGAGGAGGGATTCGAGCTTGGCGAGCAGTTCTGCCAAGAGTATATGTAGGCCATTCCAATATTTTTCTGAATAATTCGAGAACGCGGGAAGTGCCCTAACGGTGCCCCTGCCCGTCGCTTCGGCCTCACCGTCAGGCGGAAACGACGGCGTACAGCGTTCGGCGTACGTGCGTATGGCGTTCGGTGTACGTGCGTACGACGTTCGATGTACGTGC
>CAUTTP010000159.1:0-3739 GCA_963541305.1 uncultured Prevotella sp.
AAGCCTATGGATAGACTAAAGGTACTCTTTTACGTACCCGGCACCATGGATGCTATTGACATCCACCATGAGCTGACCACCATGTTAGCCCATAGTCTCAACGACTATGCTGACGTGGAGCGATGGACGTCCGCTCACGGAAAGGACTTGTCTGCTCTCAAAGACTATCACATCGTGCATGTCTTTGGCAGTTGGAACAAGACTGGGATCCATTTTTTAGGAAAAGCAAAGAAACTGCATGTACCCACAGTCTTCACCCCTTTAGGTGGCCTGCAACCATGGATTATCAAGAAGCATAAAACAGCCCGCCTGTTCGCCCAACAACAAAAGGTGGCGCAACAAGCCTCCGCCATTCATGTCTGCGGCAAATTGGAATATGAAACATTTCTGAAACTGGGCTGGAACAATAAAGTGACGATCATCAAGAATCCTGTGCTTACCAGCCAAGTATCATTCCATGAAATGGCACAACAGATGGCGACACTCTACCAAAAGGTACTCGACTCCAACGCCAGACTGCTGCTTTCCGAACAGTCATGCAGCATCATCGGACAGCTCTTGGCATTAGGCATTGACAAAGAGATACTCAACGATCATGAACTTTGCACAGAAATCAAACAACAGATAGAAAATATCCCTACTGTCGAATGGCGCAAAATCTTCATCTACACAAACGATGAGTTCATTGATCTGCCTGTAAAAATAGGTCTGCAAAGACTGCAATATATGCCACCCCACATCGTTGTAGAAGAAATAGATCGGTTTTCCGACGGGCACCAATACAACGAAGGAGACCTGAAAAGCGATGACACCTACTCGCGCAATATCTTGCTGCGCAACAAAATCAGTGATGCCATCGCAAGCAAGGAAAAGAAAGAGCGACGGTTGATGATGCAGCTGCTGAATCTACGGTATGAGATAGAGCGACACAAAGCTCCCCTCCTCCATCTCGCCAACATCTACCAGAGTTGCCGCTATGACGAAATGGATGAAGACCGACTCAAGGAGATGGCACGCGATATAGGCATCAACGACTTTGCCGAACGCCTCATGACAGTATTGGAAGAGGTGTTAGGATTGCGCGAAGGCTTCATGCCATTCAATCAAAAAGATGACAGGCAGGCAGAGGCGCTGACAAAGGCCATCACTAAATATAATACATGATGCACAAAGCATCACAAGATTTCTCTCTGATGAACAACATATACAACTCAAAGGAAAAGATGATGAATAACAGCCCCTATAACATTGAGCAAGACATGCACTATCTGCAGTTGCTGTCCCAATCATTCCCAACCATCGCTGACGCAAGTACCGAGATCATCAACCTGCAGGCTATCCTCCATCTGCCTAAGGGCACAGAGCATTTCCTTGCCGACATCCACGGAGAGTATGAGGCCTTCCAGCATGTGTTGAAAAACGCTTCTGGCAATATCAAACGTAAGGTGAACGAGCTTTTCGGCACTACCCTTCGTGAGAATGAGAAGCGTGAACTCTGTACGCTGATATATTATCCGGAGCAGAAACTCGAATTGGTCAAGACCTCAGAGAAAGAGATTGACGACTGGTATCACATCACCCTGCACCACTTGGTGGCCGTTTGTCGTGATGTGTCAAGTAAATATACCCGTTCAAAGGTGCGCAAATCACTACCTGAAGACTTCTCTTATATCATTCAGGAACTGTTGCACGAGCGTACCGATGACACCAACAAGGCGGCCTACGTCAATGTGATTATCGATACAATCATTTCCACCGGCCGTGCCGACGACTTCATCATTGCTATCTCCAACGTGATTCAGCGCCTTGCCATCGACCAGCTTCACGTTCTTGGGGATGTGTACGATCGTGGTCCCGGGGCACACAAAATCATGGATCTGCTACGTCGTTACCACCACTGGGATCTCACATGGGGTAATCACGACATTCTCTGGATGGGGGCTGCAGCCGGTAATGACGCCTGCATCTGTAGCGTCATCCGACTGTCTTTGCGCTATGCTAACCTCGTAACACTGGAAGATGGCTATGGCATCAATCTCGTTCCACTGGCCACCTTTGCCATGGATACCTACAGTGATGACCCTTGCACGGAGTTCATACCTAAGCTGTCGGGCGGCGCAGAGCAGATGGATGAGAAGAGCATCCGACTGACCGCTCAGATGCACAAAGCCATGGCAGTGCTGCAGTTCAAGGTAGAAGCTCAGCTCTATGCCAAACATCCGGAGTGGAACATGGCAGATCGCATGCTGTTCAACTTCGTGAATTATGAGGAGGGTACCATCACGCTCGATAACAAAGAGTATCCGCTCACCAGCTGCAACTTCCCCACCATCGACCCTACTCAGCCTAATGTGCTCACGCATGAAGAGCAAGAACTCATCGAAAAACTGCACCATAGCTTTGCTATCAGCGAGAAACTGCACAAACATATCCGTGTGATGCTGGCACATGGCTGCATGTACAACATCTTCAACAATAATCTTCTCTTCCACGCCTCCGTACCTTTGAATGAGGATGGCACGCTGAAAGACGTAGAGATATTCCCCGGACACAAGTGCTCCGGCCGGAAATTGATGCACGACACGGGCATGCTCATCCGCTCTGCATTCCAATCCGATACGGCGCCTGCCGACAGACAATACGCCATCGACTATTTTATGTACCTTTGGTGTGGCCCTGACAGTCCGCTATTCGACAAGTCAAAAATGTCTACTTTTGAACGCTATTTCATCAAAGATAAGGAGACGCATAAGGAAGAAAAAGGCAACTTCTTCAAGTTACGCGACAGAGAAGATGTATGCGATGCTATCATGGATGCCTTTGGCGTAACAGGTCAGAACCGCCATATCATCAACGGCCATGTGCCTGTGCGTGCCGGCAAGGGCGAGAACCCCATTAAGGCCAACGGAAAACTCATGGTGATTGATGGAGGATTTTCGCAGGCCTATCATGAGGAGACCGGTATTGCCGGGTACACGTTGGTGTATCACAGCCGTGGTTTCCAATTGGTTCAGCACGAGCCGTTCACCTCTACGCAAGACGCCATCGTGAGAGGCACCGACATCAAATCGACCATACAGATTGTAGAAATGTCCTCTCACCGCATGCTGGTGGCCGACACAGACAAAGGCTGCGAGCTCAGCAAGCAGATCGGCGATCTGCAGGAACTCCTGTACGCCTATCGTCACGGTTTCATCAATGAGAGCGAACGGAGGAAATAAACTGCTCTCATCAGTATCCTCTGTCATATTATCGAGGATGTGTCAAATATAGCCTTCTGGGGGGATAAAAACGAAATATTATCTTATACGGATTTAGCCTGTCTTGTTTAGAGGATTCAAACATGACAGGCTAAATTCGTATAAGACAGTCAGTTAATAAAATTACCCGACAAGTCGGAAGTCCTTTATACATCATACCAATAAGTACCTTTGCCGTAAGAGGGAGCTTGTCTAAGCGTCGTGTATGCCAAACGACACACCGATCTCATTCTGATGCCGATGTACGCCGAACGCCACACGCACGTACACCGAACGCCGTACATGCATACACCGAACACTGTACGTGCATACACCGAACGCCGCACAGTACCGATCCTGCCTGATGGTAAGGCCGGGTCGGCGGTCAGGAGATACCGCTACAGCACTTTCCCGTGTTCTTGAAACATTCAGGAAAAATATAGGATAACTCGTTGGTTGAATTAAATTAAAGTGTATTTGACTTGCCCAATAGGTTTATG
>CAUTTP010000160.1:0-3520 GCA_963541305.1 uncultured Prevotella sp.
GTTAAGCCCGAAGGAAATCCGAGAAATTTTTATGCGGATGTGGCGGCATATGGATGCACTGAATGACGGCTTGACGGCTGACGATTGTGTCGAACTTTTTGCAACTGCGTTAAAAGGCAGTTCGGATTTGACCTATGATTTGTTGAAGGATACCTGTCATGATTATAGCGTAGGCACGATGACAGAAACATTTGCATTATTGCCGCGTGAAACGTATGACAAAATGTTTTCTGAATGCCTTAAAGGTAAAATTCCCGCTGAAACGCGACTGGATACCGAAGCCCTAATTAAGCTATTGATGTTAGAAAACGTATCTGAAGTAGAGGTAAGCATTAGAAAATGTTGTATAAGGGCAACACATTTTATAAGTTCTGACAAAAAATTTATCTATGATACAGGGATTGATGATGAAGATTATCAATGGAAAATTGAAGATTTTAAGGCTAATTACCCGCATACATGGTGGACGGTAGAGCAGGTTATTTACAATGACTAAGATATAAAGGTCGTCTGAAACGGCGATTTCAGACGACCTTTATATGCTGAAGGGAAATTAACGGAAAAAAACGCCCGCCGCAGCCCCGTTACCGCCTCTCAAGGTTCGGCAGAAACGTCCCCACGCCCCCAAGAGAAAAACAGACTTAGGCAACTTTTCCGGCACCTTCGGCAGCCTGCAAAATTGCCACGCCTGTTTTTCTCTTGCCCCCTACGGCGGGCTTTTTTATTTAGGCTGTGTTTGCATAAGGCATTGATATGGAATCAACAAGAAAGATAAGAGTTGCCCTTCCTGTAGAGGCAAATGACTGTGAAATGTTTGAGGGCAATATTTTGATTAAGTTGAATAGAGGATTTCAGCAATGGTAGCGCATAGGTAAGGGTAGCCAGAAACCCAGCCGAGGTGAAGCTAGATATGATAGTTTGAACTCGGAGTTCTATTGTATCGATGGCTTTGGCTGATGATCGAACTTGATCAACGTCTGGAAGATCAAAACCCACGATCAGCCGGCGGGCAGGAGCCTTATCAGTAATCAGCCGTGTTACGACTCAGTGCACGACTGGCATAAGTGTCACTCTACATCATTAGCGACCCAGTTTTACATTCGTGCCTGCCCCATGTTGAATCACTCATCGCTTTCTGCGGCCTGTCGCAGCGCCAGAAACGCCTCTTTAAGGGTCTGGCTGACTGCCGAATCCGGCTCATTCAAGACCAGCGTTTGGTAGGCGTTGAGGTAATCCGCCCGGATACGATGGAACAGGTGCAGGAAATGCCGCAAGAACCCGATGCAATCGAGAATGGCAATCTCGGTTCCATCCGTTTTCTCGTAAAACGTCGCGGCGTACTCGGCCACAAGTGGGTCGATCACATCCGTGGTGACAAAAAGGTAGTTGTGAATCCTGTTCGACGACCTGGCTATCTTGGTTATTGCTGCGTCGATGTCGTCTTGCGTGACACGCTTCATCTTCATTTCGTAGGCGGTGACAACTAAATCCTCGCCCATCAAACATATTTCCACATCACCCAATGAGCCAGTTTGAAGATCGGCGGCATTGTGCGAGTTCAGGGGTAACATGCTTTCAGATAATCGGGCCCCTGCGGCCTCGTAGGCGGCTGCGACAACCAGCACCGGCAAGCGGCTGGCGTTCTTGCAGGCAAGGTGCTGACCTATTAGTGTAACAATGGCCTCTGATGAAAGAGGCAAAGCTCCTTCGGTACGATCCAAGGCATCCAACAGAGAATCCATACGGGCCAGCTTCTCATCGCGCAGCAGCATCAAAACGCGCACAGTTTCCACAAACAGCACGTCAGCAGAAATGCGCTTCAAGGCCACATCTTCCAGAAGCTCAAGCGTCTTTTTGTAGAGGTCAGGCGGGCTGCCGACAAGTTCCCGATCTGTGGTCAGTGCATGGTTGATATTGCGTAGTGTTGGGGTCAGAAAGGCGGTTGTCGAATTGACAGGCAGTCGATGTTCGTTGATGAACTTGGTCAGGTAGCGTTCGTCATAGGTGCGCCCGGAAAAACTGTCAGTCCCCCCAATCTTGGTATAGGGCTTGCGCGGATCGACGGTCGGCTTGTCCATATACCCCAACAAACATGACATGAGCAGCCGCACTCCAGCGCGGTTTCTCATGCAGCGGCAGACGTAATCGACACGCTCCCGGATTACCGGGTCAGTTACGACAGAGGTATTCAGCGTATCGGCTGCCCGTTGCTGGACGTCTTGTAATATTTCTTCTGGTGTCATCGAAACTCCTTTTGCTTTTGTGGCTGCAACAGCCTGGAAAATGTGCATATCGTCTGGGTGGTATTGATACTCCATGCGCCAGCGGCCCTCATTCTAACAACTCTTTCTGATTTTTGGGATCGTAGTTCGTCCAAAGGACTTCTGACCGTTTGCCTTTGGTCGAGTGAATCGTCTTGTCAGGGCCTTGGGTCTTGAACCAACGTCCCGGTTTGAATAGCTCGTCCATCAGAGGGTGGTCATACCCAGATACAGCCACCATGCCTTTGCACTCATTGACCGCTTCGGCAAATTCCCGATGTTGACTCTCGTCCATCTCGAAGCCGTAAGCCTTAGTGTCGCCACGTGTAGCATGCAGATATGGCGGATCGCAATAGAAAAGCGTCTTGGGACTGTCATACAAACGGATCACATCAACGGCGGGGCGGTTTTCGATCTGCACCCGGATAAGTCGCTGAGCGATTTCGTCCAGAGCATCCACTCCACCAAGCCAACGCGAGACAACACCGGACATGCCCGCTCGGCTCGTGTCTTTACAGTTCGCCCAACGGCCAAGAGAAGCAGTCTGAGCAAGCCCGGTACGGGTCTGGCGGGCTTTGATATAGAACCGTCGAGCCCGTTCCACGTCACTGATGCCACGTGTGCTGCCATAGATTGCTTGGTGGTATTCCTCGCGGGAAAAGGGTGTCAAGGAAATAACCCTAATCAGCTCTTCGTGACGGTCACGAAGAACCCGAAAGAAGTTCACCACGTCGCCGTCTATATCATTGTAAGTCTCAACTGGTGCGGCTTCACGGTTAATGAGAACGGCACCAGACCCTGCGAATGGCTCGCAGTAGTGGTGGCACTTGGGCAGCAAGGGCAGCAGCCAATCGAGATGCGAGAACTTACCGCCATACCAGCCAAAGACAATGTGCCGGCGCTTGCGGCGGCGCATGTAAATGACGTTTGATTGCTCAGGCTGGTCGTCATCATCCAGATAAATCGGGGATACCCCCCGCCTACGCTTTGGGGGGTGAACTGCCTTAGTCATGCTTTGTTTACTCCTGTCGTGGGGACTGGAATTGGGTCCATCTGTTTGATGCCGCAAACGGCTGCACATTTGTGCAAAGGATACTTTCTCATCATACAATGAATGTATTTTCCTCAGTCCTCAATATCTTTTTGTGAGCTATATAAAATAGTACCTGTGAGAGAGATTGTTGTTTTATATGGCCTATTTACTACCTAGAAACGGGTTGATGACTTTTAATCCGGCTGCGGTAAACGGAGTCGTATCT
>CAUTTP010000161.1:0-3264 GCA_963541305.1 uncultured Prevotella sp.
ATTTTATATCATGTGCTTTGCCATCGGTGCCGTCTTTGCCGTCGTATCATCTTTTCTTGACATCCCATTCTGGGTGCAGGTGTTGGTGTTTGTCATCTGCTCGACAGTCAGTGTGTTTGCAGTTCGTCCCTTTGTCATGAAGTATCTCCATGTCAAGGGAAATGAGCGTGTGAGCAATGTCGATGCGCTGATCGGCCGTGTGGGTACGGTGATACAGAATATCTCCGGGCACCAATCGGGCTATGTCAAGATAGACGGTGACGAGTGGAAAGCCGTTTCGGCCACGGGCGAAGAGATAGCCGAGGGCGATAAGGTGCGTGTCATCTCCCGCGAAAGCATTATCGTGACGGTAGAGAAGGCATAGCAGTTGTTCGAGAGTTTTTAAATTTCATATACACCTTTAATTGCAGTAAACATGATAGGAACCTATGTGTTAGTAGGACTTGTAGTCCTTATGCTTATCTTCGCAAAGATGGCACTCGTTATCATTCCTCAGAGCGAGACGAAGATTATCGAGCGTCTGGGCAAGTATTATGCAACGCTTAAGCCGGGCATCAATGTCATTATCCCGTTTATCGATCAGTCGAAAACCATAGTGACCCTCGTTCGCGGTCGCTATATGTATAGCAACAGCATTGACCTTCGCGAGCAGGTTTATGACTTTGATAAGCAGAACGTGATTACCAAAGACAACATCCAGATGCAGATCAATGCATTGCTTTATTTCCAGATCGTTGACCCGTTCAAGGCGGTGTACGAAATCAACAACCTGCCAAATGCCATCGAAAAGCTCACCCAGACCACACTGCGTAACATTATCGGTGAGCTGGAGCTTGACCAGACTCTGACCTCCCGCGACACCATCAACACCAAACTGCGTGGCGTGCTTGACGATGCGACCAACAAATGGGGCATCAAGGTGAACCGTGTGGAGCTGCAAGACATCATCCCCCCGCAGAGTGTGCTGCAGGCAATGGAGAAGCAGATGCAGGCAGAGCGTGATAAGCGTGCCACGATTCTCACTTCAGAGGGTAAGAAGCAGGCGCAGATTCTCCAGTCGGAGGGAGAGAAGACCGCTACCATCAACCGTGCCGAGGCCGATAAGCAGCAGGCTATTCTCCATGCCGAAGGAGAGGCACAGGCGCGTATTCGCAAGGCCGAGGCCGAGGCTATCGCTATTGATAAGATTACCGAAGCCGTGGGGCAATCGACCAACCCGGCCAATTACCTGCTGGCGCAGAAGTACATTCAGATGATGGAAGAACTGGCCTCAGGAGACAAGAACAAGACCGTATTCCTGCCGTACGAGGCGAGCAATCTCATGGGCAGCCTCGCAGGAATCAAGGAACTGTTCAAGTAAGAAATGTAAAAATACTTGCGAAAGATGCAAAACAAATGGCGGCAATCCCTTGCCGTCATTTGTTTTTTTGCTATTTTTGCATGCAATAATAATAACAGTCGGATATGAACATTTGCATAGTTTGTGGTGCCCGCCCCAATTTTATTAAGGTAGCGCCAGTGATCAGAGCCATACAGGCAGCCAAAGAGCAAGGCGCAGCAATTGATTTTCAACTTGTTTACACCGGTACGGCAGACGATCCAACCGTAGAATCATCGCTTTTCGATGACCTTCAAATCCCTCGTCCTGATGAGTATCTGGGCGTGACATGCGACAATCTCAATGAGTTGACAGGACAGGTCATGTCTAAATTTGAACGCTACCTGCAACAACATCCCACCGATGTGGTGGTTGTGATCGACGATTTGGCCTCTACCATGGCTGTCTCCATCGTCACCAAGAAGCAGGGGCTCGGCTTAGTGCACATTGCTGCAGGCACGCGCTCGTTCGACATCAAGATGCCGAAGGAGATCAACCGATTAGTAATCGACGGCTTGAGCGACATCCTTTTCACCGCCGGTATGAGCAATAACTCCATTGCCAACCGTGAGGGCGCCGAACTCTCCAAAGTCTATATGGTGGGCAATGTGCTCATCGACAACGTGCGCTATAACCATAACCGTTTGCAAAAGCCCGCCATTTTCGATACGCTCCCGCTCCGCGACAGGCAGTATCTTGTGCTCACACTTAACCGTAAGGCATTGCTTCACGGCAACAGAGAGAACCTTCAGCTTATGTTGAAAGCCATTGTCGACCATGCCGGAGGCATGCCCGTGGTTGCTCCGCTGCGCGGATTGGCTAAGCAGGTGGTGCAGGAGAGCCTTGCATCGATAGGCTCGGGCGATATCATCTTCGTAGAACCGCTGAGCTATTTGGAGTTTGGCTATCTCACCGGCCATGCCGTCGGCATCATCACCGACTCGGGCAATGTGGCAGAGGAAGCCACTTTCAATCAGGTACCCTGCATCACTCTTAACAGCTATACCGAGCATATCGAGACCGTGAAGGTGGGTACGAATGTTCTGGTGGGTGAGGATGCCGCAACCTTGTCGCAGGAAGTCGACCGCATGGTGGCAGGCAATTGGAAAGCGAGCGGTGTGCCCGACCGCTGGGATGGACGTTCGGCAGAGCGCATTGTGCAGATATTGCTGGAGCCATCTACTTGGAATTAAATAGATTCTTCCGTTAAAAAGACATTCGACAGTTATGGAGGAGACCACATTATACATCAAAAACATGGTGTGCGACCGTTGTAAGATGGCTGTAGACAAGACGTTGCGCGACGCTGGGCTGGAGCCCGTCGCTGTAGATTTGGGTATGGCTCGCGTTGTCGGACATGTAGATGATAGCCTCCATCAGCTGTTGAAAAACAAGTTAGAGGCATTGGGCTTTGAACTTCTCGACGACCGCAAGCGTCAGCTTATCGAGCAGATCAAGGTCAATATCATTAAGTTGGTGCATTACCGTGATAGCCGGACGATGCTCAATCTGTCCGATTTCTTGCAGATGGAGATGCACCAAGACTATTCCGCATTATCCAAACTCTTCTCTGAGTTCACCTCCATGACCATTGAGCGTTACTACATTGAGCAGCGCATTGAGCGTGTGAAAGAGCTCCTTACCTATCAGGAGATGACGCTTACCGAGATTGCCTTGCAGATGAACTACTCCAGTGTGGCATATCTCTCTGCCCAGTTTAAGAGTGTCACGGGCATGACGCCCTCGCAGTTCAAGGCTTTGCACCGCAATGCACGCCGCGGCTTGGACAGCATTTAGCGCATCATCTTCATTTTTTTACCCTTTTCCCTTGCGCGTTTCGTAAAGTTTAATTACCTTTGCACCGAATTGTAACGAAAGATGCAGAA
>CAUTTP010000162.1:0-2993 GCA_963541305.1 uncultured Prevotella sp.
TTTGAGCGATGAGCAAAAAGAGAAGTTGCAAAGCGAGAAACTCGATGGATATACACCCCTTACCGATGGCGAGTTAGAAGAATTGGGTATAGACCGAACCCAATTAAAAGATGACGACTCAGGTTTCAAGTCTGATGTGTATAAGGACGACAAAGGCAATTATGTGCTTGCCTTTCGTGGTACATACAGTGAGCCGGAGCATCCTGAAAATGATATCATTCATGATTGGAGTAGAGATTGGGTGGATGACGATCTGTCGCAAGGGCTTGGATTGGGTAGTAAGCAATATAAGGAAGCAATTATTTTATCTCAAAAGATAAATGATAAAGTTCAAAAGACTGGTAACTCCCTCATCATTACAGGTCATTCTCTTGGAGGAGGATTGGCTACTGCTGGTGGGGCAGCCACGGGTTGCGAGACGTATGCCTTTAATCCCCCCGGGGTTCATCCCCAAACGTATGAAAAGTATTTAAAGGATGGTGCAGGGAACGCTATCCCACCAGATACATCGAGAGTGCACACCTATTATTCTAATCAGGATTTCCTAAACAAGGGTAATAACAATATCGTGATGATGCCCAATACGGCAGGCGAACGGATACGACTGTATACATCCGATGAATTCGACTTTACACGGGGGCACGACCTTCCATTGCTCCTTAAAGCCATTGAGGCGGAAAGAGACAAGCAAGGTAACCCCATTATAGCTAATCAACTGTAATATCCCTATAACGATGAAGCAAATAATATTAGGTTTATTGATAATCACACTAAATTCTTGTAATATGTTTAACAAAAGAGTACCCTACGCTGGATATTTCAGCGCAGAGGAATTTCCAATTATATCGGCAATATACAATAATGATAAAGAAACGTTACGCGGTTTCATCAAGCAAGGATGGAATGCCAACTCGACAGGTGAACATGGCATGACCTATTTGCTTTTTTCCGTAAGGACAAACAATTATAAGATGACAAAGTTTCTTTTAGAGAATGGTGCCGACCCCAACCTGATATCCAATGTATGGGACAGCAATCCTAAAATAACAGAGGCAATGTTTCCTCTGAAAAGCTCCTGCTATGACAGATATGATATCAAATTCATGAAGCTACTCATAGAATATAATGCTGATGTTAATGAGGATAGGGCTTCGCTCCCCATTTTTTCTGCTGCATTAAATGATGATAGAAAGAAAATAGAGTATTTGTTGGAGCATGGGGCTGATATTAACAAGTTTGATAAAGGTATGGAGACTGTGATAACAAATCAGGCTACCGCCTATCAGTGGGATATGGTGTTATGGTTATGGGACAAAGGAGCAGATCCTATGAAAACAGGAAAGAATGGATTCAATGTTGCTGTTTGGGTACAAAATGCAATTGATAAAGGTGGAAATATGGATAAAATTAGGGCTCGCCTTGAGAGCATTGGGGTGAAGTTTCCGTATAGACCTGTGAGGTCTGAATTGCAAGACAGCGTGGAGATCAGTGATAAGGAGCAGTAAAGTCTTAAATAACAATCAATTTATAAAGCAATGAAAAGTCTAAAATTATTCTTACTGATGGTTGCTGCCACATGTATGCTCGCATCATGCGGCACAGCCTCTAAGGTGCCATTGACAGGCCGTACGCACCGTATTTCCGTGTCGGATAGTGAGATTCTCAGTTTGAGCAATACGGAATATACCAAGTATATGGCATCGGCTAAGAAATCGACCAATGCCGCCAATACGGCTATGGTGACGCGCGTGGGGCGCAGACTTGCCAATGCGGTGGAGAATTATCTGCGTAACAATGGTTATGCCAGTGAGCTGGGCAACTTCGCTTGGGAGTTTAATCTCGTTCAAGATCAGCAGGCCAATGCTTTCTGTATGCCCGGTGGCAAGATTGTGGTGTATGAGGGGTTACTGCCTTATACGCAGAATGAAGCTTCGCTGGCCATCGTTCTTGGTCATGAGATTGCGCATGCCGTAGCCAAGCATAGTGCTGAACAGCTGACCAAGAGGCAAAACCAGAGTGCCGTGGCATCCATTGGCGGCAGTGTGCTGGGCACGGTGACAGGAAGTAGCGGCGTGGGAAGCCTTGCCAGTCAGGTGGCAAGCGGATTGTTCTCTTTCCGCAACCTGAAGTATTCGCGCGACAACGAGACCGAGGCCGACTATATGGGGCTGATCTTTGCTGCCATGGCGGGCTATGACCCACATAATGCCGTTACCTTCTGGCAGCGCATGTCCTCAGGTTCCGGCAATACGTCCGACTTCTTGAGCGACCATCCCTCTGACGCCAAGCGCATTGCCAATATTCAGAGATGGATGCCTGAGGCAATGAAATATTATAATGCTTCCGGTGCAAAGACGACTCCCGCGGCGACCCCCATGACAACCAAAACCAAAACTACGGCAGCATCCAAGAAGACAGCTGCGAGGAAAAGGTAAGCGGACGAGTATTTTATCTAAGCTGCGTATGTATTAAACGGTACACCGTGTGCATTCCGATGCCGGCGTATGTCGTTCGGTGTACGTGCATACAGTGTTCGGTGTACGTGCGTACAGTGTTCGGTGTACGTGCATACAGCGTTCGGTGTATGTGCGTACAGCGTTCGACGTATGTGCATACAACGTTCGGCGTACGTCACCGTCAGGGTGGAAAGCAATGATGAAACGGATGCTAAAGCAGGGGCATAAAGCCACTTCCCGATGGGCAAAGTATAAAGACACCCGGGCGAGTGGTTTGGAACGGTCTGGACAGGTAGCTGTTTGATGTTTGGCGAAAACGTACGGAAAACAGTTAGGACAATATTGAGTTTGTGCATAAAATAAATGGTGACAATTGTTTGTCGCCATTTGTTTTTTTATTAAATTTGCAATAATGGTTCAACAACTAAACTAACTTTTTACTTATGGTAGATTATCTTTCTCAGAATCTTTGGCTTGTGTGGACGCTCATCTGTGTCCTTGCCCTTATTCTCGAGGTGTCTTCCGGCACATTTTATA
>CAUTTP010000163.1:0-2824 GCA_963541305.1 uncultured Prevotella sp.
GAGAGTGGAGAGAGGAGAGAGAAATGTCCGCTTGTTGTTTGGGCGTTAAGGAAGTTAAGGGAGTTGAGGAAGTCAAGGAAGTTAAAGGAGTTATCGCTCGCCCCGCTCGCTAAGAAGTTAAAGACAAATGTCTGGCAGATGTTTAAGCAAAACAACTGCCGGAGTGTTCTCTCTCCCCTCTCCTCTCTCCTCTTTCCTCCAGAATATCTATCCTTTCTCGTCACGAATCGCACTGTTAATTAACGTTAATTAAAACGCGCTTTACAAAGGAATAAGACTTTTATTTAAAAAAATGTTTACTTTTGCAACGATTATAACATGCACGCCCTAAGATGCTAATGCGACTATAGCTATTATCGGGGAAGTATATTTACATTGCGACAAGACAATAATTAGAGAGCGATTATAAATTATACGACAGTAATCTATAGAGTGAAAGAGTAGAATCAATAGTAACACAGACACTAAATATTCATGCTCTTCTTGCTTCAATTTTCTAAGAATGAAGAAAGTTTACATGCTTTTTGCCATCCTGTGTATGGGGGCAATGCGTCTGTTTGGTCAAGGACAGGATGCAAACTATCAATGGGTGGGTAACACCATCTCGTATGTAACAAGCAGTAGCGACACGGATATCACCACGTTCTATTTGTATAACGTGGGGTCTGGCAAGTATCTCAATATCGGTAGTTATTGGGGTACGAGTGTGTCGGCCTTTAAGGTTGGTATGCCGCTCAAGTTTGAGGCCAATGGCGACGGTACCTATAAGATACAGGGTACCATCAGTTCTGAAAACGGTAAGTACTTGGGCTTCCCTCAAGCCGGAATCGCAGGCGATGCGAAACAATTCGATTGGGATCGCATCTACTGTGACCGCGGCGTGAAGAATACCGGTGATCACTGCAACTGGGTGATTGCTGATGTGAGCACAGGCGGTAAGACCTACTATACCTTATATGTAGATAACGGCACTTATTCAGATGCTGCCACACAGGCGCTCATCGGCGGTAACCGTTATCTCGCCGTGGATGTGAACAAAGCGAAGAAGCGCAACGATATTACCTACCCTGCGTCGGTCGGCACATCCGACGAGGCTGCATTATGGCAGATTGTGACGTTAAAAGACCTGAAAGACGCCTTTAAAGAGCAGTTTGCCTCCAACGAAGACCCGGCCGATGCTACATTCCTGCTGGCCGATCAGAACTTTGACATTGGTAACGCGGATGTAGAGAAGTGGGTGCGCAGCAACCTGTCGAGCACCATAGGATATGGCGGCGTCTATACGTATGCATTCTCGCCGCTGGCTCCCAACACTTTCTTTGTGGGCAACCGTGGTGTGATGGCTGACAACTTCCAACGCTACTACGGTCAATATTGGATAGGGAGCATCCGCAATGCGGGCAATGACACCAATGCCAACGGCACGATGACGCAGGCTGTCACCACACTGAAGAAGGGCTGGTACAGGGTGTCGTGCGACGGCTTCTATAATGCCGACAGTAGCAGCGACATGGTGGCTACGCTCTTTGCAAAGGTGAATGGTGCCACAGGAGGAGAGTCGAATGTCTCTGCTGAGCTTAATCTGCTGAACGGAGCAATCAGCTATACGATGGATAGTTTGACCTATACTTCGACAAAGCATAACGGACTTAATGCCAACTACCCCGGTCCCTATGTTCAGGCGGCAAGGCTTTTCGAAACAGGAAACTATAACAACTCTATCCTTGTCTATGTCCCCAATAATGGCGATGTACTCAACATCGGCATCGAGGTGGCCGGTTCTACCGGCAATCTCGACTGGACAGCTTTCGACAACTTCCAATTGCAATATTGCGGTAACGCCGACATGATTCTCGATGAAGCACAGACCTCTATCGACTATATCACCAAGCAGGTGGATGCCAACCATGCCAACACACTCATCTTGAAACGCACCCTGACACCGGGACTATGGAGTTCTATCACGCTGCCGGTGAGTCTCACGGCGGCACAGTTTAAGACAGCCTTCGGCGATCAGGCCAAACTCGCCACGCTCAAGGGGCAGTCGGCCTCCATTGCTTCACGCATCGACTTCGAGTCAGTGGATCTCACCAATGACAATAATACGGCCATCGAGCCCGGCAAACTCTATATCATGCAATCGACACGAAGCGGAAATGTCAGCAGCGGCTCCTATTCGAAGATCATCGAAACGGGTACCACCATCACCGTGACGGCACCTTATTTCGTGATCAACAACGTGGTATTGGATGCTACTCCCGCTGCAATTTTCAAAGAAACGGCCAAGACGTCTACCACCGTAGACGCCAAACTGCAGTTCTGCGGTACGCAGATCAGTCAGACCTCAACTGTCGTACCGAAGTATTCCTACGTGCTCGGAGCCAAAAACGGATTGTGGCATTATACCCAAAACGACCTTTCCATCAAGGGTTTCCGCTGCTGGATAGCCACCGGAGACAATGTTTCCTCGGCCAAGAGCATGGTCTTTGCCATCGATGGCGTAGAGGAAGGACAGCTAACACAAATCGACAACATCATGACCAACGGCACATCTGTTGACGGTAATGTCTACTCCATCAACGGACAGCTCGTGCGCCGCAACACCACGTCGCTCGACGGACTGGGCAAGGGCATCTATATCGTTAACGGAAAGAAATATGTAATCAAGTAATTAAGTAATCAAGTTATTAAGAAGTTATAAGATAATTAAATCAAAAAAGATGAATACGAAAAATTGTTTTTATACAAAGCCTTCCATCGAGTTTATCAGAATCCAAGCAGACGAGCTGCTTCAAATCGCCGGAGCATCACGATTCGACAATGA
>CAUTTP010000164.1:0-2727 GCA_963541305.1 uncultured Prevotella sp.
AACTTTTGTTTTCATAAGATTTTAATTAGGTTGTACTTGTATCTTATTTCATATTCTTGTGTATCGTCTGCACGATTTTCTTAAATATGTAGCCTTTAAGTCGAATTTAAAATTCAAATCTTTGATAGATGTCGTCTTACGAGGATTTGCCCATGTTGGATTTTTGGCTTACCTTTATGGAAACAAAACCAAATAAAGTGATAGGTAGCATCCGTACAAAAGCAGGATTTTATTATGAGAACACCATACTTTTTGACAGATTTTTTGTATATTATCGATGAATTTAAGAAATTTTATCGAACGTCTTTCTATAGCGGACTTGCCAATTTCTAATTGATAATGAAGTTTTGTCTTATTGTTCTCTCAATGTTTTAGCTCATCATCCAAGAATATATCATTCCGCCCCCGAGTGTTTCTTCAGCAGGCTAACCATGATTTCCGCAGCATTGTCAGGTGCTACCTGCTGACCCAGACGGACTTTCACCTCGGCATATTGCCGGAGCATCCGCTCGCGAGCGGGATTACCCGGGAGAATTTTACCGAGTTCGATGCGGATGTTTTCCACCGTAAAGCGGTCGGCCATCAGTTCCTGAACAATCTCCTGATCGGCAATGAGATTGACCAAACTGATGTATTTGCACCGAATGATATGATTGAAAGCAAAACGAATGAGCCACGGCACGGGTGTCTCATAACACACCACTTGGGGCACGCCGAAGAGGGCGGTCTCAAGTGTTGCCGTACCACTCGTCACCAATGCGGCAGTGGAATGTGCCAATAAAGCGTAGGTCTCATTGTCCACCTTACACACGTCGGTGCCTTGTATGAATTGTTGATAATATTCGTCGTCTATGGAAGGTGCACCTGCCAGCACCATCTGACAGCCAGCCCCCTTACCGCAACAGGTCTTGGCAGCCTCGATCATGGCGGGCAGATTATCCTTAATCTCCTGCTTACGGCTACCAGCCAGCAGGGCGATAATGCGCTTGTCGGGAGCTAAACCGTGGCGCAGGCAGAAAGCATCCTTGCTCTCATGATACCCTGCAAGAAACTCGCTGACCTCTTCTGCCGTGGGATTGCCGACATAATGGATTTTGTAATGATGCTTCCCTTCGTAGAAAGGCACCTCGAAAGGCAGGATGGAGAACATTTCGTTGACATCGCGCTTGATGCGTTTGATGCGCCATTCTTTCCATGCCCATATCTTGGGCGAGATGTAATAATATACGGGAATCTGCGTCTTGCGATGCAGAAATTTGGCGATGTCGAGGTTGAATCCGGGATAATCGACCAGTATCACCGCGTCGGGCTGCCACGCCACAATGTCGCGCTTGCACAGTGCCATATTCTTAAATATGGTGTTGAGATGCAGCAGCACCGGCATAAACCCCATGTAGGCCAGTTCCTTGTAGTGCTTCACACGGGTGCCGCCGACAGATGTCATAAGGTCGCCGCCAAAGAAGCGAAATTGCGCCTCGGCATCCTTCGCCATCAGGCTCTGCATCAATCGGCTGGCATGCAAGTCGCCCGACGCCTCTCCTACTATCAGATAATATTTCATCTGTTAACTTTGAACTTTGAGGTTTGAACTTTATGATTACCTGAAATTGGAATAATGACATTTACGAGCTGCAAATGGTGCACCGCGGATTATGAATCTGTGCATTCATATCTCCCAGCCCTCGACCTCTTTCATAAAGTCGTAGGCTGTGACATCGATCAAGGTAGGCGTGATGGAGACATAGCCGTGGCTTATCGCCCACCGGTCGGTATCGGTAGCCTCCGGCTCGTCATTGAGATACTCTCCTACGACCCAATAGTAATTGTAGCCGCGCGGGTGCTCTCGCTTATCAATCTCATTCGTCCATCGGCCTGCCGACATGCGGCACACCTTTACCCCTTTGAAAGCCGGAGCTGCGGGGAAATTGACATTGAGACAGATGCCGGAAGGCAGTCCGTCGGCCAGCACCTTCCGCACGATAGCCTCCACGTATGGACGCAAGGGCGAGAGGTCGGCATCCTCATTATAATACGCGCTGGAGAAAGCGATGGAAGGAATGTGCTGCATGCAGCCTTCGCGGGCTACACCCATCGTACCGCTATAGTGGGTGGCGGTAGAAGAGTTGTCACCATGATTGATGCCGCCGATGATAAGCGCGGGGGCACGTCCGCTGCAAAGCTGACTGAGGGCAATCTTCACACAGTCGGCAGGGGTGCCGGTGCACGACCATACCTCGGTATCTCCCATGTTGTGGCGGGGTTTCAAACGAAGGTAATCGGTGACCGAAAAGGCACACGAGTATCCTGATCTCGCACTCTCGGGCGCACACACCAGAACGTCGCCGAAAGGCTTTACAAATTCTACCAATTGCTTGATTCCCGGGGCGTGATACCCATCATCATTAGAAATGAGAATCAAGGGACGTCTTTTTTCCATAAGCAAAGTTTAAATGCCATGCAAACTTACGGAAAATTATTGGATTCTATGCCGGTTACTTAATAATTCTTTAGAAGTTGAGGGAGTTAATGGAGTTAAAGGAGCCGAAGGACAATAGCTTGATGAACACTAATCGGGCATTTGTCTTTAACTCCTTAGCGAGTGAAACGAACGATAACTCCCTTAACTCCCAAGCAACAAGCAGACATTTCTCTCTCCCCCTCTCCCCTCTCCTCTCTCCCCCTAAAACTGTCAAGAATTCATTACAGTTTTTTCGTTCAGATTTTCGT